>CAZJEZ010000001.1:0-7270 GCA_964545235.1 uncultured Gammaproteobacteria bacterium
GTTGCCGGATACGTATGCAAGAATGTCGGAAGGAATCTCCCCTGTTCATCACGACCAAGCTTTGGCTCCACTTCAGACAAAAAGATCTTAAAGAAGAGGTCGTCCCAGGTGTCGTTTTCCCCCACCGAGTGCCCATGTTCCGCTACGACCCGCGCCAAGGCTGTTCGATCACCAAGCAGCGGCTCAAGATCTACATGGGCATACTGCTTCATCGCCTCCGTTACACTCAATCGACGAAACGGCTGTAAAACGCCATTCACTTTTGCATCAGCGAACACACGTCGAATCATTCCCTCTGTATCTGTCATCAGATCTTCAAGCCCTGCATCGCGGCGATACCATTCCAGCATCAAAAACTCGACATCGTGCGTTCCATCCCAGGGTTCTTGATTACGAAAACATGCCCCCAGGTCGTAAATCTTATCCCAGCCGTCCCCCAACAAGCGCTTCATGGCATATTCGGGAGATGTGATAAGTGCGGCTCGATGCGACGTTCCATCAGCTTCCAATATCTGTGTCCAAAGCGGTTCTAAATAGGGCTCTTGCCCAGGCAATCCAACCAACCGAGGCGTGTGCATTTCCGTGAATCCTTGCTCATCAAAGAAGCGACGAATGGATGCAACGACAAGCGCACGCTGTTTCAAGAGTTCATGTGTTGACATAATAGATTACAAAGATTCCCGCTTTTCGCGGGAATCTTGTGCCGTGTTAGCGAACCAAGTATGGGAGGAGCGCCATGAAGCGACCGAGCTTGATCGCGTTCGCGAGCTTACGCTGATGCCAAGCGCAGACGCCGGAGCGCTTGCGAGGCACGATCTTTCCAAAGGAGGAAAGGTAGCGTTTCAATGTGGCTGTATCCTTGTAGTTAATGTCCTTCTGATTTGTTTGGCAGAAGTGGCAGGAACGATCTGCAGGTTTGTGACCGTGGGATTTTTGCATAATGGATGTGTGCGGAAGGAATATATCGTCCGTTTCCCGCACGGGAGGGTTAGTGAATGGAGATTAAAATGGAATGTCTTCAAGACGAATTTCTTGCGAACCGATCCCCTTGTCTTCTGTTGGGCTGTTTGGAGCCGGGATAGGTTCAAGCGTTGGCTCTTGTGGGAGGTTTGGTGATCCGGAGGCTGCGCCTGGCATCCCCGGGGATCCGCCGCGATCCAACATAATCATGTTTTCAGCGACGATTTCCGTGGTGCGGCGTTTTTGTCCGTCCTGACCATCCCATTCGCGTGTCTGTAATCGTCCTTCGACGTAGATTTTTTTTCCACGCATGAGGTACTGCTTACAGATATCACCGAGCTTTCCCCAGGCAACAATATTGTGATACTCGGGGCGCGTTTGTTTTTGACCTTGCGCGTCCGTCCACTGCATGTTCGTGGCGACACTGAAGGTCGTGACCGTTTGCCCGGACCCCGTTGTGCGAGATTCTGGGTCACGTGTCACATTACCGATGAGTTGTGCGCGATTAAGGTCCATAGGGAGGCGATTTATGCTTCCTTCGCGTCCTCGTTCAAGGCTGTTTCAATCTTTTTATCAAGATCTTCGGAGGAGGCGTCCGTCGTCGTGTCTACCGCTTTTGCTGGAGCAAGCTCATCCGTGTTCGCAACGGTGACCGTCTTTTCGCGGCGGCGTGGGCGGTCGTCCTTGCCTTCAACCGTTACGTCCATAAATTGGACGAGTTCAAATTTCTGGTCAGAACCAGCGTCTTCAGCGCGCAAAAGAACGTGGCGCAAGACATCTGTCTGAATACGGAGAAGCTCTTCGAGCTTAGCGATCATGGAAGGCTCCGCGTTAATCATTGTCAGTACGTAGTGACCATGACGTTCGTGCTTAATTGGATAGGTGAAGCGAAATTTGCCAAGGCGCTTCGTGGATTCGATGGAGGCTCCCGCTTTTGCGATGAGGCTCGCCACCTTTGTTTCTACACCGCCAACCTCCTCATCCGTGAGGGTTGTTGGAATGATATAGCACAGTTCGTAACGATTCATAGTGGTTGACACGTCCCCTATTTGGGGATCCCGAGGCATGTCGGGACTGGCCGGTCAGACGAAGAATAAGTGGCGAAATAGTAAGAGAATTGATGAAAAATGTCAAGGCGTGTATCCTCCCTTTCATGCAACATGTTTTATTTTTCGGAACACATCCCCTGCTGTCGCTTGCCGAGGCAAAATCAGTGATTGGAGGAGAAAAACCCCGTATCATTGGCCAAGAAGCGGCCATTTTTGATCGCGATTCGTGGGATAGCGTCGTCCTCCAAAACAGACTCGCGGGAACCGTGAAACTTGGAGACGTGTTGTTTTCTTGCCCACTCAGCGAACTTACCCCTGAAACACTTGTTCGCCAGCTCCTTACTGTACGACGTCCATCGGGCAAGTGCGTATTCGCTATTCAGGCGTTCGGCGGATCACCTGAGGCGCGGCACATCCTGGAGAAGCTTGCTATCCCCGTGAAGCGCGCGTTTCAACAGGAGGGCTTTGCTGTGCGATGGTTTCGCGGGGAACACGGCGATGTCTCCCCGGCTGCGGTCGCCAAACTCGAGCTCACAACGGATGGGTTTGACATTTCGTTTCTATTAGAAGAAAAAACCGTTTCCGTGGCGCTCACAACACAGGTGCAGAATGCCGATGCCTGGAGTCTGCGTGATTTTGGGCGCCCGGTACGCGATGCGCGCAATGGCATGCTTCCTCCAAAACTCGCGCGACTTATGGTGAACCTGTTAGGGCGTGATGGGCTCGTCCTTGATCCGTTTTGTGGTGGAGGCACGGTGCTGATGGAAGGCTTGCTTCTTGGCCACCCGGTGATGGGATCAGACAGTGACCATGGACAAATCGAAGGATCTCGAACCAACCTACGTTGGCTCGCCTCACAAGGACTTATTTCCGGAGAAGAACGGGATGCAGTACGACTCACCGTTTCCAGTGCGCAAAAAATCGGAACACACTTAAGCGGCGTGCGCGTGGACGGCATTGTGACAGAGGGGTTTTTAGGTGATCCAAAATCTGGAAAAGAAGCGATGCCAGCTTTGCAACGTGAAAAAGAACGTGTGGAGATGATTTGGCGCGAGTCCCTGCGTGCATGGACAACTTTTGTTCAGCCCGGTACACGGATCGTTTGCTGTTGGCCGGTCTATGCTTCAGCGCATGGCGTTCTCGCTGTGGATATGCGTCCGGAACTGGAAGAACTTGGATATCGTGTGATTGATCCCCTTGCTGGCTGGAAGGAAAAACCAGCGACCCTTGTGTACGCACGCGAAGATCAGCATGTGCGACGAACCATTGTCGTGCTAGAAAAGATGGCCTAAACAAAACATCCCTCATGAAGGGATGTGAGAAGTGACCCCTCTAGTAGATGGGGGTCGCCAGGAACACCATGTCCGCGGGCCAAGGCATGCGCGTGCCGTACCCCTCGTGGAAGCAGAGGTCTTGGCCGTATCGCCCGGCCCAGATGACCGGCGTTCGAGGAGGCGTCGGCTGGGACGCGCGCTTGCCGGCCGAGACGAGCTTGGACCCGATGGCGGCGATCCGGTGGAAGGCTGTCTCGGAGCGGTACCGCTCCGCGAACACGACGAGCTCTTCGAAGACGATGGGGCGTCGATGGGAGTCAGCCATGACCCGGACCATCTCCGGGGTCCAGGCGGCACGCCCCAGACACACGTACGTGAGCGGGATGTCGACGCCCCGTACGAAGGAGCTCGCATCGATGGGCAGGACCTCGTCCGCCCGGACCACGCGGTGGTCTCCGCGCGAGAGATCGTGGCTCACGTACCCCGGGAAGACCCTCCGCAGGTCATCGCTGGTAGGCATGCACGCCTGTGCCTCCACACAGACCTGAAAGATACGGCTCCGGAACGTCACGGGTGTTTATCCTCCGCCGAACACCTTGTTCGGACCGATCAACCTATACCAAACATCCCCTTTTGTCAATGATTATAAGGGTATCTAATTACAAAAACCGCCTGATTTCAGGCGATTCTTGTTTTATGGATAGATTTGTTTGCCTTCGTCGTCGTACACGATGATCGCTTGCACGGGACAGGATTGCGCAGCCAAGAGAATCGTTTCGGCGTCTGCGCCGTTTTGATCCACGATATACGCTTTATTTTCTTCGTCGAGTTGGAAGACGCCGGGAGCGATCGTTACGCATGGCGCGGCGCCAATACAGAGCTCGCGATCAACAACAACTTTTGAAATCTTGAGAGGCGTGGAAGACATAGGCTGATCCGCATTATGCGCCAAAGTACTTCTCTTTGTAAAACGTGATGAGCTGTTCGACCTCTGGAATGCAGGACGGGTCCCCCGTTCCGACTTTTGTACGCTGCTGGACATCTTCAAGCGTCAGTTTTCCATCAAGGACCGCTTCCTCGATGTCGTGATCCGTTACCTTTAACACCTTGTCGATAATGCGCCCCTGCTCAACTTCAATCTTGTCCGTTTTTCCTGCACGACGATACCAGTCGTTGATGGCGGCGCGGAGCGCTTTGTCACCAAGGACGGAGCAATGGACTTTGCGCGCAGGCAATCCGCCCAAGCGCTCCATAATATCTTGGGGACGGAGTTTGCGCGCTTCTTCAATCGTGAGGCCGCCGTTTTCTGTCACCATGACGGACATCATCGAGGTGGACGCGATCGCGGATCCGCATCCAAATGTTTTCCACTTGAGATCGGTAATGCGTTCGGTGGCCGGATCCACTTTGATCCAAATTTTCATCGCATCACCGCACGCTGGAGAACCGACCATGCCCATCGCCGCATCTTCATACCCTTCCTCTGCTTTCATGAAGTTTTTTGGGTGGAAGAAATGCTCTTTGACGGCGTCGGAATAGAACCATCCTTTGTCTTTTGTTGCACCCACGACATCGCCTTTACGTGCGTCGTCGGTTGCTTGTGTGACGGGTGATGTCATATTAGGAAAAGTATTTCATGTCTAAGTTCGTTGGGCTCATTTCACGCAGACGTTCGATGATGCCGGGCATCACTTTGATCACGTAGTCGATGTCTTTTTTTGTTGTCGAGGCGCCGAGCGTGAAGCGAATTGATCCGTGTGCCGCTTCGTACGAAAGCCCTGTTGCCAAGATGACATGTGAAGGATCGAGCGACGTGGATGCGCAGGCTGAACCCGTTGAAGTCATAATGCCTTCGGCGTCCAGGTACAGCACCGCTGCTTCGCCTTCGATGTCGAGGAATGACATGTTCACGTTGTTTGGAAGACGCTCTTTTGGATGACCGTTGAGACGCGACTTTGGAATCTTGGAGAGCCCTTCGATGAGGCGGTCCCGGAGTTCCACGAGGCGTGCGTTTTCTGTTTCTCGGTGTTCACGAACGAGTTCAAAGGCGCGTGCCAGACCCACGATGGAAGGAACATTTTCTGTGCCAGAACGAATGTTGCGTTCTTGTCCTCCACCACGCACGAGCGGCTCTACCTTTACTCCACGGCGCACGTACAACACGCCCATGCCTTTTGGTCCGTAGATTTTTGATCCGCTGAAGGTGAGGAGATCCGTGTGCCATTTCTCTACGTCAATATCGAGGGTACCGGCCGCCTGACACGCATCCGTATGAAAGAATGGAAACGCCGATGCGCGTTCTTTGCGCGAGACAAGCAACGCGCGGCCAATGTCTGCGATCGGTTCGATCGTTCCGATTTCATTGTTCGCGGACATGACCGACACGAGCACCGTCGTTGGTTTGATGGCAGCGATCACGTCTTCCGGCGTCACGCGTCCATCGCGATCAACCGCGACGAGCGTGAGTTCAATGTCGCCAATTTTTTCCGCGTGGAGTAGCGGCTCAAGAACCGCGTGGTGCTCGATGGTTGTTGTGATGACGTGCGGTTTTGCCTCCGCTCCGTGCGTTTCTCGGATCTGCTTTGCGTACGCGCGTGTCACCCCCATTACCGCCAGGTTGTCTGATTCTGTTCCACCGCTTGTGAAGAGGATTTCTTCGTCGTGGGCGTTGAGACCTTTCGCGAGGGAGGTACGTGCCGCAGCCACCGCACGCTTTGCTTCTAATCCAACAGAGTGAAACGACGATGGGTTGCCGGCGTGATCGGTAAAGTAAGGTGACATCGCTTTCAACACCGGTGAGGACATCGGTGTTGTGGAAGCGTGATCGAGATAGATAATACGTTTGCTCATAGGGATTGGCGTGCCATGTCGGCAAGAGTTGTGTTCTGCAAAAAAGAATTGATGTGATCACTGAACGCTTTCCAAAGATGTTTGCTATGACAAATAGATTCGGCCGGACAGGCATGATCCGTGTTTTGACACGCAACGAGGTTGAGATCTTTTTCGACAGCGGAGCAAATAGCCGCAAGGGTGAGGGTCGTAGCTGAAAGAGCGAGCCTGTATCCCCCGCCGGGTCCTTGTTTCCCCTCGATGATGTGGTTTTTGCGAAGGGCTCCCGCTATTTCTTCCAGATATCCAGCGGAAACATGGTACTTTCCCGCAAGAGCTTGTACGGTCAAAAATCCTTTTGTTTTTTGGATTTTTTCCAGCTCGATAAGCAAGAGAAGGGCGACATGCAATTTTTCAGACACTTTAAACATCATAATTCCTAGTTTGATACTAGGAATATAGATGGGAACGCGGAGAGCGTCAATGAGCACACGTACGTTTATTGGTAGCGTGAATGAATACCAAAAGGACCAGGACGATCAGACGGATAACAAAACACATCCCATTCGGGATGCGTCTCGCATGGCGGAGAGGGAGGGATTTGAACCCTCGATACCCTTTAGGGGTATACCAGATTTCGAGTCTGGCGCATTCGACCACTCTGCCACCTCTCCATGGCGTTGGCGCGCAAAAAGCGCGGGTGAATGCTACCGTTCCACGAGGCGTGGGTCAAGGCTACCCGTCTTTGCTTTTGCTAGTTCGATGAGCCGTTCCACCAACCATCCAAATGTATGACCCATGGCGAGCGCTTCTTTTGGACAAAGGCTTTGTTCCGTCATCCCTGGAATCGTGTTTGTTTCAAGAAAATACAATTCGCCATCTTGTAGCATCATGTCCGTACGGCTAAGCCCATCACACCCACAAACTTCATGCGCCTGACGGGCGAGCGCTTGCACGGAAATAGTCTCCTGAGGCGTAAGCTCTGCCGGACAGATTTCATGCGTTTGGGCTGAGTGATACTTCGCTTGATAATCAAAAAATGTTGCCCGGAAGACGAGATACCAAACTCTGAGGAATAAACCCCAGTGATCTCAATAAATGAGGAATCAACGAGAGAGTAACCTGGCGGAGGAGTCAACACAATTATCGATCCAGCAT
>CAZJEZ010000001.1:7280-15019 GCA_964545235.1 uncultured Gammaproteobacteria bacterium
ATCAAAAAATGTTGCCCCAGAGAGAATCTCGACGGGTGGCAATACCTCAAGGTCTCCCCCGCAACTCGCATTTCCCATCACGCCACATGTGAGCTCGCGTCCATGGATGTACTGCTCGATAAGCACCGTCGCATCTTCAAGAAACGCTTTTTCTAGGGCCGGCACGAGTGCTCCCTCTTCCTCTACTCGAGTCACCCCAATACTAGAGCCAGATGTGTTGGGTTTTACAAAACAAGGAAAGCCGATCTCTTGAACCATGCGCTCAGACACTCCGCGCATTTCTGTCCCACGATGCACACAAAATCCTTTTGCTACTCGAATACCTGCGCTCGCTACCAGCTTTTTTGTCATGTCTTTCTGCATACAGAGCGCGCTCGCCAGCACACCTGATCCCGTGTACGGAATCTGTAATAGCTCGAGAAGTGCCTGCACCTTTCCATCTTCTCCAAACGGTCCGTGCAGGGCGATGAATACGACGTCGCACATCGCTTTAAGCTCTTTGGGCTCTACCCTGTTCCCCTCAACCATCCATTCGCCCATTGCCGTGATCTCAACAGGAATTACCACGTAGGCTGGGGCATGGAGGCTGGCGCATATCTGTTCACCTGATTTTCGCGAGACCTCGCGCTCACTCGAAACACCGCCGAAGAGAACGGCGACGCGCATGATATTTTGTATACTTGGACTCATCCCTCCGAACGTAGCACGCTATCATTCCTTTACCAACTCCCCTTTTGTGATCTTTTTCGTTATAGCCCCAACAAAGAGCCGATATGCCAACCTCGTTTCTTTTTTATAGATCATAGGAACGCCCAATAACTCCTTACACCCTACACAAACAAGATTTGGCAATGACTTGAGTCCCGTTCCCTTGATATTCACCCCGATCATTCGGTCAATGTACATGCGCTTGAGCATGCCCGGACCATCCTTTTGGTAAAAACAGACTTGCTGATCGCACTTAGCGCACGCGATCGCTAAAAATCGCGAGTTTCCACCGCGCGCTTGTCTATATTTGTCTGTTTTAAATTTCCCTGACTTCATAGACCTAGTTCTTCTTATCCAATTTGTCGAGTCCGAGACCCTTCACACCAAAATAAACGATGGCCGCAATAATCGTAAAATCAATCATCGCGCTCACGAAACTTCCATACATCACCTTGGCATCAGCTAGTTGGAACGAAGCGTCTTTTACATTACCCGCCGCCCCAACCAGGAGCCCAATAAGTGGATTCACCACATCCGTTACAAACGATGTCACCATCTTTGAGATTGATCCCCCCAATAAAAACCCGACCGCTAACCCAACAACCCCCTGTTCACGGATAAAATCAATGAATTTTTTCATATGACAATTCATGTCTGTGTGCAAGAAGAGGAATAAGAGCAAGTACCCAAAAGAGCATGGCGAGATCGTTTTTAAAGTATGGCACATCAACGAGGCCGTGCAACAAGATCGCGAGAAGCGGCATCCAATCCCGCCAAGAGCGCGCAACACGAATCCATGTCGCCACCACCCATCCAAAGACGAGAACGCCAAGCGCCCCGACTTCCGTCCAAAGATTCAATAAGATGGTGTGTGGGTACTGAAAGATCTCAATGCCTCGCGTGGACTGGTAGTTCCGAAAGAGTGTCGGGTATCCCCCAAACCCGGCGCCTGTAAACCAATGATCGTGAAGCATATGCACCGTATCCTTCCACATATATAAACGCACCTGGCCCGACCATCCTTGAAACGTTAGTTGGTGATACAGCATCGCTCCAAGGCGCGGAATCGCAAGAACCCCCACAAGACCTACAACCGCAAGCGACCAGGCCCACAGGCGAAAGCGCTTATCACCTGCAAAGAGCGCAAACGATGTCGCTCCTACTGCAAGCATCCCACCCTGACTCACAGCAACAATCACGCCCAGGCAACTCAACACCCACGTTACACATGGAAACCAGTTCCGCACTTGCTTCAGCCATTCGCTCAACGCCCACACACCAATCGGCCCGATGAATAAGGCGAGCGCATTTGGGTACAGGAATGGCCCCATGGCTCGATGCGTAAATCCCTCGATGACGCTCGTTGGCACCAGGTATCCATACCCTGTTACACGTTGGATGATCCCCCAGATGCTAAGCACACTCGCCGCCATGAAGAAGACCGCGCGTAATTCGTGAAGTTTTTGTTTGGTATCGACGAGACCTGCAAGCAGAACAAATAAGACAAGTGGTTCCAGAATATACGCTCTCCATAACCCGAGACCGGCTATTGGAGCTACGGACCACGCGACCGCACACAACGAAACCGTACCCCAGGCAAGCATCGGCCAACGAAACGCGCGGACCTGATTCCACCCTTTTCCCCACACCCCCGAATCAACCCACGTCGCTAATACACATAACCCAAGCGCGTACACTTCAAGGAACGTTGTCGGGAGGGGGCCTACGTGAAACCGCACCAAATACAACGGCAACACGGCAGGTACAAGCGTTACCATCCATCGCAGCACAAAACGCGTATCAAGCTTCATTTGCTCGTGATCATACACCCTTCCGTTTTTCCTGAAAACTCGCTACGATGCGCCACATCTATGAAGATCATTTCTCCGGAAGAGTTGAAAGCTCTCTGCCATGAAGAGGGACGTTTAAAACCAAAACCGGACAGTCGTGCCTCGATGATTAATGCTCTTATTCTTGATCCAGAAACGGACATTGATATTGATGATGCAGAAAATATGGTCGACAAGTTGTTGCGCGAGTGGAACCTCTGGAACGAACCGACGCTTGAAGAGCTCTTGCGAGATGATACGCCCACGCCTCCGACCGAGCCGACACAATCCGTCTAGCCATGCTGTTACTTGAATTCGTAGCCACCCTCTTTGAGCGCGAGACGATTCTGGCGCGTTGGTATCGTGCTCAATGTGAACACGCACACATTTCCGTGAAACCGACGCTGTTTCACTTTGCCTACACACGAGAGTTGTTTTTTGCACGCTGCGCCACCGTTCTTCAAACGCATGCTGGCACATCGATTCAACCGTCACGCGCCACCCTCTTTGCAGCAACCTGCGCCGGACACGCGAGCAGTTATTTAGGAACTCAAGCGCTTCTCAAAAGCGCTTTGTCTAAAGAGGAGCATTTTTTGCGTGAGCTTGAGACATGGTTGGCAGCGGTGCAACAAGCATCCGAACTCTCCGCTCCCCAACACCAACCGTTTCTCGAACTTCTCCACGAGGCTCGTCGTGATGCGCAATCTCGTATTGCACAAATTGAACTCCTTGCTCGCCGTTTATTGTAGGCGTGAAAATAATATCGTCGCCAAGCATGGAGGCGACGATAGGTTCCATTTCTCCCGTCGCTCGCGCGACAAAGGTTTAGACGAATCCAACCTTTCTCGTGCGAGCCACAGGACAACAATGAACATGTGCATTCTTATCAGTGCGCGCGAGAGCGTCAAGTACGTTCGGTGGATAACTTCACTCCTTCACACGATACACATGAATGGCGGGCTCCGTGTGAATGCGTTCGAAGCGCGCGTCCTGCGTAAGAGCCGCGTCGAAATCAACATGTTCTTTTGGTGTAATAAAAACCACCTTCGCTTGGAGCTGATTATGGATAAAGGTGTACGCCGTCGATGTCGTTCTACCGAGCGTGATGTCACGGAAGCTGTCCGAAAACTCCGGATTTGCATCCAGTAAAAAGGTGGGATCAAGACCTGAGACGTAGCGCCGATCATCCAGCGTAGCGAACAGCTGGGGGAACTCATCCCAATCGGATGTCATGACACGATCGCCTGGCTGCGTGTGAGCACGGATCGCTGCGGCGGCTGCATCGTATTCATTAAAACCGCTCGCATTCGTGTGGAGGGCGTTGAATGTTTGCGTGATATTTTGACCAAGGATACACAGAAGTCCGAGACCAGCCGTATACAAAAGCCACTTCGTACGGAAGAGTTCGTGCTTCACGAATGCAAGCAGTCGCTTGAGATCAATGTACTGAGCAAGGAGCGCGAGAAAAAGAATCCAGGTTGGGACAAGGTACTCCACGAAGCGCTGACTCTTGAATGTGAGAGCGAGGAGACCGGCGAGCAGTAATCCGAATCCAACCGCGGTGCTCATACGCGTCGTGTCGAGCTGTTGGGTGCGCGTAAACACAAGACCCACGAATACGACGCTCGACACGAACAGCAGCATGGACGTAATAGCAATGAGTCCGCCAACTTCCGCGGGTAACCATTCTTGGCCAAGGAGCACGCGACCAAACTGCGTCTGAACACCAATGCGCACCACTTGTACCCAGAGTAACTTTGCTAAGGTCTCACGATTTGGATGCAGAAGAAGACCCGTTATGACACCGCCCCATGTCGCAATAACCGTGGTCCATGCACGTTTTTTGAGCACTTGTTTCCACGGGACATTGAACACAATTCTGTCAGCCACTCCCTGCCCGACAAGGAGCGCTCCTTGTCCTGCCAGCAACAACAACCATCCTCCGTGTGAAAGAGCGAACCCAAGTCCAGCGATAAACCCAAGCCACGGAGAAGCCGTCACAACGGCCGTGAGCCCAATGGTAAATAACCCGATCGCAAGAGGTGAGGCTTTCCCCAATGACAAACGCATAATAAGAGGCGGCGAGAATAAGAAGAGTCCCGCCCACACTTCGGGAAGCTGTACGCGGATACGTCTTAAGGCCCAGTAAAACGTCATGACCGCACCCGCCGCCAATACGATTGCTGCCACCTGCGCTCCATACAGCATCCCCCAGATCCATTGAAATGGGATGACGACTACATGGAATAAGAAATGCTGATCGGCAAACGATGCGCCAAGCGTCGTGAGATCAAGCCACGGAAAATCGTAGATAGGACCACCGCGCACCATCAAGTCTGATGCTTTTGCGTGGTAGAACGCATCCGGATCTCGAAACGACCCCCACGGCATAAACGCCGCGAACCACGCGAGACTCACGAACAGCATGCTGAACCACCGCTTCATAGATACCGCCTAGCATACGTGGTGCGCCTACAATTCAAAACCCCCGATACAGAATCGGGGGTGTAGGGAGAGTGTCAGGCGCTCGCCGTTGAGGGCACGGCGCCGCTCTGTGCCGCCTCCGGACGAAGGGCGTCACGCAGGACCGACGTCATGAAGTCCGTGCGCCCGCCAAGCTCGGTCGAAGCTTCGACGAGCGCAGCCATCACCTCGGCCTCGACGAGGGCGAGATCGACGAGCTCGAGGCGGTGCGAGATGTCCTGGAACAAGATGTTCGAACACGCCATCGTCGCGGAGAACGCGACCGCGAGGGCGCGGCCACCGAGCTTCACCAGGCGCTCGATGTCGGCGATCGGCGCGAGCTCCTCCAGAAGCGCGATGCTGATGAGGGCCCGCTCCTTGGGGTCAGCCCACGCCCACAGGTGGAGGATGAGGGCGCGCTGTTCGTCGGGGATCGTGAGCCCGAGCTCTTTCAGCAGGTTGACGAAGTCCGCGTACCGCTTGGCGCAGACCAGTCGGCGGTACCGCTTGGCGATGGATGCCAGCGCCTCGATCCCTGCCGGGTCACCGACGAAGACGATCGGGCGACCGTGTGACCGCACCTCGAGGTACCGCTCCCCGTGCGCCTCCGGCTTCGCTCCCCAGAAGAGCTGGAGCCAGACGAGGTTATACATCGCCTCGTACAGGGACAGGTAGCGCTCCTGGCGCGTGGCCTCCGCCCTGGGAGAGTACTGGGTGACGAACACGATCGACTGCCTGGTGGTCAGGCTGGTCGCGGCGTGCGCGAGCACGCTCGACAACCATTCGCGAAATGAGTTGATCTTTTTTGACATGCGCTCCTCCTGAATGAGCCTCGCGACGCTACCCTGTTTTTCGTCTTTTGTCAATCAGGGTACACTACTCCCATGTCTCGTTCATTTGATCTCGTGACCGTTGGCGCCTCGACGCAAGATGTGTTTTTGCAGAGCCGTTCGTTTCAACGCGTGCGCGATCCTCGAGCCCCAGACGGATTCGATGCCCTCATTCCATTCGGAGCAAAACTTGGTGTCGATGACATTTTTTTTGCGACGGGTGGCGGGGCGACAAACGCCGCCGTTACGGCAACTCGTTTTGGACTCGATACGGCTTGCGTTGGCTGTGTCGGTACAGATACTCATGCCGACGACCTTTTAAAAGAGCTTCGCGCCGAACGCATCACAACAACCTTCTTCCAACGCGATAAAGAACTCCACACGGGATACTCTGTGATCTTGCTTGATGGAACCGGGCATCGCGCCATTTTTACGCATCGCGGAGCATCCAATCATATTCAATCAAAACACATTCCTTGGAAGATGATTGACACAAAAGCCTGGTATCTGACGAGCGTGGGCGGAAATCTAGATCTCATCCATGCGATCGCGCGCAACGCGCGTCTGCAGAAACGGTTTTTTGCCTGGAACCCGGGCAACGAAGAACTAAAACATGGGTTGCACGAATTGGCTCCCATTCTATTATCGACCGACGTGCTCCTCCTGAATCGCGAAGAGGCGTCCCTGTTGTCTGGACGCCCAGTTCGCCATCTCTCTTCGATCGTACGGACGTTACTCCCCCTCGTTCGAGACACCCTTTTGATCACCGACGGAGAACATGGCGCGTACGTCTTTACTCAAGATCAGTCCTACTACTCCCCCATCCTTCCCGCGACACGTGTGAATACCACCGGGGCAGGCGACGCGTTTGGAAGCGCCTTTGTTGCCTCACGTCTTTTGGGAAAATCTACTGAGATCAGCCTGGGTGCTGCCATGTTAAATGCAACGGGCGTCGTCACCCACATGGGTGCCAAAAAAGGCATTTTGAAAAAATTTCCATCATCAAGCGAGCTCTCCCGTGTTACACTGGAGGCATGTTGAACCTTGGTCGGGTACGTGCATGGGTCCACGAAAACCAAATCATGGTCGTGTTGTTAGGGATTATTCTTGGACTCGTTTTTCCTTCTGTCTTTTATCGGATTAATGCCTTTTCCACGCTGCTTTTGATCTGTGTGTTTTTCTTTTCCAGTTTACGTTTGAGCCTGCATGAAGTCTTGGGGTACATGAAAGACTGGCGCATGCTGCTTATCGTGGCGTCGTACATGCTTCTTGTCATGCCGTTTGCGCTCTACACTCCCTTGCGTTTTTTGTCACCGGAGTGGGCGCTCGCTCTGTTGATTGTGGGCGCGGTTCCCACGGGTATGACCATTGCGCTCATCGCTGATTACTTTCATGGGAATAGCTCGCTCGCCCTTGTCGTCACGGCGGTTACTTCGTTACTCGCCCCAATCACTGTTCCTTTTGTTTTTACCGTCGCCATCGGACAAACCGTGCATATCCCTATTCTGCGGATGTTTTGGTCATTGTGTCTCACGATCGTGGTTCCGTTTGTCTTGGCTATGCTTGTCCAGCGTGCCTCTCCGAAACTCGTCAAACGTCATGATGTGTTTTTTCATGAGGCTTCTATTCTGACCTTTGGACTCCTTATTACTGGGATTGTTGCAGATAGCACCGGGTCCACTTCCATGAATCTCCACTGGCAAGACGCTGGTTTTCTCCTCCTCGGGCTCTCTCTGATGGGCGTGCTCACGTTTGCCTCCTATGGGATCGTTCCGTGGCGCAAACCAAGTGAGCGCATCACGATTGCGCTCTGCATGGCATACGTCAACAACACGCTCGCACTGTTCATCGCCGATAAATTTTTCCGCACACAACACATCCTGCCAAAACTCATCCTTGTTCTTCTCGC
>CAZJEZ010000001.1:15029-41843 GCA_964545235.1 uncultured Gammaproteobacteria bacterium
TCTCGCTATTAATATCCTTCTTCCTCCGATCCGTATTGCGGCTAAACGCATTGCTGATCGCCACTTTTATGCCTAGACCACACGTGTTTGTTACACGACGCATCCCACAATCAGGCCTTACGCTCCTCGAGAAAGCCGGGTATGACGTGGATGTCTTTGAACGAGATGAGCCTATCTCGCGAGAAGAGCTCCTTGCCCGCGTCAAAGGATGCGATGCGCTCTTATCATTACTTACCGATCACATTGATGATGCTGTTTTTGCCGCGGCTGGTAAAAAACTCAAGCTTGTCGCGAACTATGCCGTTGGATTCGATAACGTCGACGTAGAAGCAGCGAAGACTCGAGGACTCATTGTCACCAATGCCCCCGCACCAGAAGTATCGGAAGCCGTCGCCGACCATACGATAGCGCTTCTCTTGGGGCTCGCTCACCGGGTCGTCGAATCGGATCGATACGCCCGTGAAGGCCGGTACCACGGCTGGGGACCAACCATCCTCTTGGGCACGGATGTCTCCAGGAAAACACTTGGCATTATTGGTACAGGACGTATTGGGAGCGCTGTCGCAAAGCGTGCTGCTCATGGATTTAACATGAACATCTTGTACGTCAATCATCATCGCGATCAAGCCCTAGAAGAAGCGGTTGGCGCGACCTGGGTAGATAAGGATACCCTGCTTGAACATTCAGACTTCGTTTCCATTCACCTTCCCCTCCTACCAACCACCCACTACTACATATCTACTGATGAGTTTTCTCTTATGAAACGGACAGCCTTTTTGATAAATACCGCTCGCGGACCCATCGTGGATGAAAAGGCGTTATTGCGCGCATTGAAGACGGCGCGCATCGCCGGAGCCGGACTCGATGTCTACGAATGCGAACCCAGCCTGGACTGCGATGTGACAGATCACCTTGAACTTGTTTCGTTGCCGAATGTTATTTTGACCCCACATACAGCCAGCGCAACGATTGAAACACGTGAAGCGATGAGCACGTTAGCGGCTCAAAATATTATCGCTGTGTTATCTGGTCAGTCTCCGCTGACCCCCGCCTTTGTAAGGTAACGGGTTGACAAAACCCGAAGTTTCAGATATCTTCAATCCCCTGGTCGCCCATCTCATCAACCTCAATACGTGACCAGGGGGAGACTTTGTCCATGGATGTTTTTGCTGATGCGCCGCCGCGCGGGCGGGAGAGCCATCCGTCCCTCACGGATCTCACGACGCGCGTGATGGAGCTCACGGCTCTGGCCACGGCCAACGCAGGCGAAGCGAAGATCCGGGAGCTCGAACGGCGTGGGTTCGCCCTCGGGCCGCGCTACCGTAGGGCTCTCAGCCTCTACGGCGTCGAGGCGTTCGAGCCCAGGCCGGAGTTCCTCGAGTTCGCCACGTGGCGGTTGCGCTACTCGGTCCACCCGAGCCAGCTCCGCATCCTCGTGGCGGAGCAGGATACCACCTACGCTGACATGATGAAGCGCATGGTGGCCGCCAAGCAGTACCCCGGGTTCCACGGGGACTGGCTCGGCCTGATCGAGCGGGACTCGAAGCACCTCGGCCCGCGCGCGATCGTCGCGCCGGGCTCCCAGCTCGTGACGCTCCCGGGCGACCCTTCTGGGGCTCAGATCCCCTGGGCGATCCACGAGCCCTCGATGAGCTCGGTTGGCGTCCTCGGCGTCTGCGAGATCGTCACGCCTTTCCCCGCCGGGACCGGCTTCCTCGTGATCGACTTCCAGTAAGGCCTCAGGGCCCCTCACCCCCGACATCTGTCGGGGTTTTGAATTATTGGCATGAAAACAAAAACATCGCTTGAGAGCGATGCGCGTCAGGTATCCGGATACTCGTTGAGCACGCGGATGAATGAGTACTCGTGTGTCCCGAAGGCGTAACCGCGGAGAATGTCTCGCATCCCGCGGTACTCTTCGTCATAACCCCCGTTGAACGACAGCCGGTTTGCCCACCAGTAGTAGTGGAAGCCCTGCGTCTGCACGAACTCCCGGAACGCCTGGGGCACGAACTGAACGAGTTTGCAGTTGAAGCTGCGCGTCGATGACGTGATGCACACACGTACCGGGCGGGTGTCGATTCGCGCCACCTTGACCCACGGAGGCGTGATGTAGATGCCACCGTGCGCGTTGAGCGTGAGTTCGCCCGTGAACACGTTGCGCGTGATCGCCACCTGGTACGAATCCAGGTAGTGCACACATCCGAGGTAGATGAGCAGAACCGTCGTGACGATAACGGCCTGGATCCGGTACCGCTTCATCGCACTTGGGTAGCGCCCGGAGCGCTAGACGTCATACCGACCCCCGATCCGGCGGCCTGGTTCTGCGAGCTCAGCTCGCTGATGAACGTGATGAACGGGTGCTGCGTGCCCGTGCTGTCGTACGCGTAGATCCGCAGGAGTGGGGCGAGCTTGTCATGGTCGTAGTTGTTTCGACCGTGGAGCTCGAGAAAGCGCATGAGCCCCGCGGGGTTGAAGCGTACGAGCTTGCAGTTCAGGACACGATTGCTCGCGCCGTTGCCATTGTTCGCTTCGGTCGAGCCGCTCGCCGTGATGCATACCTGCATCGGACGCAAGTCCACCGTGTGGATCTCCACCACGATCGGCGGGGTGATGAAGTAGCCCGTACGACTGAGCGCCGTGGTCGTGCCTCGACGAAGATCGTAGCGGTACCCCAGCTCGTAGCTGTCGACGAAGGTGACGCAGCACCCTCGGAAGATGCCTGCGACAATGAGCGGGAGGACGATCGCGGCGACCCAGCGCCACCACCTGCCTCCAAATGCTTCGTCGATGTCCTGAGCGAGACTCATAGCTCATGCTCCGCTTCCTGCCACACATCCCAGATGGGTTGAACTCCTGGAAAAGTTGGCAGCGGGAACGTATCAGAAAACAGTTTTTTTGTCAATAAATCTAGCATATCAAGAACTTATAGAATCAACTTTTATACTCCCTTTTTAGTCAACCCACTCCTCGCGACAAGGTTTGCCGTGCCTTTTCCTAAGGCGAGGTAGCAGGAGTAGATATAGAAATGAACTGCATGAGTCCTTTGGCCATGCATTCGAAGACTGATTATCGTAATAATTCGCACTAATCCTATCTCGCGCTCTCGCCATTCGGGTGCGCTGTTTCATTTCAGTGGAAATTTTAATGAGAAAAAACACTCCGCTTGGGAGTGTTTTTTCTTGGTGGACCTTGCCGGGCTCGAACCGGCCACCCCTGCCTTGCAAAGGCAGTGCTCTACCAAATGAGCTAAAGGCCCTCTGCGGGTGGCCGCAATGTAACAAAAGACGCCCGCCGCGGCAAGAGCCTAAGACTCTTTTTTAAATTTCAATGAGGCTGAGTTAATACAGTAGCGTTGGCCTGTCGTCTCACGTGGACCATCATCAAACACGTGGCCAAGATGCGCTCCACAATTCGTACACACCACTTCACGACGCATCATTCCATGACTTGCATCCACTCGTTCAGTGACGCCCGCCGGCTGCACTGGACGATCAAAACTTGGCCACCCACATCCCGCATCAAACTTGTTATCTGATACAAAGAGCTCTTCTCCGCAATTCGAGCAGGTATACTTCCCTGGTGAAAATTCGTTCCAGAACGCTCCAGTAAACGGAGCCTCTGTCCCCTGCTCACGCGTGACACGATAGACGTCCGGAGACAGTTCTTGCTTCCATTCTTCGTTTGTTTTTTTGATCATATGTTTAGATGTGGCAAGAGCTCATGCCTCGTTTTGCTAAATACTGCTGATGATACTCTTCGGCTTTCCAAAACGTGGTTGCCGGAGCGACCTCTGTGACAATAGGGTCTTTCCAAGAAGCCTGTGCCTCCGCCTTTGAACGTTCAGCCGTGTTACGTTGTTCTTCTGAATGATAAAAGATGGCTGAACGATACTGGCGACCCTCATCAGGACCCTGTCTGTTTAAGGTCGTTGGATTGTGTCCGTGCCAAAACACCCGCAAGAGCTGCTCAAACGTGACACGCGCTGGGTCAAACGTGACTTCCACCACCTCGGCATGCCCCGTTGCATCCGAACAAACGTCTTCGTAGGTTGGATGCTCCACGGATCCACCCTCGTACCCCACTTCCGTCTTAACAACGCCGGGGAGCTCACGAAAGCGCTCCTCGACGCCCCAAAAGCATCCGGCTCCAAATGTCGCTTTTTGTGTCTCCATAGATTTGTACTATACCGTATTTCCGACTTCTTGCGACACCCACCCTGTTGACAACCGCCCTGTACGATACCTCGTTTTTTTGCTATGCTTTTCGCATAATTCTTAGTCTTTTTCATGCGTATGATGTGTCCCATGTGTAAACATGAACCATGTACTTGTAAGTCAAAGCTTATGCAGTGGCTCTGCCCAACTGGGTGCGGGTCTTGCGGATTGCTCGTCTTGCGCGTCACAGCCGGTGTGATTTTCGTTATGCACGGGTACGCCAAGTTATTTGGCGGAATGGAAGGTTTTACAGGTATGGTGGCCGGCATGGGCTTCCCTCTCCCAACACTCTTTGCGTACTTCGCCGCGCTCTCTGAATTTGTCGGTGGTATTGCATTGATCCTTGGCCTTTGGACGCAAGCTGCTTCCATCTTCCTCGCCATCGTGATGCTCGTTGCTCTCGTCATGGTTAAGAAGTTTTCCTTCCCTCGCGCAGACGTCGACCTCGCTCTTCTTGGTTCGGTCCTCGCACTCTACTGCCTCGGTCCAGGTCGCTACAGCCTTTTTAACAAAAAGAATGGCTGCTGTGCCGGAGCGTGTGGATGCGGCGCGGGAAAAGGCAAAGAAGGTGACGCGTGCTGTGGCGGAAAATAAGATTTGCTCCACATCATCGTTCATCACAAAACACCCTCAATCGAGGGTGTTTTCGTTCGTCTCTTCTTTTGGAAGTGCTGTTGGCCACAATGGAATCAAAAGCGCGTGGATCCACGGGTGTACGGGCATATCCCACGTCCCCGTCATATTCACCTCCTGACCGCCAAATCCGTCTTTGAATCGGGTAATTCCTTTCCATGAAGGCTTGTATGAATTCCGACCCTTCCAGCTTGGGTTTGCTCCCCAAAAATCATACCAACGTGCGCCCGCGTTCTTGGCTGCGCGAATCGCCTCCCACTGAATGAGTGACGGGGCCTGCAATGAACGCTTCTCTCCGGAAGAAGCTCCATGCAAATACGTGACCGTGTCACCGTACTGGATTTCGATGTTGGCCGCGAGGGGCACACCCTCGTGTTCAGCAAGGCGAATCTTCACCATGTCTAGGGGTAGGCGTTCAAACGTGGCTCGGAGATAGGCGTCTCCTAGGGGTGTGATGTGGTCACGCATCGCCGTCTCATGCGTGAGCCGTAGGAAGGTTTCCATGTCCGCCATCGATCCTTCACGCGTTGTCACCCCCTGTTTTTGCGCAAGCCGTATGTTGTATCTGGTTTTCTGGTGAAGGTTCGCGAGAAGCTCTTCTTCTGTGTGATGGAGGTCGATGATGCGGGTATCCGCCGGGCTTAGACTATGTACAAAACGACATCCGAGTGGAAATGCTCCATGACCCTCATCAAGGGTGAGCATGGGCTCGCATCGATACATGAGCGTACGTCCCGGAAGATCAAGCGCTTCAAAGAGCGCTTCCATACAGACGCGCGCATGTGCTTTCCCAGGCTTTGAAAACACGGGGCCTCGTGGGGCAAACCAATATCCCATCCCCAACCGACGCTCCTGACGAATCCACTGCACGGCGAGTAGCCACGTAGCATCAACATCCACGAGCGCAAACCGCCGCACCGTGTGACCCACGCTCTTTTGAAACTCTCCCCACGCCCAGGACTGGCAAAACGAAGCATGCGGTTGCACGCGCATCCACGTTTCCCAGATCTCTTCATCATGAATTTCTTGCAAACGCATGCTAACTGGAAAGGTGTTTGAGAGCCTCACGAATACGGTCAGACGTGTCCATGGCCGAGATGCCTTTGAGAGCCTCTTTTGCCTGTGCCGCTGAATACCCGAGCGACATGAGTGCGTCGATCGCATCACGATCTTCATCCTGCGCCGTATCTTCTTCAACCAACTGCCCTTTTAGCTCAAGGACGATCTTTTGCGCTGTTTTTTTACCGACTCCAGGAACGGAAGTGAGTGTCGTGAGATCACCCGCCATGATTGCTCGGCGCACCATGTCGCCTGATCCGATAGAAAGAATCGTCATTGCCGCCTTGGGCCCAACGCCGGAAATAGAAATGAGCTGTTCAAATAGCTCTAAGTCACTTAACACCGTGAACCCAAAGAGTTCATGCGTGTCTTCGCGAATGTGGTCATATGTATAAACGAATGCACGGGTGGCGCTACGGATCGACGCAAGAACATGTGGCGGCGCTGTGACACGATACCCGATCCCCTGCACTTCTAGAAGCGCCCATGTATCCCCAAGTTCCAGTACCTCTCCGCGAAGCGATCCAATCATATAAGCAAGTGTAGGGGGAATAACAAAACCCGACAAGCTGTCGGGGGAAGGGTCTAACGGTGCTGTTCGACCATGCGTTCAGGACGTGGGCCTCCGAGCGTGTATGCGTCGAGCAGCGCCTCCTGTACACCTCTGGGAATACGTGGATCTCGAAGGTTCAGGCGAAGTGCCCGGATCCAGTTCTCCATCCGAGGATGTGTCGTACGAAGTACTTCTTGAATATTCCATGCGTCGTTGTCCATGGTCTGGCTATACCGCTGCCAGGCCTGGAGCCGATCTGCGTGTCTCGAGAACGGATTATCGAGCGTGGCGTACAAGTACACCATCCGATACCCGAATTCCCCTGTCCCACCCGGGAACTCGCGTGCGAGATTCCCGAATGCGACCGGAGTTGGGTGGAGAACCGCTTCGGCGGTCGCGCGATACAGGCGCTCGTTCCAGGCGCGCTGGTTGCGAGCATCTTCTTCGGCCGCCTGGAGCTTCGCTTGCGCGTTTCTCGACTCCGCTCGCACGCTATAGCATGAAAGAACCAGACGTCCCGCGCCACAGAGGCTGACAGTGATGATGGCAGTGGTCACCAACCATCCACCGTTTCCCCTTGCATCTCTTGTCACGTGTAGACCTCCTCACGCAAAAGGGACACGTATGATGCCATACATGTCCCTTTGTGTCACGCCTCCTCTCTTATACGTTTTCCTAGACGAACGTCACACTGCTCACCAAGTCACCCTCTTCTTTAAATCGCATAACCCGTACCCCCTGCGTATCACGACCAAGGGATGGGACGCTCTTGAATGGCAACCGGATCACGATTCCCTTATTGGAGATGATGACGAGATCACGCTCATCGTCACTGCTGGAGATAAAGGCGCCTACGACACCGCCGGTCTTATCCGTAACTTTTGCGGTACGGATTCCGGAGCCGCCTCGCCCTTGTGATTTATATTCCGTGAGATTGGTGCGTTTACCCAGTCCGTTTTCCGTGATCGTGAAGAGTTCGAGCGTTCCTTTTTCAGCAAGGTTTGGATTAATAACATCCATCCCAACCACAGCATCCTTTGCATTCTTGAGCTTGATGCCACGAACACCCGCGGCAACACGTCCCATCGCGCGCACCTCGTCTTCGTTGAATCGGATAGACTGCCCGTCACGTGTCACGAGGGAGATGTCATCTTTGCCGCTGGACGGCTTCACCCAGATCAAGTCGTCTCCGTCATGAAGATTGATCGCGATGAGGCCAGACCGACGAACGTTCGCAAAGTCATCAAGCTCGCACTTCTTGATCGTTCCTTTGGAGGTCACCATGACCAAGTATTTCATGCCATCGATGTCTTCCATGGGAAGTGTCACGGACACTTTTTCTCCCGGAGCAAGTTGCAAGAAGTTCACGATTGCTTGGCCCTTGGATGTGCGGCTCCCTTGAGGCAATTCGTATGCCTTGAGACGGAAGACGCGGCCACGCGTCGTGAAGAACATGATCTCGGCATGCGTGTTTGTGGTTAGCATTTGCTCGACCACGTCCTCTTCTTTGGTAGAAAGCCCTGCAACACCCTTTCCGCCACGATGCTGTTGCTTGAAGGTGTCCGGGGGAAGACGCTTGATGTAGCCGTCGGCGGTAATCATCACAATCGTTTCTTCCTGTGGGACAAGATCCTCCATAGAGAACTCTCCTACCGCGTGAGATACGACCTGCGTACGACGATCGTCGCCAAATTTTTCTTTCAGCGCCATGACTTCTTCTTTGATGATGTTCAACATGCGCTTGGCGGATTTCAAAATCGCTTCGAGTTCCGCAATCAGCTTCATCTTTTCTTCGTATTCCTGTTCCACGCGCAACCGTTCAAGGTTCGCGAGTGCCTGCAACCGCATTTCAAGAATAGCGCCCGACTGAATCTCGGAGAGCTTAAACTTCTTGATGAGGTTTTGTCTGGCTTCGTCCTTATCTTTTGATTTTTTGATGGTCGCGATGACATCATCGATGTTGATGAGAGCGATGCGCAACCCCTCCAAAATATGCATGCGCTCTTTCGCGCGGTCCAAGTCAAACTGCGTGCGGCGACGGACCACCTCCTGACGATGCTTGAGGTACTCCTCCATGATCCCCTTTAAGTTGAGGATGCGAGGCTGAATTCCATCCACCAAACACAGCATGTTGACGTGGAAGGTGTCTTGCAACTGCGTCATCTTAAAGAGCTGATTGAGGACCTTTTTTGGATACGCATCCTTCTTGAGTTCGATCACGATGCGAATGCCTTCTTTATTGGATTCATCGCGAAGATCACGAATGCCTTCAATCTTCTTTTCGGTAACAAGTTCGGCGATCTTTTCGATAAGCGTAGACTTGTTCACGTAGTACGGAATCTCTGTGACAAGAATGCGGAATGAACCGGATTTCTCTTCCACGATTTCCGTTTTGGCACGCATCACAATTCCACCTTTTCCTGTTGCGTAGGCAGCCTTAATGGCGTTTTTATCGTAAATAATACCTCCCGTCGGAAAGTCTGGACCGGGAATGATTTCCGCCAATTCATCAAGGGAAATGTCCGGGTTTTCGATCATCGCGGCAACCGCATCACACAATTCCCCCAAGTTGTGCGGAGGGATATTGGTCGCCATACCGACGGCAATTCCAAGCGTACCATTCAGGAGGAGGTTTGGAATTTTTGCAGGAAGAACTTTTGGCTCGAGGTGTGATCCGTCGTAGTTGGGACGGAAATCGACCGTGTCACGCTCGATATCGAACATCATTTCTTCCGCGATCGCGGCGAGCTTGGACTCCGTGTAACGATAGGCGGCCGCCGAGTCTCCGTCGATAGAACCAAAGTTTCCCTGACCACGCACGAGCGGATAGCGCAACGAAAAATCTTGCGCCATACGGACGAGCGAGTCGTACACAGCCAAGTCACCATGCGGGTGATACTTACCGAGCACGTCTCCAACCACGTTGGCACATTTTCGGAATTTAGCCGTCGCACGCAAACCTTCGTGCCACATAGAGTATAAAATGCGGCGGTGGACCGGTTTCATGCCATCGCGCACGTCCGGAAGAGCACGATCCACAATAACGGACATAGCATAGTCCAAAAAGGCGGTCTGCAACTCATCTACGAGCGGGCGTTGTTCAATTTTTCCAACCATGTCAGGCAGCAGTTGTTGTTCGGGCATACGGGGAAGTGAAGACATCAGGGGCTATGGTTGCTGTTCTTGTTTTTTGGCTTGTTCAAGTTGATTCTGAATGGCCTGGATCCGCGCTTTGACAGCTTCAGCTTCTGGATCCGAGGCCTCGAGGTTGTTTTGGAGCGTTTGCGTTTGTGTTTCGATAGTTTGCACCAGAGTATCATTGCGCAAATCTAGGTGCGCTCGTGTTCCAGCCGTCATCCACCATCCCGACACTACGATCAGACACGAAGCACTGATACCAATGTAGTAGCTGAGACCCCACCCCGCCCGGGCTGCCGCACGTGCGTGCGTGTGCGCATGAATCAGAGCACGCTTTTCGTCCACGTGTGCGCGAGGCTCGCCATGCATTCCAAACGAATGGGCTGCAGGGGCCTCCTGGCGTGGGCGGGCATGCCGTTTTGTTGGTCGCCGAGTGGATTGCATACGAGAGTGAATGAGCTGAATGAGCGTTCTCCTAGGCCCGTTCGAGGACGTGGATAATCACATCTTCGGCGGGGAGGTCTTTTTTTACTATTTTGAGCTTGT
Organism: uncultured Gammaproteobacteria bacterium; assembly: GCA_964545235.1. Classification (GTDB taxonomy): domain Bacteria; phylum Patescibacteriota; class Patescibacteriia; order 2-12-FULL-60-25; family 2-12-FULL-60-25; genus CAZJEZ01. The sequence goes on from CAZJEZ010000001.1 coordinate 25,176, forward strand.
TCCCGTCTTGTCGCTGGCAGACACCCAACTCTTTGCAAAACGCGTCCGCCGTTCCGAGCTCGTTCTTTAGCCCTTCGAGGTGATGATAAAGAGGAATGACTATACGCGGCTCGATCATGTTCATGATTTCCACGGCTTGCTTTGGATGAATACGATCACCGCCTCCGACGGGTAAGAGCAGAATGTCGATGTTGTCGAGCTTTCCCGCTTCCTCTTGGGTCAACATCCGATCCAGCCCTCCAAGAAATGCGATGCTCATTCCTTCCACTTGGAACCGGTACGCCACAACGTGCGGATTAGCTCCTTGCTCTCCTTTAATCGCCTCACCAAATACGAAGAGACCACTTACTTCGTACTCGCCCGGATCAGCGATGACGAACGGTTTCTTTTCGAAGGCATCCAAATTAAACTGCTTCTTGTTTTGATGTGACAAAACCACGACGTCCGGTTCAAGGGTGCGTGGAAAACGCAAGCCTGTTTCAGAATCGTACGGGTCCGTAACGAGCGTCGCTTTTTGATCCCCGTGTTCCGCTTCGATGCGAACACACGATAATCCGTGCCAAAATAACTGCATAATTCATCAAGAATTGAGAGGGAATTCGTTGGGAAAGTGTAGCAGATGGGTAGCTCATTCACAAGCATTTACACGCAAGCTACACAGGATGCGACCCATCCAAAAACGCACCTCGATTGTTGATCGAGGTGCATCGTTGATCTTCGTTGTTTTATATACACGTGCTCTTCATAACGACAGGCGCCGAGTACTGGTCTACTGGGCCCAGCACGTGCAACTGCATCCATCCAGAATACTCCGATGGAAGGAGCCAGGTCTGTCTCACAACTTGCATACCCGCTTCCTTGAAGAAGGCTGTTTGTTTCTGAGACACCGCTCCGTCGCTCCGTTCCCATTGATACGTGAGCGTGGCCGCCGCATCTGTCAAAATCGTGACCTGAGCACCAAATGCTTGGTTGCACTTATTTGGCTGATTTGGGTCCAATTCACTTTTCAGGGTGATGTTCACACTCGAAGCCGCTGGTGTTGGTGGGATGGACTGTGCCGCATTGCTAGCCTCCGTATATTCAACGTTTGTATAGACTCGAGGCAATTCAGCTCCGGTGACATCACGGAAGATTGCGTAGTAGCTCTTGCTAAGCGTCACTGGTTTTCCAAGTGTGTACGTGTAGAAGTTTGGGAGACTTGGCATGGTCCAGATGCGCTGCCCTGTGGAACTCTCGTAGATCTCGACACTCGAGGTGCGGCTCACACTCGTTGTTGTGCCGACATCTGCAGAGAACTTCACCTTCAGGTTGCCGTCTGTATCCACGAAGGTGGAGCCGGTGAATGAAGGGGCACCCTGTGTAGCCTGCGCTTGATTTGTACTTCCTTGAGACTGAGTGGCCGGTGGCACGGGAGCTGAGGCAGCGGAGCCCTGTGTTGACGCACTTGTACCGATGTTATCGCCCGGGTGAGCCACGGAACGGCTTTCGGCTGTCGGCGAGAAGTCACTTGATCGTGCAATCGGCTGACCGACCGTATAGTTCACAAAAAATTCATCCGGGATATCATCTACGGTCGTTGCCCAAGCGGCCCCGTAGAGATCGCGGGCGATCGCTTCGGTCATGATCCATCGCAAGACACCATTGCGCGCAACAGCATAGACACGTGGATCCGTTGTGATTTTAATCAATCGAACACCTGGACGATACGTGACGTTTCCTCCAAGCGGAATCGTGTAGAGTTCCGCATCGGCAATTTGTTGAACATCCCCCATCAAACCAGCCCAGCTATTAAATGTCGCCGCATTGGGGAATACGTACCGTCTCCCATTGGATGCGTACCAATACACCGCCTGACTGGATCCCTTGATAGCGATGTTTGTCGTTGCTGCGCTGGCGGGCACGACAACAGACCCAAAAAGACCAAGCACCGTGCTCGTCATCAAAAGAGAAGCGAGCGTTCGGCGGCCTACTGCGTGAATGAACTGGGTTGGCTGCATAAAAAGACCTATGTCTCATGAAGAATAAGTGTGCCTTGTCCCATTGTACCTTATTTCCACGCCCTCAACAATCGCTTTGCCTCCGTCTCATCCGCAACCCAATGGATACGACCGTCTCTTTTAAACCACGTAGCTTGCCGTTTGGCGTATCGACGCGTTGCTTGCTTGACGTCGTCGATCGCTTTCTCAAGTGAGCACTCCCCCTGCAGGTAGCGACCAAGTTCGCGATACCCAATAGATGACATAGCCGGAGCGTCCCACCCCACTCCCTTCTCACGAAGCATACGGATTTCGTCTAACCATCCGCGTTCAATCATTTGGTCTACCGCCGCATCAATCCGCGCATGTAACGCCTCCTTTGTACGCATGATACCCAAAAAAAGCGTATCGTACGCTGGTGTTTTTTTCTGTCGCAGGGACGAGAGGGGCTTTCCAGAAAATGTAATGATTTCGAGGGCGCGGATAATACGTCGTTTGTTTTTAAGATCCACGATTTCCCCTGCCTTTGGATCAATATTCAAGATGACGCGCTGAAGATCCTGTAACAACATCTCCTCCATTGCGGTGCGATACGTTGGTTGCGGAGGAACGTTTGGAAGCTCGTAGTTATCAACGAGCGCCTGGACGTACAAACCCGTTCCACCAACAATAATCGGAAGGTTTCCACGCGCCTCAATTTCTTGGATCCGTGTATTTGCACTTGCTCGCCAACCAGAAACACTCAGAAGCTTCGTCGCCGGAAGATACGCCATGAGGTGATGCGGGACGTTTTGAACAAGAGCCACAATCCGACCGTGTTGCACGGCACGATGAGCGTCGTGCGGAACACCCGTTCCAATCGTTACTCCTGTATAGACTTGTCTAGCATCCGCATTCACAATTTCTCCCTTGAATGCTTTGGCGAGCGCGATGCCTAGCGCCGTCTTTCCTGAAGACGTCGGTCCCACAACGCACACGATCTTCCTCATTGGGATCATAGTACCAAATCCATGCCTCTTTAGCTATTTCTAGACAAGCTGCATGACTCGTACAGGCGACACAATCCGGTAGTCCGTTTGGCTCTTCTTTTATCCTGCATACTCGCCCTCCAAGACCCATGTTTTTGCACTTGCGATTTTTATCGGGAGAAGCTGCCCGACGAGCCCTCTGTCTTCGGACGGAAATCGTGTGAGCTTTAGTTCATGACTCGTTCCGTAGGCATATCCGCCTTCTACACGATCAATCAACACTGGGCACGTCTTCCCTATGTATGCCTCATTTTTCTTGAGAGCGATCTCTTCCATAAGTACTTGAATCTGATCCCAACGTTCTCGCTTCTCTTCTTTGGAAACATCGTCCTGAAATATCTTCACACCAAGCGTTCCCGAGCGCGCCGAATATTGCGCGTTATAGGAAATATCGAAGCCGACTTCGCGATACAACGAAAGAGTTGCTTCAAAATCCTCTTGTGTCTCTCCAGAAAATCCAACAATCATATCCGTTCCAAGGGCGATGCCTGGGCGGGCGCGTTTAATCTTTTCCATGATTTCCAGGTACCGTTCGCGCGTGTACTTGCGATTCATCTTTCGCAAGACTTCGTTACTGCCGGACTGTACGGGTAGATGCAGGTAGTTCACCTGCTTCGGAAGAGCGAGAGCGGCGATCACTTCGTCCGTCATGGACATCGGGTGTGCCGCCGTCCAATGCAGGCGTCGTAATCCTTCAATCTGGTTCACTTCCCACAAGAGTTTCGCGAAATGATCGGTAAACGGATTACCCGGGGAAAACGTTTCTGGGTCTGGTGCCTTATAGGAGTTCACCGTCTGTCCGAGGAGCGTGATTTCAATGACGCCATGAGCTACAAGATCCCGACACTCATTCAAGATATCGGCTGCGGGACGATTACGCTCGAGTCCGCGGGCGTACGGCACAACACAATACGTACAAAACTTATTGCATCCTGTTTGAATCGTGACGTATGCCTGCACAGAGGGCGCGCGAAGTGGATGAATCTTGAGATAATCCTCTTCCAAGGAGAGTGAGTTCGCGAGATCCGGTCGTAATTCGGCGATCCATTTTGGAAGATGCACCATGTCCGCCGTTGGAAAATATAAATCCGTTGCCGGGAGCTGCTTTTTCATGGCGCGCGTTTTGTCTCGGCCTGGCATACAGCCCGTGATCGCCACGATCATATCCGGCTTTGTTTTTTTATATTCGAGATATTTTTCTTGAGCCCCAAAGACACGGTCTTCGGCGGAAGCTCGGACGCTACAGGTATTTATCAGAACAATGTCGGCGGTTGATTCTTCTTCCGTTGGCTGAAACCCGTACCCAGAAAGAAGCGCGGCGATGCGTTCACTGTCGTTTTTGTTCATTTGGCACCCAAACGTGGTGATGTGATAGGTAGGTAATGCCATAACCCGCGCATTACACCATAGAGCCGAAATGCAGGGCAAGCATGCTATACTTGTTCATATGCCAGACGCTACCGCACCATCCCCAGCCGCTTCTTCTGTTACGAAAGCGTACAAACGCTTCCAAGTGCGAGTAGCTAAGGCGTTTCACGCCTATACCGGAACAATCGGCACCATCCAGGCAAAGACGGATGCACGAAAAGCCGAGGAATTGAAAGGAAAAATACAGGGTAGCTGATTGACAAATCAGCTACTTTGTGGTCAGATCTTGCCCGGAGGGAATCCATGCAAGCAGGACAGTCAGCCTCACGTAACAACGTCCTGGAGGAGACGCTCCGGAACATTCCGGAGGGCCCCCTCCGAGAGCAGGTACGGACTCAATTTCTTGCGGGCGTGACCACGAGCGTGTACGCCGCGCCCGAGGCCCGGTCTTCCATCATTCAAGACACCGTCAATGTTCTCGCGCAACACCTGCGGAACGCTGGGCTCGATACAGGTCGTGTGCAGCACATGATCAACAAGCTCTGCGGTGGAGCGGTACGGCACATCTGAATGTGAGGTCATCATCTTAAACCACAATCCCTCGGAGTACTTCCGAGGGATTCTTGATTTCTTGACTTGTTCCGTGAAGCTACATCTCTTGCTCAATTTCCATGAGACGATTGTATTTACCCACGCGCTCGGAACGAGAGAGCGATCCTGTTTTAATGTATTCACTCCCACACGCGACGGCGAGGTCCGCTATCGTGGTATCCGATGTTTCACCAGAGCGATGTGAGATCGACGTGGCAAACCCGGCATTATGCGCCATCACGATGGTATCGACCGTTTCTGTGAGCGTGCCAATTTGGTTGAATTTGATGAGAATCGCGTTCCCCGCTTTTTCCGCAATCCCCCGCTTGAGACGCTCGCTATTTGTCACAAAGAAATCATCCCCCACAACACGCGACTGTTTTTTGAGGAACGGCGTCGCCAACGTCCACGCCGCCCAATCATCTTCCGCAAATGGATCTTCAATAGACTCCATTGGATACGCTTCCTGCCACGAACGATAGCGCATCAATAGTTCTTCGGCGCTGTAGGAATGACCCTCTGTCTTGAATTCGTAGAGTTTTGTTTTGGCGTTATAGAACTCGGACGAGGCAACATCCGTAGCAAGTGCTATGTCTTTTCCAGCCTTGTATCCAGCGACTTTGATCGCTTCCATGAGCAAATCAAACGCCGCCTCTGCACTTGGAAGCCGTGGGGCAAATCCGCCCTCATCGCCAACCGTGGTGGCGAAGTTTTGTTTTTTGAGGAGTCCGGCTAACGCGTGAAAGGTTTCCGCACCCACTCGAATGCGATCGGCCATGGTGCGTTGTTTTGGCACGATCATGCATTCCTGAATATCGAGGGACCAGTTCGCATGCGCTCCCCCATTCAGCACATTCATCGTGGCAATCGGAAGGCGGGCGGCGCGTGGAAAGGCGAACGTCGAACGAAGCGACTTCCATAACGGAACGTGTTTGTGTTGAGCGTAGGCCTGCGCGCAGGCAAGTGATACAGCGAGAAGCGCGTTGGCACCTAGACGTGATTTATTAGGAGTTCCATCAAACTCAAGCATGACGTGATCGATATCCTGCTGTCGGCCCGCATCAATCCCGATCAAAAGCGGCGCTATTTGTGAGGTGATGTTTTTCGTCGCCTTCAGTACTCCTTTCCCACCGTACCGCTTCCCCCCATCACGAAGCTCGAGTGCCTCATGGGAACCCGTGGAAGCGCCCGACGGAACACTTGATTCCGCCGTGGCCCCCGAACGCAAGGTCACTCGACAGGCCACCGTTGGATTACCGCGGGAATCGAGAATCTCTCGAGCGCTCACCGACTTGATTTTGGAAGAGGAGAACATGTTATTTGATTTCAAAAGTGACTGAAATACGCGAGCTCACATCCAATGATCCTGGCTGAATCTCTGGGGCTTGTGCTGCGGATTCAGCATCTTTTCGATAGTTCATAACCATCGGCATTGGTGCCGCGACGGCTTCGGAAAATGTCACCACACGGACCAAGCGGACGCCCATTGCGTCGGCGAGTTCTTGCGCTTTGGTGCGAGCGTTCTCCAGCGCCTTCCGACGCGCCTCTTGTTCAAGCTGCGATGGATCATCGATCGTAAACTGAACTCCATTTACTTGATTGACTCCTAGCTCCCCAGCTCGCGCGAGCACGGATCCGACTTTACTCAAATCGCGCACCTTTACGTTCATGTTCTGTGAGACTGCGTAGCCGATAACACGCTGTTGTCCGTTCGGAGAGTAGTCGTACCGCGTGGTGATCACGTAGTTGTTAGTCTGCATATCGTCCGCAGAAACGCCGAGCTCCTTGATCGCGTCGGTGATCGCGTTCATTTTTCGCGTATTCGCCGCCTGAATCGATGGAACGTCGGCGCCTTCGGTGTAGAGACCGAGGTCTACACGAGCGAGGGTCGGTTTTCCAACCGCTTTCCCTTCTCCATCAATAGAGATCGTGTCGCGAACGTTCGTTGGTCGACCGATCTCCTCGTGTTCAGCCAAGAGGTTTCGTGTGCGCGCAAGAAACCAACCAGAGGCACACAGCAGAAGGAGCAACGTAAGCGCACCAAAGGCACGCTGTTGGCGTTCTGTTGAAAAAAATGTCGCGGTGGAAGAGGGTGTGGTTGGCATAGGCTTCTAGTATACCGCATCTTTCTTCGTGACGCTTTCTTTTTTATTTCTGTTCGAGAGGCGCAAGACCGGGCAGTTTCCCCTGAAGCGCAATAAACTCGAGCATCGCACCGCCACCGGTCGAGACATGATCAAACCACTTCTCTGTTTTTGTTTTGAAAATCACCGGCAATGTATCACCGCCTCCCGCAACACCAAACGCATCTCCTTTTGCACGAAGTGCAACAAGATGAGCTAGGGCGTGGGACCCTTTTGCGCTCGCTGTCTGTTCCGTGACTCCCACGGGACCATTCCATACGATTGTTTTCGCCTTCATAAGGAGAGCGCCCCACGCCTGAATTGTGCGTGGACCCACATCCACTACCACGTCAGGCGCACGCAGCTGATTCGCCAGAACTACACGCAGCCGTGACGAAGGATGATCTTCTGAAGCAACCATATAATCAACCGGAAGGACAAGGTTTTTTGCCTTATTCAGTGTCCGTGCCAAACTCTCAACTCCGTCTTCTATTTTACTTGCCCCGATATCCTGGCCGCGGGCACGAAGCAAGGCCGTTGCCATCGCCCCCCCAACAAGAACGCTGTTGCATGTGGTAAGGAGCGTTTTGATAAGCGGGAGCTTTGTCGAAAGTTTGAATCCTCCGATGATGGCGACGAATGGTTTTTTTGGTTTTTTGACGAGTCGGGTGAGCGCCGAAACTTCCTCGATGAGCGAGGGGCCTGCGTATGACGGGAGTGCAGAAGCGATGCCAGCCACCGACACATGCTTCCGATGACACGAAGCAAACGCATCATTAATAAACACCTCTCCAAGTTCCACGTAGGCGTTGATGAGCGTTTTTGTATTTTTTTCTTCCCCCTTGCAGAAGCGAACATTCTCAAGAAGGTGGATGGATCCTGGTTCCGCTTGCTCAATATCAGCGCGAAGTTGAGCGCGTGTTTTTACTCCATCGACAAGCTCCGGGTGAAATGTGATATCGAGCTTGTATCGACGCTTGAGAACAGGAAGGAGACGTTTTGTCGACCAGGCTGGATCTGGTTTTTGTGGGCGACCAAGGTGTGTAAGGATGACGACAATCGCCCCACGATCCGTGAGATCACGAATCACACGTATGGACCGTTCAAGCTTGAGCGAATCATCCGGGACGAGGTGTAGTCCCAATGGAATATTCCAATCAACGCGCACGAGGACGCGCTTACCGGCAAGATTCATCTTTCCAGGAAGAGAGCGGAGCGACATGATTCCATTATACCCCCACCAGATCGACTATGACGAGTTCGGGCGGACAAAAAAGACGCACGGATGGACCAGAAAGACCGAGACCTGTTGAAATAATAAGAGGAATCCCGCGCACGGTTTTGTACCCACGATCCCAGGTGCGTGGCCCGCGTTGTGGCAGACGTACGATGGGACCGATAAACGGAAGACGGATCTGTCCTCCATGCGTGTGTCCCGCAAGGACGAGGTTTGCATCGCCTGGTTGTAGGTCGAGCATGGTATCGGGACTATGTGCGAGCACAATACGCGGAAGTGTGTGCGCCGAATGCAATAGCTCTACATCTGGATGTCCAAAAAACGTGTCGTCTGTCCCCATGAGCTCGATGGAGGCCCCTCCTTTTGTGATCGTAAAACGGGTATTTGTCGCATCTATCCAACCAAGTTTGGCATACATTTCTCGAATCAGCTTGGGTCGATCCTCGTAATCGTGGTTTCCGAGAATCGCGAATATGCCAAGCGGGGCCATGAGTGATTTCCAAGCTTTCAACTGCCCGATCGTCGACGCCTCGCGTTCAACCATGTCTCCACCAATCAATATAACGTCTGGCCGTTCGTGTGACAGGAGTCGCGTCACTCGTTCCAATTGTTTTTGTGGGAGTTGATCGCCCGTGTGTATGTCTGACAAATAGGCGATACGGATGCGCGTTTCGCCTGGCGGTAACAGCGAGAGCGTATACCGACGGACTTTTACCCGTTTTGGAGCTGTTACGTACGCATACACAAGCACACAAAATGGAATCGCGAAGGCGATATGCGCATATGCGTATTCTGGCACCCGGCGAGTAAAAAACACGCCCAAGTAAAGCCCGCCCACCAACAACCAAAAGAACGCCGTAAAAAATCGGCGTTCTATTCCAGTGTGGTGTACAAGCCCCTTCCTCATGCCACAGACTTTGCCACTTCGAGCGCCATCTCAGCAAGCCGGTTAGAGTACCCCCATTCGTTATCGTACCAGGCCACTACTTTAAGAAGGTCTCCATCGACAACCCGTGTAAGCCCAAGATCAATGACGCATGAAGACGGGTCTCCGATAAAATCGGATGATACAAGCGGTTCGTTTGTGACGCTCACAATCCCCTTCCAGTGAGCGGTCTTGGCAGCCTCCGTAAAGAGCTTATTGATCTCTTCCACTGTTACGGAACGTTTCATGACAAGCGTGAAATCGGCAAGCGAGACGACCGGCGTTGGAACACGTACCGAGAGTCCGTCGAACTTTCCTTCGAGCGTTGGGACCACCTGAGCCGTGGCGATCGCGGCACCCGTGGTTGTTGGAACAATGTTTTCGGCGGCGGCCCGTGCTTCACGCAAATCTTTTGCTGGCGCATCCTGGACAACCTGCGAGGCCGTGTAGGAATGCACCGTTGTCATCATTGCCTTTTGAATGCCGATCGCTTCTTCAAGAATGGCGGCGACGAGGGCGATGCAGTTCGTGGTACAGCTTGCATTATTAATGATGGCGGCGTCCTTTCCGGCCCCTTTTTGATTCAAACCCATGACGTGCGTTGGAACGCTTCCACCCTTCGCCGGAGCCGAGATCACCACTCGTTTTGCACCAGCTTTGATGTGCGAAGAAGCTCCTTCTTCGCTCGTGAAACGCCCCGTGCATTCCAATACAACATCGACCCCCATCTTGCCCCAAGGTAAAGTTGTAGGATCTTTTTCCGCCGTCACAAGAATCGTTTTCCCATCGATCATGAGATGATGCTCGTCATAGCTCACGTCACCCGCATAGGTACCATAGGCCGTATCGTGGCGAAACAAGTGTGCCAACGTCTTTGTATCCGTTAGATCATTGATGGCGACCACATTAAATCCAGGTAGCTTTGCCCCCGCCTTAAGAACATTTCGACCAATGCGTCCGAATCCGTTGATAGCGATGTTTGGCATAGGATTATGATTTGACACTCAATGTGAAGAAGGCGGCTCCGGCGATTCCCGTGATTAAGGCGAGAGCGATCAGGATTTGGAGGGATGTATTTGGCCCTGATGGTTGTGTCGCCGCCGGCGCGACTTGTGGGATTGCGTCTGTTGCGGTCGCTACATTCAAGTCCTGCGCCGATGGGATCACCTCTTTTTCAAGAACCGCCGTGCTCGTCGAGGGCGCTGGAGGTGCGGCGTTTGGCACCGTGATCACGAGCCCTGCTTGTTGAACCGGTTGCGGTGCCGGCTGTGGTGTTAGCTTGGGTTTTACCGCCGTTGTTTGCGTCGTCGGTTTTGGGGCAGACGTTGTCGGTGTCGTGGTGGGACGTGGTGTGGGTACAGGCGTCTGTACTGGTGCGGGAGCGGGTACTGGCGTAGGAGGGGTGGGCGGAGCCACTCTCGATCGATTTGGATCCAATGGGTAGGCGTCTTGTTTATCACCGACCCCGTCGTGATCCGTGTCCAGTTGGAGTGGGTCTGTACCGAGCGTACGCTCTTCTCCGTCCGTGAGACCATCGTTATCATCGTCGCTATCACTCGTATCAGGCACTCCATCACGATCCGTATCCCGATCCACGTAGATCGCCTTTGACACCGTCGCCTGCGTCACCGTACGAGATGGATCAGCCACTCCTTCGACATCAATACGTACATCTTGATTGCCGATAGCTGTTGGTGCCCAGGTGATCCACGCATCCGTTGAACGCCCTCCCGAACGAACGGCAAAGGGCTTTTGCTTCACCTGCACTCCTTGAATGAAAAAGGTGGCTGTTCCTTCAACGTCTTCTTCGCAGGGATTATCCACGGTTGCATAAACCTTTTGGGGCTGGTCGACTGATGTGAGCGTTGTGGCTAATGAGACGCTTACACGAACATCACAACGCGCCTGTACCGGCTGCGCCGACGCAAAGAAGGCGTGAAGGAGAAGATCCAACATACCTTTAGTATACGCTAGGCGAGGTGTTTTTTGAATGACTCCACCATCGGAACCTGCTCATCTTCGGCGCCTGTTGCCTGCGCTATCGCTATTGCCATCCAGTCAGCAATCAACAGCGACCGGAACACCTTTGACCACGTATCGATATCAGACAAGTCAACCCGCTCAACTGCTACCCCTTTATCTTCATAGAGTCCGACGAGCACGCTCATGCGCCTTTGAATACGTGGGTGGTCTTCGTCATCGCTTAACAACACAACATGGAATCTCCCGGCGCGATCTTGTGCGCCGTGCCCCGTATCAAACCCAGTCATTTCGTTGTGATTGAGTTCCGGAAAGACGTTGTAGAACGCCGGTATTTTTCCAGTCTCATTCAGTTTAATCTTCCAATTATAGGCAATTGCGCTATTTGCCCGTGACGCGTACACGATTGGCGTACGCCCTTCAAGCTGTGCAGCAAGCTCTGTTCCCGTCTCTTCCAGAGATGCCGGATCACACGCGCTTCCTGCTTCGCGGATTCGGGCAAGATCATCTTCTACTCCAAGCAGAGTAGCCATGGCGATGAGAGAGAATCCTAGAGCTGATCGCGGCTGAATCCCTGTTTGCGGAATCTGAATATAAGGAAGGCCATCTTTCTTCGCGAGTTCAAGGAGCGTGCCTCCGGTCGCCATCACCGCACAGGGCAAGCCACGCCGCCTCGCTTCGTTATAGGCGTCGATGGTTTCTTCTGTGTTACCAGAGTACGAGCTTGCAATAACAAAGACGTCCTGTGTAATAGACGTGGGAAGACCATAGTCTTCGTGCACCAAGATCTCTTTCTCGCTCGTCCCGTAGGCGGCGAGTAGATCTGCAGCAAGATGTGACCCGCCCATACCCGCTACAACGATACGCATATAACTCTCGGGGAGCCGATCGGCGTTTTCGATCACGGGAATAAATCTAAATTGCTCTGGAAACCTAAGAACGGCGTCTTTCATCATATGCGGAGGAGTATACAAGGAGGTACTTGCAAAAGAAACCCTGGACGTAGGCGTTCCTCCGCACTACCCTGATTAAACTATGTCTGCCTTCCAACATGCTCAAAACCAACTAGACCGTGCGTCTGCTGTTCGTCCTATCCCAACTTGGCTCCGAGAACGGCTCGCTTCTCCGGATCGAGAGATTCATGCCTCTCTTCCTGTGGGTATGGATGATGGATCAACTCGCATCTTCCAAGGATACCGTGTGCAGTACAATAATGCGCGCGGTCCATACAAAGGCGGGATCCGCTTCCACCAAGCCACTGATATTGATGAAGTAAAAGCGCTCGCTCTCTGGATGGCTCTCAAATGCGCCGTTGCTAATATCCCTATGGGTGGAGGAAAGGGCGGTGTCACCGTGGATCCAAAACAGCTTTCACACGGGGAACTCGAACGACTGTCTCGTCAATGGATGCGGTCGCTCGCGGATGTGGTCGGTCCGCACAAGGACGTTCCGGCTCCTGACGTCAACACAACACCAGAAATCATGGCGTGGATGGCGGATGAATATACAAAGATCAGTGGCGACTCGAGCGGAGCTGTGATCACGGGAAAGCCCTTGGACAAGGGCGGCTCCGAAGGCCGTGGAACCGCAACGGCGCAAGGTGGCTTCTATGTATTTGAGGCCTTGCGCGCGGAACTCGGACTTCCAGAGAATTGTCGTGTGGTGATTCAAGGATTTGGAAACGCCGGTGCGCACGCCGCCACGATCTGGTCACATGCCGGACATAGCATCGTCGCTGTCTCTGATTCAAAAGGAGCAATCGTGTCTGAAACAGCTCTCTCTATCCCTGAACTTGAGGCGTACAAAAAAGAACATGGCTCCGTCATCGGGTTCCCAGGAACACGCGAAATTTCTCAAGCGGAGCTGCTGGAAATTCCATGCGACATCCTTATTCCCGCCGCTCTCGAAAACCAAATTGACGGGAAGGTGGCTGCCAAGGTCCAGGCAAAACTCGTCCTCGAGCTTGCGAATGGCCCAACAACACCCGATGGAGACGATACCTTATTCGCTCGGAATATCCCCGTAGTCCCGGATATTCTTGCCAACTCCGGCGGGGTGACCGTATCCACCTACGAATGGGAACAGAACTTGAAACAAGAGCACTGGACGGAAACCGATGTGTTTACACGCTTACAAACATCCATGCGCCAAGAAGCGTTAGCTATTCTTGCCTTGTCGCGTGAATTGAATACCGACTTGCGGCGCGCCGCGTTCCTCCTGGCTTTAGAACGACTCGAGAAGGCCATGACACACTAGCTCTTCAAGCGTACCAACCCAGACCCGACGATCGCGAGCGCGAGAGCATCCGCCGCATCGTCGGGTTTTGGAATTATCTTGAGATTCAGAAGGCGCTTTACCATGTCTTGAACTTGTTTCTTGTCTGCCGCTCCGTAGCCAGTAATCCCCTGCTTCACTTGTTTCGGATTAAGCTCAACAGCCACAAGTCCCGCGTCAGCCGCCGCCAAAAGAATCACTCCCCGTGCCATACCAACGTGAATCGCCGTGGATACATTTTTTTGAAAAAAGAGTTGTTCGATAACGACGGCTTTTGGTTTATGCGTGCGAATAGCTTGCGTAAGCCCATCACGAATCACCTGTAAGCGTGTTGCCAGCTCATCTTTCGACGACGTTTGAATACAGTCGTGCGCAACATGAATCAGGCGCGAACCTTCGACGTCTACGACTCCCAAACCCACTCGATCGAAACCTGGGTCGATACCAAGAACACGCAAGGTTGCCATGTCCGTATTCTACGCCAAATTACTAAAGACGCGGCTTACGTCGTCGTGCGCTTCAAGCGTTTCGATGAGCTCAGCTACGGCGCGGCCGTTTGCCTCGTCGGTCTCTACGAGCGTTTTCGGGATCCACTGGAATTCAACCGTGTCCGTTTCATATCCGGCACGCGTTACCGCCTCAGCGACCGTTGCGAGCGCGTGGGGATGACATTGAATCTCCATGGCTTCACCATCATCAAGCATCTGTTCGGCACCAGCTTCGATGAAGAGAAGCTCCGCTTCGTCGCGCTTGTCACGTGGAATCCCCTGTGGAATTCGCACAATACCAAATCGATCAAATAGATACGTGACCGCTCCCGAGGTAGCAAGCGTACCACCACCCTTTGTGAGGAGATGCTTCACGTCGTTTGCCGTGCGGTTCCGATTATCCGTGAGTGCTTCGATAATGAGCGCGGTTCCCCCGAGAGCGTATGCTTCATAGGTGAGTTGCTCAATAACACCCGCGTCACCTTCGCCCGTTCCACGAGCGATCGCGCGTTCAATATTCTCTCGCGGGACAGACGCCTCACGCGCACGTCCAATGGCGGCCCGTAGTCCGGCATTCATGGCCGGGTCTCCGCCTTTTTCACGCGCACAGACCGTAATTTCGCGAGCGAGTTTCGTGAATGACGCAGAGCGTTTTGCGTCGATGGCGCCTTTAAACTGTTTCACTTTTGACCATTTAGAGTGGCGAGACATACGTCGAGAGGATAGCTGGGATGACCACAAGGAACAAGGCTCTATTCTTGACATCCTGGGGGTATCTGTGTAGCGTGCCGTGCGAGGAGGATCCGCGTCCCATGAACGCTCCTGTCCATCATCGTCCATGCTCAGAACACTCGCCCGTAGGCGGCCTGCCCCGGTTCCACGAGCCCGACTGCTGCATTCAGTGCCCCTACTGCATCCCAGACCGGTTCGATCCGCCCGGGTGGACGTCCCACGAAGCGCTCTTCAGACACGTCCAGATGGTCCACCCGCAGCACGCTCCCCCACCACTGCCCGTCTGATCACCCCTCCCCTCCCCCACGGTCTTCTGCCGTGGTTTTGCTTTTTAGCATCCATCCAGAGGAGGCTTGATTACAAAATACACACCCCGAACGTCGGGGTGTGTATTGCGTTTGTAAGCACGACACTCACTTATACATCTTCGCTTGTTGTTTGCTGTGCATGTGCTTCCATCATCTTTGGCAACGCATCTTCGTCGATGACGCTGTGATCGACACCGAATCCGGTTCCGGATGGGGTCAATCGACCAATGATGACGTTTTCCTTGAGGCCGACGAGGCCATCAACCTTGCCTGTAACAGCCGCGTTGATGAGCACGCGAGCGGTTTCTTGGAAGGACGCCGCGGACAAGAACGACTCCGTGGACAAGGCAACTTTCGTGATACCCATGAAGAGTGGCGTTGTCTCGGCTGGTTGAGCCTTCGTGTCTGCAATGCGTTCCATCTCTTCTTCGGCGCGCGAGCGGTCAACGACCTGACCCGGCAAGAGATCCGTATCTCCAGATTCCTTCACGTACACACGTGAGAACATCTGGCGCACGATGATTTCGATATGCTTCGCGTTGAGCTTTTGACCCTGCGAGGCGTAGATCGAGAGCACTTCCTTCAAGAGGTAGCGCATAACCGCATCGTGACCTTTGAGGCGGAAGAGCTCCTGAAGATCAAGCTGACCTTCGGTGAGCGAATCGCCCGCTTCGACTTCCTGACCATCTTTGACAAGGAGGCGATATCCCATTGGGATTTCGTGTTCTGCGACCGCGGCGGCCTCGAAGACAAGCGTGACTGAGTTCTTATCGACTTTCACCGAACCCTTGTGTGTCGCCGTGACTTCTTCCCCATTCCCACGAAGGATCAAGAGCTGACCTTCTTTTACCTTCTGACCATCTTCGACCTGCACTTTATCTTTCTTCAAGAACGTCGTGCGTGTTTCCTGGATGGCTTTGTGGTGAATCATGACGGTCTTTTGACCGGAGGTGGTGTCGACGAGTTTTTCTCCTGTCGCTGTCTGCAAGATGCGCTGTTCCGCTTCGACGATCTGGGCCTTTCCAGCCGCTTCGGCGAGAATTGCATGATGCTTTGGCGTACGGGCTTCGAAGAGCTCTTCGACGCGCGGGAGACCCTGCGTAATGTCTGATCCGGAAGCTCCACCCATGTGGAACGTACGCATCGTGAGCTGGGTACCCGGTTCACCGATAGATTGAGCGGCGATGATACCGACAGCCGTTCCAATTTTCACCAATTCGTTGTGTGCCAAGTCGTAGCCGTAGCACTTCTGACACAATCCGCGCTTAATCTTACACGTGAGCACGGAGCGCACCGTAGCTTCTCCGACGTTCTTCTTGCTGATCGCGCGAATATGATCTTCGTTGATGAGCGTGTTCTTCTTGAGAAGCACTTCGCTGGTTTCGGCGTCTTTGAGATCTTTGACGAGAATGCGTCCAAGTAAGCGCGTGAGAATTGGTTCTCCGATCGCTTCACACTCCTGAGCGGTGAGCGTCACGCCAGCCGAGTCTCCACAGTCTTCCGTGTGAATAATGACGTCTTGCGACACATCCACGAGACGGCGTGTGAGGTATCCAGCGTTCGCGGTACGAAGAGCGGTGTCTGTCAGACCCTTACGCGTACCGTGCGAGGAGATGAAGTATTCGAGCACGTCGAGAC
>CAZJEZ010000001.1:41853-61364 GCA_964545235.1 uncultured Gammaproteobacteria bacterium
GATGGCGAAGCCACCATCCCTTTCATACCAACGACCTGTGAAAGCTGACCAACGGAACCACGAGCACCGGAATCGATCATGGAGAACACTGTTCCCTGTTTATCCAACGAGTCCTTCGACAAGCGCTGAATCTGATCTTTGATATCCGACCAAACCTTGATGATCTGGGTAAAGCGTTCGCGCTTGGTGAGCAACCCTTCTTTATACTGCTCTTCAATTTCTTTTGTCTTCTCATCACCGTCTGCCAACATCGCAGCTTTATCGACCTTAGGAAGGTCACCCATGCCGTAGCTGAATCCGGATTTCGTGATGTAGTAGAAGCCCATGTTCTTCACTTCGTCCAAGAAGCGGGCTGTACGTTCAAATCCACGGAGCTCGATCGTTGTGCGAACGATTTCAGCAAGCTGCTTCGTTCCAATGACTTCGTTACGGAAGCCGATTTCCTTCGGGAAGAGGTCGTTCAAAATGAGACGACCAACGGATGTTTCGATAATACCTTCGACCCCTTGCACGCGCGTCTTGATCTTCTCGCGAATATCGAGACGACCGCACTGGTAGGCATAGACCGCTTGCTCGCGCGAGGAGAACGTGAGGACGTTTCCATCCTTCGGTTCGAGCATCGACGTCATGTAGTAGCAGCCCCACGCGATGTCCTTGTCCGGTTTCGCCACAGGCTGACCCGTAGCTGGCTTGAGCAAGTTCTTCGTCGAAAGCATGAGGTTCTTTGCTTCCCAACGCGCCTCTTCCGTGAGCGGAATGTGAACAGCCATCTGGTCTCCATCGAAGTCAGCGTTGAAAGCCGGACACACCATCGGGTGAATCTGGATCGCTTTCCCTTCGATCAGTTTTGGCTGAAAGCCTTGGATACCGAGGCGGTGAAGCGTTGGCGCACGGTTCAAGAGCACCACTGAATCTTCGGCGATGACTTCCAGGATGTCCCACACCTCTGGATGATC
Source organism: uncultured Gammaproteobacteria bacterium (assembly GCA_964545235.1). Classification (GTDB taxonomy): domain Bacteria; phylum Patescibacteriota; class Patescibacteriia; order 2-12-FULL-60-25; family 2-12-FULL-60-25; genus CAZJEZ01. The sequence continues at coordinate 42,810 of CAZJEZ010000001.1, forward strand.
AGCCTCGATGTACCGGTTCGCGCTACGAATATTGTGCACGAGTTCGCGCTTGATCAGCTGAGCGATAATGAACGGCTTGAAGAGCTCGAGGGCCATCGTCTTTGGAATCCCACACTGATGGAGTTCTAACTTTGGACCCACGACGATCACGGAACGACCGGAGTAGTCAATGCGCTTTCCGAGCAAGTTCTGGCGGAAGCGACCCTGTTTTCCTTTGAGGTAGTCGGCGAGCGACTTCAACTGGCGCTTCTTTCCTGTTGCGGCGATAACCGTCTTCGAGTGACGAGCTGAGTTGTCGAGCAACGAGTCCACCGCTTCCTGCAACATACGTTTTTCGTTGCGCACGATGACTTCCGGAGCGTTCAACTCGAGCAGGCGCTTCAACCGATTGTTACGGTTAATGACACGGCGATACAGGTCATTCAAGTCAGATGTCGCGAAACGTCCCCCATCAAGAGCCACCATCGGACGAAGGTCCGGAGGCAACACCGGGATCGCTTTCATGATCATCCAGCTCGGTTCGATGCTCGTGTGGTGCAACGATTTAATGAGCTTCAAGCGACGCATGACGCGATCGCGTTTGGCCTCTGAAGCATCCACCAATTCTTCCGTGAGCAACTTAATCGTCTCTGAAAGATCGATTTTCGTAAGAAGATCGTTGATGGCTTCGGCGCCAATCTTCGCTTCAAAAACGTGACCATATTTCAAGGACAGCTCGTGATATTCCGTTTCCGAAATGATCTTGAGCGGCTTGAGGTCTTTGAGTTCTTTTTCAGCGGTGGCGAACTCTTCGTCGAGTTCCTGAAGACGGTGATCGCGGTTTGCCTGAGCTTTGTCGAGCTCCTTGGTGACCGCGTCGGCCTTCATGTCCTTTTCTTTAGCCTGCTTGTTGACGCGTTCCATGTCGCGCTCGCCATCACCTTCGATTTGCTTGCGCTTATTTTTGTATTCGGCGCGTACTTGCTCCAGCGTCTGTTCGCGAAGCTCTGCGTTCACTTCCGTCACAACGAAGGCTGTGAAGTAGATGACTTTTTCGAGCGCGCCAAGCGTGAGGTCGAGCACGGTACCGATCTTGGATGGCACGCTGCGCAAGAACCAGATGTGGGCGACAGGAGCACAAAGCTCAATGTGCGCCATGCGTTCGCGGCGAACAATGGAGTGCGTGACTTCCACGCCACATTTGTCACAAATGATGCCCTTGTAACGAATCTTCTTATACTTGCCGCAGTAACATTCCCAGTCCTTTGAGGGGCCGAAAATTTCTTCGGCGAAGAGACCGCTCTTTTCTGGTTTCTGTGTACGGTAGTTGATCGTTTCTGGCTTCGTGACCTCACCGTACGACCAGCTCCGGATCATTTCCGGGGACGCGAGCTTCAGACGGATTGCGTCGAAGTCGGTTGTCTTGATGTTCTCCGATTGGAAAAACGCCATAGATGTGTGAGTGAGGTGAGTTAGAAGTCAGAAGGTCCCGGCGCTCCCCAATCCTCTTCTCCGGATTCAGCTGCTGGCTTGTTGCGGAGATGTTCTGGACGCGGCGTAGACGTTTCTTCGATGCGCTTGCCTTGTTTCAAGAGTTCCACATCGAGACCAAGGGATTTGAGTTCACGGACCAACACGTTGAAGGATTCCGGAACGTTGATTTTGCGAATTGGCTCACCCTTGATAATGGATTCGTAGGCCTTGGAACGCCCTGGAACGTCGTCTGATTTGATCGTGAGAATTTCTTGCAAGGTGTGCGCCGCGCCGTAGGCTTCGAGCGCCCACACTTCCATTTCACCGAAGCGCTGACCACCGAACTGCGCCTTACCACCGAGCGGCTGCTGCGTGATGAGCGAGTACGGACCGATCGAGCGCTGGTGAATCTTGTCTTCCACCATGTGATGCAGCTTCAAGATATAGATGTAGCCGACCGTGGGTGCGTGATCGTACTTATCACCCGTGCGTCCATCGTAGAGAGCAATCTTTCCATCTTGTGGTAGACCGGCCTTTTCGAGTTCGGCGCGAATCGTGTCTTCTGGCACGCCATCAAACACTGGTGTTGCCACCATGTATCCGAGCGCGTTTGCCGCAAGACCCAAATGCGTTTCCAAAATCTGACCCAAGTTCATACGTGACACGACACCGAGTGGTGACAAGATCACGTCGACCGGTGTCCCGTCTTCCAAGAATGGCATGTCTTCGACCGGCACAATCTTGGAGATAACACCCTTGTTTCCGTGGCGACCGGCGAGTTTGTCTCCCACCTGCACCTTGCGGAGGTCGGCAACCGTTACAACGATCTGCTTCAACACGCCTGGCTGTAATTTGTCGCCAGCATCGCGCGAGAAGATTTTCACGTCGATGACTTTTCCTTTTTCCCCATGTTCGAGGTACAACGATGAGTCACGCACGTCGCGTGCTTTTTCACCAAAGATGGCACGCAAGAGTTTTTCTTCCGCGGACAAATCCGTTTCTCCCTTTGGCGTGATCTTTCCAACAAGAATATCACCGGATTTCACTTCCGCACCGATGCGGATAATACCCTGTTCATCCAAGTTGCGGAACTTTTCTTCGGACACGTTTGGAATGTCGGATGTCACGACTTCCATGCCGAGTTTTGTATCGCGTACATCAAGTGCGTGGTGCTCGATGTGGATCGAAGTAAAGCGATCCGTCTGCACCAAGCGTTCACTCAAAATAATAGCGTCTTCGTAGTTGTAGCCATCCCAGCTCAAGAATGCACAGAGCAAGTTCTGACCAAGCGCAAGCTCTCCGTTCTGACACGATGTGCCATCAACAAGAACTTCACCGGCATAGACTTTTTGGCCCTTGTTTACGACAGGGCGCTGGTTCAAACAGGTCGAACCGTTTGAGCGCTGGAATTTCACGAGATCGTAACGACGGATCTTGCCTTCCGTGTCTTGCAATTCAACGTGGTTACCAGACACAGACACGATTACACCATCGTCTGGAGAGATGATCGTATGTCCTGAGTCGATGGCCGCGCGACGTTCAACGCCTGTACCAACAATTGGCGCATCCGGCTTGATACATGGCACCGCCTGGCGTTGCATGTTTGTTCCCATGAGTGCGCGGTGACCGTCATCGTGTTCCACGAATGGAATCATGGATGTTCCGATGGACAAGATGTGCTTGGACGAAACGTCCATGTAGTCGATTTCATGCGTGTCGACGATCGTTGGTTCGCCGTTCTTACGACCAGGAGCGCGCTCGTTTAAGAAGTAGCCTTTTTTGTCGATTGGCGTTGTGGCTGGCGTTGTTGTTCCGCGCTCTTCTGTGAACGCGTTTAAGTACACCACTTCGCTTGTGACGCGTGGCTTGATTGGCAATTTGTCGATGGAAATCTTGGCGAGTTTCTTTGCGAGCGACTCGTCGATTTCTTCGCCAGCCTTTGCAACTACTTTTCCTTCACCATCAGACACGTTGGCACGTAAGGATTCACCGATACCGTCTTTGCCGTCGTTCTTTGCCCACGACTTCACTTTGCGGTAAGGGGCTTCAATAAAACCATGGTCATTGATACGCGAGTAGCATGCCATGTGACCCACGAGACCGATGTTTGGACCTTCCGGAGAGGCGATCGGACAAATGCGTCCGTAGTGCGTTCGGTGCACGTCACGTACATCGAATCCGGCGCGTTCACGCGTAAGACCACCTGGACCCATCGCGGACAAGCGGCGCTTGTGTTCGAGTTCTGAGAGTGGGTTCGTCTGGTCCATGAACTGCGACAACTGTGAGCTCATGAAGAATTCACGCACCGCTCCGATCACAGGACGCGCGTTAATCAAACGAGCTGGCGTCAATGTCGTGATGTCGATCGTCGACATACGATCTTTAACGATGCGCTCCATGCGAGACAACCCAATGCGGAAACGCGTCTGCACAAGTTCACCGACGGCGCGCACGCGACGGTTCCCCAAGTGGTCAACGTCATCCGGTTCTTCTTGTGATACGTTCAAGCGAATCACTTCTTTCAAAATGCTGATGAGGTCTTCTTTGGTGAGAATGCGGTTCTCTTCTTTTTGGACAAATTCACGTGACGCATCGAGACCGAAGCGCTGATTGAATTTGTAACGACCCACGGCTCCCAAATCGTAGCGATCAAAATTGAAGAACATCGCGTGAATGAGCGAGCGTGCGTTGTCCGCTGTGGCGAGGTCGCCTGGGCGAATGCGCTTGTACACTTCGATGTATCCTTCGTCTTCGTTTTTGGCGGCGTCTTTGGCGAGCGTTGCTTCGATGTAGTGGTTCAACGGGTGGATATCAACGTCCGTGAACAGCGCCTTGATCGCGTCATCTTCGCTGATCCCAAACGTGCGGAGCAACGAGGTTGCCGCCACCTTGCGCTTGCGATCGATCTTAACCCAGATCACGTTGTTGCCATCCGTTTCAAACTCCAACCAGGCACCACGGTTTGGAATAATTTTTGCTCCGTAGTAGCGGCGGTTGTGCATCATTTCGGCGGTGAAAAATGCACCCGCAGAACGCACAAGCTGAGACACACAGACACGTTCAATTCCGTTCACGATAAACGTACCGCGATCCGTCATGAGTGGGATGTCACCCAAGTACACTTCCTGCTCACGCTCGGAATTCGTGCGCTTATTCACCAACTTCGTTTTTACGCGAAGTGGCGCTTCGTAGTTGATGTTCTTGGCCTTCGATGTTTTTTCGTCGAACTTTGGTTCGTCGAAAAAATAATCCGTGAACGACAATTCAAGATCACGCCCAATGAAGTCCTTGATGGGCGAGATCTCGTTAAGCAGTTCGCGGATACCTTCTTCCAGGAACCAGCGGTACGAAGCCTTCTGTACCTCGATAAGGTCAGGAAGGGCCATCGCGTCGCGGGCTGCCGTGAAATAACGTCGATCACGATCCGTTGGGATCTGACGACGGAATTGGGTCGCGGACATGGAACCGTGTATGTGCAGATGCGCTTGTCAGGTGAGACCGTCCAAAAAGAGACAGAAAAGCCGTAGGGCGGACAGTGACCACCTGGATCCAAGAACACCTGTTGTAAGAATAAAAACCCCCGTTTTTGTAGCCGGAGTGTACCAAGAAGCGGGGGGAGGGTCAAGGGATTACCTTTATTCCACAACACGTCCTACTGCCTACGACCCACCCGTGCCATTTCTAAGTCTGTCTTTCCCTCTACTATATAAGGATATCTATTAACAGTTTTTGGCTTATTTACAATGATTTGGCTAAATTAAGCCTTTTATGTATTAAACATGATTCTTGGCTATGTTCAGCGCTCCTTGACAAGATCGGCAAAAAGTGGTATCCTATTATGATTTGAAAGTTGAAAACCGAGACCCCTAAGACTCTGTAGAACGAACGTGGAGGAGGAACAGAAAGCGGTCCGAACATGGTATCCGTTTTCTGCGGCTCACGAACACTTGGACGGCGGTTTCGACTGCCACCCCTTGTTAGTAGGCGGCCACGAAAGAAGCCTGGACTTCGGTCCATACCTTCTTTCATCACCTCTACATTCGTCCTACGGACGAGTTCGAATCGGTTCCCCACCCCCCAGGACCCGAAAAGGGTCGGAAAGCAAGAGTACATTCACGTGAACGCCGCCAAGCCGCACACGCACTTCGTCGAGACCCGCGACGCCAACGGCCAGCGCACCGTCGAGGTCCGCACCTACCCGGTGCAGGCCCGCCGGCCGCAGCAGCAGCCGACGGCGAAGAAGCTGAAGCTCGTCTCCGCGCCGGTCACGAAGGTCGTCAAGACCATCGTCACCAACGCGCAGAAGGCCGACGCCCTCGCCCACAGGACGTCGGTCGCCCCGACGAAGGCGACGACCGTCAAGGTCGAGCAGCCCGTCGCGGAGCACACCTCCGTCCCGGTCGGGCGCGTGGTCGAGACCGTCATGGTCAAGACCGGCACGCTCGACAAGTACGTCGGGTGCAAGAGGTGGTCGCGGTGGGGGAAGCGCAACGGCGGCCGCAAGCCCCGGGCGAAGTACCGCCCCGACCCGACGCCGAAGCCCCCGCACCCCCTCGACCTGGGGAGGGTCATGTCGCAGCCCGGCTTCGCCCAGCGTAACCGCTACGGTCGCTGGGGGATCATCGGCGACGGCGTCGAGTAGACGCGCGTCGCACACAACTGCTTGGGGTGAGTCCGTCCTGGATTCCCCCGGCCCCTCTGGAACATGACATCCGTCGTGTCCCGAAGGAGCTTCTGGAGAAAGGTTTGGAGGAGAGAGACCTATGAATGGTTCCACGACTTGCGTCGGTGCAAACTGACTCACCTCGCATGAATCATTCATGGATGGCCGCGCTCTGCGCAAAGACCATCCATCCCTCCAAACCTGTCTCCGGAAGTCCTCCGAAATTCCTCGGACCTTCCACGTTCACCCCACGCTCGCCTGAAAAACGAGCACACCCGCCTCAACAGCGGGAGAAGGATCGACCACCATCATGAAGTCCCCCGTCGTCACCCTCTGCGTCGCGATCATCAACGCCTGCTTCGTCGGCGACTCGGACACGGTCAAGACCGGCCGGATCTCGCAGGAGCGCGAGCTCTTCCGCAACCTCAACGCCAACCGCAAGGAGGTGACGGAGGAGCTCGGCGACAGCGCGAAGGAGAACGAGTGGGCGGTCATGGTGATCACCACGCTCGGCTCCGGCCACCACGAGTACGGCAACGTGCTCAAGGCGGCGCAGCGCATCGCGCGGGCGATCGAGCTGCCGGGACTCCTCGCCCAGGCCGCCCACCTCGAGATCCCCGTGCGCAACCCCCGGGGCATCCCCGTGCACATGCTCGAGCAGATGATCGTCGCCAAGCGAAAGCAGCTCGCGTACGAGCAGGGGCAGGTCGCGCGCAAGCGGGACGACCTGCTCCGCCAGACGCGCAACCTCAACACCAAGGCGCGCGAGCTGGTGATCGAGCTGCGCTTCCTCAGCGCCGACCTCAGCGACGTCCCCGCCATCGTCGACCCCGACGAGGGCATCGGCAACGCGGAGCTCGTCGCCGCCCGCGAGGTCGCCGACCGGCTCGAGACCGCCCTCCGCGAGAAGCGCGAGCAGCACGTGAGCCGCCTCCGCAAGGGGCGCTTCACGGAGCTCTTCGGCGACAGGCGGAGCTCGATCCTCCTGCGCGGGACGCACGACGTGAAGGGCGACCTCGAGCGCGCCGCCCGCGAGGTCGAGCGCCAGGTCGACGACGAGATGCGCGCGCTCTGGGAGAAGTTCCAGGCCTCGCGCAAGCGGGCCCAGGCCACCCAGGCCGCCGCGCCCGTCGCCACGCAGGCGTAGCGCCCCTGCACCCCGACCGTTCACGCGGGTACCCGTGAACACCGTTCTGCCAGGAACGCACTCCTCGCGTCGATGACTGGCATCATCGACGCACACCAAAAACTCACGACTCGTTCGTGATTTTTTGTTTCCCTCTGTCAGATGTCCTGAATATGCAAAGTTCGCCTTGACAAAACCGTTATTTTTTGATAGAGTTCCCCGTTCTTTCCATACGGTTTTTGTTGCGGTTCCGTGTCTTTCGAAGCCTAACGCCGTGGCCTCCTCCAAACCCGTTCCTCTTACGGGACGGGTACGGCGTTGGGCTTCGGAAGATGCTGCATACTGCGGCAACAACCGAGTTCACCCCACACACCCTGCCACTTCTTGCAGGGAGAAAAGCGTCTCGTGACACACGCTTCCAAGACCAGTATCGCGTTCGCACCCGAGGATGAGTTTCTCGGGGACACCCGGCGCGTCCCGTCCGGGTTCCACCTCCTCGCCCTGAGGCCCTACCAGATCAGGGCCATGGGCGCGCTCTACGCGCCCCAGAGCACCGACACCGACCCCGAGGGCGCGGCCCTCGACCGCATCCTCGCCATCGACGAGGGGCTCGAGGAGCTCCAGGCGCAGCACGCCGACTACACCAACGAGCTCCAGCTCGTCACGGTGAAGCTCGACAGCGCGCGGCGCCAGGAGACCGCGCGGCTCGCGGCGCTCGGGCGGCCGCTGCCCGCCTACTGCGCCCCCCTCGACCCGGACGACGGGTCCGACGAGGACGCCGCGTCCCACTGGAACGGGATCAACCCCGACTTCCTCAGCGCGGCCGAGCTCATCGAGACGTACAGCCCGCGGCGACTCGCCGCCGAGCTCGAGGACGCCGGGTACTTCGCCCTGAAGTCCCTGCGGACCAAGATCTCGCACGCGCTCGACGAGGGGCGCGGCGCGTTCTCCTGGCGCGAGCTCGCCGCGCTCCTGGGCGACCAGATCAAGCGCGCGAGGCCCGTCGCCCCCGCCGCCATCGACGGGATCGCCGAGCAGCTCCGGCTGCTCACGAACCCGCCGAAGAAGCTCGTGCCCGCCACGCGGCCGGTGGTCCCGCCCCCCGTGACGGAGACCATCGACGAGCTCCTCGCGCGGCCGATGCACGAGCAGGTCGCCGCGATGGGACTGCAGCCGCAGGCGCCGCTCCCCACGAGTGCACCCCCCGTCCCCGCGGAGGTGCTCGTCGAGGAGGCGCTCCCCTTCAACCTCCAGGACGTGCTGGTCGCGGTTCGCCGCGAACTCCGTGTCTTCGAGGCGAAGAACGAGCTCCTCGTGCGCGCCAACCGCGAGGCTCGCGCGAACGGCCCCGACGCCGGGCTCGCGGTCCTGTGGGAGTCCTTCGGCTCCCGGTCATCACGGCCTTCGTGACTCGACTCTCGTGACAGAGTCGGATTCCTTTCTTCCTTTGCCGGACCAGTCACGTGGTCCGCCTCCCTTTGCCCAAAACACCCGTTTTGATCAGAGGGAGGCGAGAGTGTTTTTTCGCCCACCGGTCCTTTGACCAATTCACACCCCCCAGGTCTCGCCACCGTGCGAGAAGAGGAGCCCGTCATGACCACCACCGAGAAGACCCAGGCCCCCGCGACCACCACCAGCACCGACAAGCCCACGGACCGCAACAAGGGCAGCAAGAGCAACGGCGCCCGCAAGGGCGGACGCCCCGGCGTCACGTACCAGCCCCACAAGGGCGTGACCCTCCCGACCGGCTTCGTCCCGAACATCGCCTCCGACGGCCGCCGCCGCATCGTCCTCCCGGGCGACGCGGCGTGGCTCAACGAGGGCGACGTCAAGGGCCGGTTCACCGGCGAGGTCGCCTTGTACAACTGCTACGGGCACTACGCCAACGGGCAGCCCGCCGCGTTCAACCTCGCCAACGATCGGACCGTGCCGGCGCCCTCCGCGCTCATCCGTCTCCCGGTGATGCGCGAGAACCGCATCACGCACACCGAGTTCGACAAGCTCGTCCCCGCCAGCGAGCTCGGCGACGTCCTGACCAAGGTCATCGCCAACGAGTCCATCGCCGTGCCCGGACGCGACGGCAAGCGTCACGTCGTCAAGCTCGACGAGCGCACGCAGAAGCGGTTCGCTCCGCGGTTCTCGAAGCTCACCTACACGGAGATCGATGAGCGGGCCGTGCGCCAGCTCGTCGACGACCGCGGCGACGTGGTCGAATTCCTCCTCGAGCGCGCACTCGGGGCCCGGTCCCGATTCGCGAGCGTGCAGGAGAACGGGTTCTTCGTCGGTGCGACGCACCGCCGAGGCAACATCCAGGGCGTGCACTGGAGCTCCATCGCCGGCAACGCCCAGTTCCAGCAGGCCCGGGCACTGGTCTACTGGGAGCGCCCGAGCGTCTCCATGTGGGGCGACCGCGCCGTGGTGAACAGCCCGGCGCGCGTCGTGCTCATCGACCCGGCCCTCACGACGATCCTGCTCGAGCACACGGCCCGGCAGATCCTCCAGCACGCCCCGCGGCTGCTCGGGTCCACCGGCCTCGCGAATAGCGCAGACATGGCGAAGGGCGCGCACATCGCAGCCCTCCAGGCCGCGCAGAAGGCGGGGCCTGCCGTGCTCCTGGGGATCCTGGAGCACGACGCTGCGCTCCTCGCCCGGGTGAAGCCGACCACCACAGCCCCCGCGGCCCCGGTCGCCGCGTCGGGCGCGGCTCCCGCTTCCTCCTGATCGTCGTGCCTCACGGCGCGATGATCACCATCCCCTGGACAGCTGTCTGGGGGATTCTTGTTTCCGCCGTTCGTTGCATTTCATTTCTAACCACTCATTCCCCGGAGGTGACTCGCATGTACCGTCTGTTCCTGTTCATGATCTCCTTCCTCCTCGTGGGCACGACCGCCTACGCTCAGCCCTCATCGCTCAACGCCCGGGCCGACTGTGGCCTGGGACGCGAGGTGGCGGCGGTTCGTCTCTTCCGTCTCACGCGCTTCCGCGACGAAGAGCAGATGCAGAGAGCGATCACCCAGGGCCTCCTTGCGGAGGTCCCGAGCAATGGGCCGGGCTACACGCTCGGAAACATCGGCGGACACTCACCGAACCCCACCCTCTACCGCCGCGCACGCCCCTTCACCCTGTACTTCCTCGGGCGGCTCGGGCGGGCGTTCGAGGCAAGATTCCCGGGACGACGATTCATCGTCACGTCGCTCGTGCGTTCGGAGACCTACCAGCGCGCGCTCATGCGGGGCAACGGGAATGCGGCGGCCATCACACGAACGTCGCACACCACCGGCGCCACGATGGACATCGCGTGGAATACGCTCTCCCAAGTGCACCGCACCTGGATGCAGCGCTACCTCGCCGCCGAGGAGCGCGCGGGTTTCGTTCAGGCGACCCAGGAGCGCGTTCAGCGCGTCTTCCACATCATGGTGTTCCCACACCGTGTTCGGAACCTCGCCTGCCGATGACCCTCTTCGACCCCCACATCTTGTGGGGGTTTTGCTTTCTTCTTGACTCTTTTTTTGTTTTTGCGCATGCTAGCTAAACGTCTGTCCATAGAACCTGCGGAGCGTTGTACGTCCTTGATTTTTCCTTTGATTGGAATCTTTGGGTGAAAACCCTTCTCTCTCCTCCAATACGAAGAAGAATCGCTTATACGTGATAACGCTTTGCAGTTTCTGCGGACAGATTTTTTGTTTACGGTGCCGCCTTTGGTGAAAAAATTACGCGACGCGTTTCTGTCTTAGAACCTCCATACCGACGCTTTGCCTGTATTTCAATACTCGTTGTTCCGCGCATGAGATCAACTTGCGAAGAAAACGTTCCATCAGGCGTTGTATGAATAGGCACTCCATTGATAGACACTTGAACTTCTGGCTCTGTTTTTCCACGAACCGTTACGAGAGCTTCGGTGAGTTGGCTTCCTTCCTCGGGAGCCGTGATCTCCAGCGTCGGCGCGCTCCGTACGTGAGAAATTTGAATACCAAGATATGTACCGACCGTTGCCACAAGAAGCGTCGCTCCAAGAACGGCGAGAAGACGTGTTTGAGAAAGAAGCTCTCGAAACAGAGGTCTTGTTGGACGAATAAAACGCGCGGCGCCCCGTGGCACCATGTCTGGTACACGCTCATTCCGAAACTTCGTCAGCATGTATTCATCTTTCCCATGTAACGCGCGTACATATTGAGCCACCATACGCTCCGCGTACACATCGTCAGGAAGATCCTCGAATCGTGCGTCCTCCAATGCACGGATAAGATGCGTAGGGACGCCTGAAGCTTGTGCCGCTTCGGTCACCGTCCATCCACAAGTGTCTCGCAACGCACGTAATTCATCCGTAAAGCTCGCGTCTGGATTGACGTGTTTGAGCACGAACATACGTTAACCGTTCTCGTCTTCATCTTGAGTGCTTTCATCTTCATTTGCCGCACCCGGTGCTGGAATCTGATCAACTCCTTTTGCAAACTCTACATGGAGGATTTCTCGCGGTTTGGCGCCATCCCCCGGACCGATAAACCCTTCTTGTTCAAGAAGATCGAGGAGACGTGCCGCACGGGCGTAGCCCACTTTGAGGCGTCGTTGTAATAAGGAAGCTGATGCTTTACCCGCGCGAAGGATTTCTTCTTTCGCTTCCGGAATCAACGGATCAGAATCCTCTTCTGGGAGCCCCCCACCAAAGGCTACGCCACCGCCTTGCGCACGCTCTGTGACAGACAAGTCGTAGTCAGCTGGCTCGTACTTTGATTTGATAAAGTCCACCACGCGTGAGATTTCTGTTTCTGAAATAAATGCTCCCTGAATGCGTTTCGGCGTCGCAAGCTCTGCTGTTGAGAACAGCATGTCTCCGCGTCCAAGCAACTTCTCGGCGCCTTGTTGATCGAGAATAGTGCGAGAATCCATTTGTGAAGCAACAGCGAACGCAATGCGGGCAGGAATATTCGCCTTGATAAGACCCGTAATAACATCAACGGATGGGCGCTGGGTCGCAAGAACCAGATGAATACCAACCGCGCGAGACATTTGGGCGAGACGAACGATTGGACCCTCCACGTCTTGCGCGGCTGTCGCCATCAAGTCCGCCAACTCGTCAATGATAATCACGATGTATGGGAGCTTGTCTTGTACACGGGTGTTATAGGAAGCAATGTCACGCGCTCCAAATTTGGCGAGCATGTCGTAACGCTGGTCCATCTCACGCAACGCCCATTTGAGAGCGTTTACTGTCTCCGGAACTTTGGTAATCACCGGTGTCAGCAAATGAGGCACGCCGTTATACACCTGGAGCTCAACGCGCTTTGGATCTACCATGATGAGTTTCAGGTCGTCCGGGCCATTTGCATACAAAAATGACATGATGAGCACATTCAAACAAACGGATTTTCCGGAACCGGTCGCGCCAGCCACCAACATATGGGGCATGCGTCCCAAGTCGGCAGTCCATGGCTTTCCGGACACATCTCGCCCGAGAATAAACGTGAGGGCAGCAGTACGCTCGCGAAACTCTCGCGTTTCAATGAGCTCACGCATGCCAACCGTCGCCACGGACTGGTTTGGAACCTCGACGCCCACGAGCGACTTGCCCGGAATGGGTGCCTCGATACGGATCGGATGTGCAGCAAGGGCAAGAGCAAGATCGTTATGAAGCCCGGTGATACGTGAGAGCTTCACACCTTCCCCTGGTTTAAGGGTAAACTGCGTGACCGTTGGACCCACAGACACCTCCCCCATCTCAACTGGAATACCAAACTTGTCGAGCGTACGACGAATAACCTCTTTATTGTGCACGATGTCTCCTGATGTCGGTTTTTGATCGCGACGATCCAAGAGATCCCATGGAATTTCAATCTTTGGAAATCTGCGCGTGGGTTTTTTGGGCGCGATGATAAGATCTTCGCTTTCCTCCTCCGCCCCGTCTTCACCCCCCTCCTCTTCCATATCTTCATCTTCCTCTTCTACCTCTTCAGATGACAGGTGTGCGTGAGACGGTTGCGGGGGTGTTAGCGGTTGCCGTGATTCCTCTGTACCAATTTCTTCGCGCTCTGATTCTATCGGGTTATCTTCCAGCGCGTGCTCGCGGCGAGCAAGCCAGTTCGTGATCGGCTTTGTAATGAACGTCACCGCGAAGACAATGCCTTTCCAGACCCATCCAAAAAGTGACAAAAACTCTTCGAGCGAGGCGTTAAACGCCATGAGCAGAGCGACAACGAGGAGCGCAATCGTAAGAATGAGAGCCCCAGCCGATCCCAGCATCTGCGCGAGTGGCAGCGCAAGCTGTTCTCCAAGCTTCCCTCCTGCGACACGAAGGGCTTCATCACTCGCTCGGGCCCCGTTTGGAAAGCTCAATAAATGAACAAGCGGATTCAGCGAGAGATAGAACAGAATAAATCCGACGACATTCGAAAAGCGTATGCGAAGCTGATCCGGCGACAATAAATGATAGGCCCACGCCATGAATAGAAATGGAAGAAGGATTTTGTCCCACCCAAAGATAAACGAAACGCCTTGGTCCATAACCCGACCAAACGCTCCGGATAATCCGAACATCCCCAACAACAGAAGGAGAGCGCCGACAAATAACGCAAGAATCCCAACGGCCCGCCGCGTTTCCGGTGACAAAGAAAGATCCAGTGATTGTTTACGCCGGCGGGCCATAGACGAACGCTATTGTAGCGAGGAATGCTGAAGATGGCGAGCGCTATACAGCCTCGTCGACGGGAGCCTCAGCTCCGTCTCCCGCTTCTTCATCTGATGAACGCCCCGGCAATAATCCATTTCCTTCATCCTCGCGAGCATGCCAGGCTTCAATTGATTTTTCGCGGGCAGCCTTCATGATATCCGGACGAAGTTTAAGTGTTTGTTTTGCGTTTTCACGTCCCACGCCAAGCTTTTCATCACCGAATGAGTAGGAGTTCCCGCTCTTTCCGATGACACCGAGTTCAACACCTGTGTCGAGCAAATCTCCCGCTGCCGAAATACCTTCGTTATACATGATATCGAATTCACACGTGCGAAAAGGTGCCGCGACTTTGTTTTTCACAATTTTCACCTTTGTTCGGTTGCCGATGATTTTTTCGCCCATCTTAATTTGTGCTGAACGACGAATTTCAACACGAACAGATGCGTAGAATTTAAGCGCGTTGCCTCCTGTTGTTGTTTCTGGGTTCCCGAATACCACCCCAATCTTCATACGAATTTGGTTAATGAAGATCACACACGTTTTTGACTGCGAGATAATCGGCGTGAGCTTGCGGAGCGCTTGGCTCATGAGACGTGCCTGCAGCCCCATGTGCTGATCCCCCATCTCACCTTCAATTTCTGCTTTTGGCGTAAGGGCGGCCACCGAGTCGACAACGATCACATCAACCGCGTTGGAACGTACCAGCGTTTCTACGATATCGAGAGCCTGTTCCCCTGTATCCGGCTGAGAGATGAGAAGCTCATCAACGTTCACCCCAATCTTGCGAGCGTAGTCTGGGTCGAGTGCGTGTTCCGCATCCACGAAGGCTACCGCTCCTCCGAGTTTTTGCGCCTCAGAAATAATATGCTGGGCGAGCGTGGTTTTTCCGGATGATTCAGGCCCATAGATTTCTACAACACGGCCACGTGGCACACCCATCACCCCAAGCGCCATGTCGAGTGATAAACATCCTGTTGGAATAGTCGCGATCTGCATTTTGCGCGCTTCGCCAAGACGCATGATGGAACCGTCTCCAAACTTTTCTTTAATCTGATCGATTGCGCTCTGCACCGCAAGATTTCGCCCATCTTGTCCTCCTGTTTTTTTTGCCATAAAAAATGAATGTGTGTGTTCTATTTATGTTCTACTTTGTAAGAATACCACTCGCCCTTCACGAGGAGAAGGATACGTCAAGATCAAAACTCCCCGTGAGATCACAGGGAGGAAGGAAGTGCATGCCGATCCTGCGATCCAACGCTCGCGCACGGTAGATGGCTCGCGAATCCTTGCCATGTTCCGGCCGTGCGTAGATTGGTGATGCGCCATTCGATGCCAGAGGTCGGCGTACACCGATCAGGAGCGTTGCCCACCGTACCCAGGTGACCACGATCTCCCCAGTCCGTGTGTGCTGGGTCGTAGAATGACCCAACAAAGGGCGTGACCGCGGCGAGTGTATCGCACCGGTACCAGTCCCCTTCGCGGGACATCTGCGCGCGTGATCCGTTAAGACATGTAACAGGAGCCCAATATCGATCACGCAGGAAGGCCTGACCCGAGGTTGCCCATCCACTCGCCGGATCGATTCGGAACTCGTACCTCATGGACGCGAGCGGTGTCGACGCGTCTGGCCTCGGAATACATACGCTCGTTGGCAAGCAATCCGCATCCATGCAGTCGATCTGCCCATCACAATCATTGTCGATTGTGTCTGAACAGTTCTCCGGGTAAGTGGAACATACTGGAGACCAGTCACAGGTCGGGGCTACGCATACACGGTACCCGATAGCCCCACAACTCGTGACACAGTTGCTCCCACGCGCGCCCAAAGGGCACACGAAGTCCTCGTCGATGCGTCCGTTATCATCATCATCGAGGCCATTACACGTTTCGGCAGATGGTTTGCTTGGAGAGGGTGCGTCCAAAACCGAGACGTCCGCCTCGATCCCTCCACCACCCCTTGTTCCCGCGTCGCATCTCCCCGTGAGGCAGGGGCTTGGATGAGCGCAGGCGCGGATCGTGTCCGTCGTGATGAGCGATCCCGTCGGACCCGCCACCGCATGAAGCGCGTCGGCGTCGACTTCATAGATGGGAAACGTTCCGTATCCCAGCGCAAGAAGAATCGACCAGTCTGCGATAGGATACCGACGACCTCCAGCGACAACGAATACGTCGCTCGCTTCGCGTGCCTTCACCAGTGACCCGTCGCGCAGACGTCGCATCCCCTGCCGAACCGTTCCGGCCAAGAGGAGGGACACGCTTGTGTCAGAGAGCATTTCTACGTCCGCAGGGGTCCACCCCCACGAACGAAACGCTTCAAAGGAAATGAACTCCCAGGACGTGCGCGAACGCAGACGCACTTCGTACACCGTTGCACGAGAAGTGGAACGAATCAGGCGCGGCGGATCATCCAGAGGAGACGCCGCGAATCCAGCTCCATCGCGATAGCACGCGGCCTCGGCGTTTGACACTGGAACAATCCGATCAAGGAACCGTTCACGACGCAGATCTGTAGCTGCGATTTCGTGACGCATACCTTCTTCATCGAGCATCCAGAATCGAGTTCCGTTACCCGTTGCGATAATCGTTCCTTCCGGGTGCCAACGCACCTCAACCCCTCGCTGTACAAGCATGGGAAGCGTCGTTGCCGGATCGGCGTACGAGCCCTTGTAACGATTCCCTTCGTCGTACCCACGGAACCAGCTCGCATCGGTACGCTCCGCTTCCATAGCGGACTGCAACCGAATACCCAAATGCAGGTGCTCGGCGCCGTCGCCATTGTCAGCATCGCGCTCAATGTAGCCGAGGACATCATCCGTGTTGACCGTGTCTCCGACGCGGAGACCCGTGTTCGTTCCCCCACCACGAGCGAGCGTGGTTGGACGCAGATGTCCGTAGATCGACAGAATGGTCTGAACAGTTACGCGTTCACCTCGACCGTTTTCGAGCTCCATCGGCTCGGACAATCGATGTTCGACAGCCGCCACGAGCGTACCGTATCCCGTTGCCGGCCGATACACCTTGAGCGTCCCGCATCCGATCGGATGAATCGGTACGCCTTCCGCGTAGGCGATGTCGTGGCCGAGATGGTTGCTGTCGGCGTAGAACCGTCGTCCATTGTAGGTGCTCGCGAACGCCTCAGCCGTCGTTGGGTAGCGAAATGCATTCGCCACACACGAAGACATGGAATTGTAGAACTCCGTGATAGGCGCTTCTCCCGCGGACACGTCGGACGCGCCCCGCCAAGAACAGCCGATGCACAGACCGATGACGAGCACCGCAAACAACCGGACCCTCTTTGCGAGATACTTCATGTTTTTCTCCCTGTGAAAGAACGACCTCCCTCGTCGAGGGCCCATGCACGACCATGCGCATGAGCGTCGACGGACGAATGCGTGTCTGGTCGGATACACGCCTTCATCAGAACAACGGTTTGCAGAGAATGAGGACGAAAGCTGGATATCCGCTTCCACCCAGACCTGCCCGTTCAGGCACACGTACACACGAGTCGCTTGGCGCTCGGTACGCGCATCATCACGCACATATCTCCAGACTCTGTGCTCTATGTCCACCCGTGTGCGTGCCGATTCTTCTTCCGTGAAAAGTCCTACGGATCTTCACCAAAGGAGCGAGGACGGGCGTTCACCGGTTACGTGAACGTCCCTCTGCCAGATCTCAGGCCACTGTGTTCATGTTGCTACCTCTCTATCGTGGCGCAATCAGAAAAAGCGTCAACGCGTTTTCCCTGTTGACGCCTTTCGACAAAAACAGCTCTTCGTCTTACGACTTATTTTCTTCGTGCGTTGACATTGAGGACTCTGCTCTGTTGCTGTCCGCAGACACGCGCTTGTGGATGAGTTGCGTGGTTCGCATTCCTAGGAGCCACCACACAAAGAGTCCTGCGTATACAGAGAGCATGGCAACGAATCCAAGATGGGTTTCGATAACGAGTCCTGGATAGTGAGCGACGTACGCAACCAAATCAAGCATCGCTCGCAATCCCATACGCGTCACCCACACGACTGGCTGTACTGGTACAAGCAACGAAGATCCGCCTACGATACTTAGCCACGGCACGATCGGGAGAATGAGGACGCTTGTGAGGATACCCCATGCGCTCCATGTCCCAAATAACCAAAGCCCATACGGAGCCGTGAGTATCGCTGTCCCAAGGGAAGCAGCAATAATATCACGAACGCCGTCCCAAGGAATGAACCGCTTGATGCGCTCCGAACACCACGGCGCCCACCACATCAGTCCGATCATCGCCAAAAAAGAAAGAGCGAACCCTGGGTCGTAGAGGATCGCGAACGGCTGCCACCACCCAAACAGCACCGCCGCAATCAGCAGCAATCGCGAGGGACGCGGCACCCGACCAACAAGCGGGGCAAGCTCAAGGAGCAACCCCATCACCGCCGCGCGACTCACACTCGCCGAGGGACGCACCAACCAGACGAATGCCGCCGTCAGTACCACGAGCGCTCCGTACGCCGAACGTCTTGAAAGACGGAATGCAAGCAACGCGCGCATACACATGAGCGCGAGCAGGGTGACATTTGTTCCGGATACGGCAAGTACGTGCATCAATCCAGCCATTCGCACCTGTTTTTTATCCGGTGCTCTCAAATCATTTTCTCCGGAAAGAAGTCCGCC
>CAZJEZ010000001.1:61374-66596 GCA_964545235.1 uncultured Gammaproteobacteria bacterium
CTCGTCCCCTGCATAGATCGTCTGGATACGGGCCCGAACCGCTTGTTGGGCCGTGACCCATCCCGATGGTCTGACGAATGCTCGCCGCACGAGTGAAACGGCGTTCGGCTGCCACGGACGAATGTATTTTGGAAGATGCACTCCTTGTGACGAGGCGTGCCAAGCGCCCCCAACCACGCACGTCGCAACCGCACACAGAACGCGAGCATATGGATGTCGCCACAGCCAAGCGAGTCCGTAGAAGATTGCGCTTATTCCTGTTGCATAGGCCCATATCTTCGGCTGCTCATACCACATTGATCCAACAACAAGGCCAGCAAACACACCAAGGATGTACACGCCAACGCGTTCACTCCATGGTCCACCTACCTCACGCTTCATACACTACGCGTTCACTCGGAAGTAGCACACGTCCCCGTCTTGCATGACGTATTCTTTTCCTTCGACACGCGTAAGTCCCTTTGCCCGGCACCCTGCTTCTCCGCCATTGTCCAAATACTCTTTCCAGTTTGTGACTTCAACGCGAATAAAGTTCTTTTCAAAGTCGGTGTGGATTTTTCCGGCGGCTTGTGGAGCTTTTGATCCTTTCGTCACGGTCCAAGCACGCGCTTCGTCGGCACCGCTCGTCAAAAACGTAATGAGACCGAGCACGTCGTAGGCCTCTGTAATAAGTTGATTGAGACCTGATGCCGTTTGTCCCGCCATCACGAGGTACTCCTGTTTTTCTTCTGGTGACATGCTCGCAAGGTCCGCCTCCATCTTGATACAGACCGGCACCACATGACCCTTCAGTCCTTCGACGCGGGTCTTCCATGCGCCGTCTCCGAGCTGCGCCTCACTCACATTCACGACATATAACATCGGCTTCATCGTGAGGAGTTGAAGCACTTTAAGTGATACCCGTTCTTCGTCCGTCCATTCGTGCTCACGGAGCATCTTCCCGCCATCGAGCACGACCTGCGCTTGTTTGAGTGTAGTGATTTCGGCTTCGAGCGCCTTGTTGGATCCAGATTTCAACTGTTTTTCTGCTGTTCCGAGACGCTTGATAACAACTTCCATGTCGGCAAGAGCGAGCTCCGTATTGATCGTGTCCGCGTCACGAAGCGGGTTCACGGAGCCATCAACATGAAGCACGTTGTTATCATCAAAGGCACGGACGACCTGCGCGATCGCGTCTGTTTCTCGGATGTTGGCAAGAAACTTGTTCCCAAGTCCCTGGCCTTCGGCGGCGCCCTTCACCAAGCCGGCGATATCAACAAATTCGATCACCGTGTGAATCGTACGGGCAGACTTGTCGAAGGCAGCAAGCTGTTCAAGACGCGCATCAGGGACCTCAACGACGCCAACGTTGGGATCGATGGTGCAGAAGGGATAATTTGCACAATCTACCTGCTTATTCGTGATCGCCGAAAACAGAGTGGATTTTCCCACATTCGGAAGTCCTACGATACCAATTTGGAGAGCCATAGATAGGGCGGATGCTACGGGAAACTATCCGATCTGGCAAGACATTCATGTATTGACGTTCGCGAAAAAATCCCGTAGATTTCGCCGCATCTCTATGCCTCAAACCACTATTACGGCCCTACCAAAATCCGAAGTAAAAATTGAATTTGTCGTCACGCAAGAAGAAGCGAAGCCTTACATCGAAGCGGCGGCGCAGGAACTTTCCACGGCCCGTCCGATCCATGGGTTTCGCCCAGGTAAAGCCCCTCTCGCTGACGTATTCCGCGCCTACGGCGAAATGAAAGTCCTTGAACTCGCTCTTGAACGCGTTGTTCGTGCCTTCTACGTGAAAACGATTCTCTCAAACGAGATTGATACCGTCGGTTCACCAGCTATCTCGATTGATCAACTTACGCCAGGCCAAGACATCAAGTTTACGGTCACCGCCCCTGTCGAGCCAAAGATTACTAAAATGCCGGAATACAAGGACTGCACAGTTACTCCAAAAGCTACGGTGATCGGCGACAAGGAGGTGGGCGATGCGCTTGATGAGATGCGTCGTATGCGCCGCAAAGAAGTACTCGTGGATCGCGCCGCGACGCTCGAAGACCTTGTCCTCATCGATCTCGACATGAAAAAGGACCACGTGACGCTCGAAGGTGGGACGGGTCGTGATTACCGCGTCTATCTTTCTGAAGATCACTACATCCCTGGGTTCGCAAAAGAGTTGGAAGGTATTAAAGCCGGTGAATCGCGCACGTTCACGCTCACATTTCCAGAACAGCACTTCCAAAAGCACCTTGCCGGACAACCTGTGGAATTTACCGCTTCCGCGAAAACCGTCTTCGCTCTCGAACAAGCCCCTCTTGATGACGCATTCGCCAAAGAAATTGGCGTCGATACCCTTGATGAACTCAAGAGCAAGCTGAAAGATAACCTTGAAACCGAAGCCGGTCGTCGTCGAGATGAGTCCGCCGAAATCGAGATGCTTGAAAAGCTCATTGAACACGCCAAGTTCGACGTCGTGCCCGACATTCTCGTGAATGAAGAAGTCCGCCGCATGACACAAGAACTTCAGCACGGCATCGAAGACCAAGGCATGAACTGGAATGACTACCTCGCAAATATCAAGAAGTCGGCCGATGAACTCAAGCTCGAGTTCGCTCCACAGGCCGTGAAGCGCGTGCAGACCGCTGTACTCATCAAGCAGGTCGCTAAGAAAGAATCGATCACCGTAAGTGATGATGAACTCGATACGGAGGTGGATCGTATTCTTTCTAGCCTTCGTCCAGACGATGCAAAATCCCGCGAGCAGGTCTCAAGCCCCGAGTACCGAGAATACATTGCCGTCCAGATGCGTAACCGAAAAACAATCGAGTGGCTCAAGGAACAGTGCGTGAAAAACGCGTAACGCACCATCAGCACCCCCAACACCCCTGACCAAGGTCGGGGGTGTTGTTTTTTTGCTTTCTCGGCCCACCTTGTATACTGCCTTCGTATGTATTTTGGCTGTCATGTGTCTGTTGCGGGTGGTATCGAGCACGCTCCGCAGAACGCCCACACCCTTGGCTGTGAGGTGTTTCAATTTTTTTCTCGATCTCCCCAAGGAGGGCCCGCACCCACCCTCACGGAAGACGCGGTGACGCGCTTTCTTTCACGGTGCACGGAGTACGACATGAAGGAGTGGGTCATACACGCCCCTTACTACATCAACTTTGCGAGCGGCCTCGCGAAGACACGTGGAAATTCCGTACGCATCATTCGAGAAGAGTTGGAACGCGCATCTTTGCTCCAGGCAACGTACGTCATGTTCCATCCAGGGAGCGCCAAAGACGTCGGACACGAAGAAGGGCTGCGCTTGGTTATTGAAGGTGTCCAAAAAGTCCTCGATGGGTACGAAGGGAGCGCACAGCTACTTATCGAGATTTCCGCCGGCGCAGGCATGGTCATTGGCGCTTCCTTTGATGATGTCGCCGCGCTTCTTGATGGCATTGATCACCCAGAGCTTGGCGTGTGTTTCGATACGGCGCATGCCTTTGCGAGCGGATATGACCTGCGCACTAAAACGGCCGTAGACGAAACGCTGAGGGCGTTTGATCGTACAATTGGCTTACACCGGCTCAAAATGAGCCACTGTAATGATTCAAAGGTTGCTCTTGGTGAACGCAAAGACCGTCACGAACATCTTGGCAAAGGGTATATCGGCGCAGAGGGATTCCGCGCGCTTATGCATCATCCGTATTTTTCTAAGCTCAATTTCTATCTTGAAACGGAACATGATGCTGTCTTGGAAGACTTAGCTCTCTTACGCGAGCTTCGCGGTTGAACCCATGAAATTCTCTGTTCGCGTGACGCCAAACGCCTCCCAAGACAAACTTGTCTTTCAAGAGGCAGACGTGCTCCACGTTCGCATTCGCGCGAGTGCTCACGATGGAAAAGCGAACGAGGCGCTCATTGCGCTTCTTGCAAAACACTTCCGCGTGGCAAAATCCTGCGTCCGTATCTCGCGTGGCGCTCACCAAAAATACAAGATCCTAGACATTACCGTTCCGGAACCTCGTCCACGCCCCCGGGATGCCACGGGTGACATCTCCCAACGCGCTTGATGGTGAGCCTCATCCCCTTCCATGCGCCAAACCGTTCGATGGACTGAATCGCGTACGCGGAACACGTCGGATAAAACCGACATCGTGGTGTGATGCGTCCGCGCGAAAACCATCCGTGATCCGGCGAGATTGTGTGTTGATATATCCGGAGGAGAAAAAGAAGGACGTGCTTCATGCGTTGTCTGTGTCCGCGTCTTACGTTTCTGTCTTATAGATGACACTTGTTGTGCGTCTGGCCTTCATTTTTTTGGGTCGGATTGGCTGAGTCAGCGCAAACGGCACTTTCCCATAGGCGTGTATGAGTGCCTCTCGAAGACGCGTTGCTTCCACTGCCATCGCCTCACGCTTCATAACAAAAAGCCCGTCTATCTTTTCTGGCCAAGAGGGGCGCGTGTCCCGCAGCGCCTCTCGCATGCGTCGCTTTACACGATTACGCTCAACGGCTGTCTTGAAGATCTTCGCGGAGGCGACGATGCCGAATTTCGTTGAGGTTGAGGTGGCTCGAAACCGTAACGTAAAAAACGCCTCAAAGACGGGGCGGCCCTTTTGCGACAGGAGGGCAAAATCTCGCGCTCTTCGCAATCGCTCTGGCTTGGGAAGCATATATGCGCGTGACGCACGAAAAAACGAGGGGGTCCTCGTTTATTTCGACTTCTTTGCGCGGCGTCGGGCCGTCGTTGTGGCGATGGCAATGACGCGGCGACCCTTTGCACGACGACGTGAGAGGACTTCTCGGCCGTTGCGTGTACGCATGCGCGCTAAAAAGCCGTGAACACGTGCGCGGCGCTTCTTACGGGGCTGATAGGTTCGTTTGGTTGCCATAGGAGTTGATGCCGGACATAGTACCGTTCTTCTTGATTTCTGGCAAGGGTTATGGCTTTATCCACCGTTTGTCCACATGTTTGACAGTGCCCCGTTTCGTTGCGATGATGCGCTCATTCACCCCTTGTGTTTTGATCTATGGACCTCCAAGCCATGTGGCAGTCGGCACTCGGTGAGCTCGAACTCACTCTGACGAAAGCGAATTTTACGACGTGGTTCAAGAATACGTTCATCAGCTCATTTGAAAACGGGCGTGTCACCGTATCGGTCCCGAATACCTTCACAAAATCCTGGTTGGAAAAGAAATACCATGATCAAATCTTTAAGTGTTTACGATCCATTAATGGA
>CAZJEZ010000002.1:0-9068 GCA_964545235.1 uncultured Gammaproteobacteria bacterium
GGGGAATTAGCGGACAGTCATCATACCCAGGATCCAAACGCCCCGTCTTCATCCGAGATCGCGGCGATCATCGAGGTCAATACGCACATTCAATTCTCTTGATATGCCTGAGAAATTCGTGGTCCCACAATTCATTGATAACGAGGACAAGATTCTTGGTCCGATTACGGTACGTCAGTTTTTAATTTGCTTGGCCTCTACGTTCTTGATTTTTATTTGGTTCAAGTTGCTTTCAACGGCGCTCTTTGTCCTCCTTACAATCTTCACAATTGCCTTTGCTGGGATCTTTGGTTTTTTAAAAATTAACGGTCAGCCGTTTCATTTGTTCTTTGTAAACTTTTTACAAACACAAGTACGACCAAAACTACGCGTGTGGCATAAAGAGCTCACCGATAAAGAGTTGAAGGCGCATATAGACACACCGGGACCCGTAATCAAAGAACAGTCGGTGATAAAACCGCGTCCAGCTTCATCGCGATTGCGCGATCTGGCTCTCACGGTAAACACGGGCGGGGTGTATACTAGTGACGACGAGATGTAACTATGGACATGCAAAGTAAAAAACTCACAGGAAAAAAACCAGGCGTCCCCGCGCAACGCTTTTTGGACATCGCGGAAATTCGTGAAGATCTCGTTGTGATGAAAGATGGAACGCTTCGTTCTGTGCTCCTGGTTTCCAGTATTAACTTTGCACTGAAGTCGGTTGATGAACAGAATGCGATCGTCCAGTCGTACATGCAGTTTTTAAACAGTTTGAGTTTTCCAATTCAGGTGATCATCCAATCGCGTCGCATGAATATTGATCCGTACATGCGACAGCTTTCCGAGAGCGAAAAAACCCTTGGAAGCGATCTTCTTCGAAAGCAGATCAAAGATTACCAAGCCTTCGTGAAAAAGCTTGTCCAGATGGGGGATATTATGCAGAAGCGCTGTTTCGTCGTCGTGCCCTATAACCCTATCGAAGACACGACAAAAGACATTCAACGCGGATTTTTCCAACGCCTCACGGAAATTTTCTCTCCTTCGGTGGCAGTCCAATTGAATGATGAGCGGTTTCAAAAGTATCGGTTTAATTTAGGCCTCCGTGTAAACCATGTCACAAGCGGATTGAGTTCAATGTCGTTGAATGCGGTTCAACTTGATACGCAAGGATTGATTGAACTGTTTTACACGGTCTACAACCCGGACATGTTTGAATCACAACGCATGACGGATGTGGGGCAACTTCAGCTTGAAGACTAACCTATGGCATTCCAAACCGAAAACGAACAACAAGGCGTCACCGCGAGCGGTATCATCGAGGGCGGTGTTGGACTGTCCAAAGGCCCATCGAAAGAAGAGCTTAAAAAGAAACAAGAAGCGGAACGCATCGCCCTCGAAGAGGAACGGGTCTATCGTCGAGGAGTCGCCTCGATCAAGGACTTGATCGCACCGGCATCGATGAAAATCGAGCCGTCGTTTGTGCGTCTGGGGGATGTATTTTGCCGCACATTGTTTGTGGTGACGTATCCGCGCTATGTCTCTGTTGGGTGGGCGTCGCCCGTAATCAATTTGAGTACGCAGTTTGATCTTGCGATGTATTTTTATCCGATTAAGGCGGATATCGTACTCAAACAGCTCAAGCGCAAAGTGGGTATTCTGGAAGCGCAGATCAATGCGGACGCCGAGTCCGGGAAGGCTCGCGATCCGATTGCCGAAACAGCGCTTCGTGACATTGAAGGGCTCCGCGATGATCTCACGCAAGGCATCGAGCACTTCTTTCAGTTCGCGTTTTACTGCACGTTTTACTCGACGGATAAGGAGGAGCTGGAGCGTGTCACCTCTACCGTGGAAGGCACGTTTGCGTCCATGTTGATTTACACACGCCGTGCGTATTTTCAGGCAGAGCAAGGCTTTAACTCGACGCTTCCTGTTGGGAACGACGAACTTCAGATCACGTTTAACATGAGTACGTCGCCGATCGCGTCCTCGTTTCCGTTCACGTCGGCGGAACTTTCAAGCGATAACGGTATTCTCTACGGGGTGAATCGTCACAACAACTCGCTGATTCTCTTTGACAGGTTTTCTTTGCAGAATGCGAACGCGATCATCTTTGCCACCTCTGGTGCCGGAAAAAGTTACACGATTAAGCTTGAGATCATTCGCTCCATGATGCTTGGTGTCGACGTTATCGCGATCGACCCGGAAATGGAATATAAGCATTTATCAGATGCCGTTGGAGGAACATACATCAATATTTCGCTGGCTTCGCGATCAAAAATCAATCCGTTTGACTTACCGCGTCCAACGGGGGAATCAGTGTCCGTGGAGGATTTGATTCGTAGCTCTGTTATCACCATTAAGGGCTTGTTACGTCTCATGCTTGGGAAAATTTCACCGGCAGAAGACTCGATTCTCGATCGCGCGCTTCTTGAAACATACGCAAAAAAAGACATTGTTCCCGGCGCTGACCTGACAAAAGTCGAGCCGCCCATCATGAAAGACTTCCAAGATATTTTGGAAGGTATGGAAGGAACCGCCGAGCTTGTCGTCAAACTCAAAAAATACACAGAGGGAACATTTTCGGGGTTATTAAACTCGCCGACAACGGTGCAGATGAATAACCAGCTCGTGGTCTTTTCAGTGCGTGATTTGGAAGATGAATTGCGCCCCATGGCTATCTACACGGTCGTGAATTACATCTGGAACGTAGTGCGTTCAGAACGCAAAAAGCGCATTCTCGTCATCGACGAAGCGTGGTGGCTCATGCAGTCCGAGGATTCCGCCAAGTTTATCTTTGCGCTCGTGAAGCGGTGTCGTAAGTACTTCTTAGGCATCACAACGATCACGCAGGACGTAAACGACTTTTTAACCTCCCCATACGGAC
Organism: uncultured Gammaproteobacteria bacterium; assembly: GCA_964545235.1. Lineage (GTDB taxonomy): Bacteria > Patescibacteriota > Patescibacteriia > 2-12-FULL-60-25 > 2-12-FULL-60-25 > CAZJEZ01. The sequence continues at coordinate 2,867 of CAZJEZ010000002.1, forward strand.
AAGCGATCGTTACAAATAGTTCTATGCAGTTGCTGTTGAAGCAATCGCCAGCCTCAATCGACCTGGTGGCACGGACGTTTTTGCTCACGCAGTCAGAAAAATACCTGCTTCTTGAATCGGGTGTTGGAGAAGGGATCTTCTTCGCGGGATCAAAACACGCGGCCATTCAGGTCGTTGCCTCCTATACAGAAGATCAGATTGTTACGACAAATCCACAACAGCTCTTAAAAATCGAAGAAGCAAAAAAGAAATTTGAAGCCGAACAACAAGCTAACGCCTAACTTCTATGCAACGCCGCACATCCATCGTTCTCCTCCTTGTCGCTGGGATTATCGCTATTCTTGCGGTGTTGTGGTGGGCGCTTTCGCCGCTCCTCAAAAAGCCCGCCGAAGAGCAGCCACCCACATTGCCCGATCGAGCTCTCCCTGTTGCGCCATCCGGTCCTTCAAAAATTCCGACGGCCAACAAGCCTGCGGTGGATGCACCCGTATCAGAAACAACACTCAAAGAAGATCAGCTCCAGAATGCGATCAAACGAAAGGCGATGGTGTTTGCTGGACGGCTCGGTACCTATTCCAGCGTAGATGGATTCGCTGCGCTTCGGGACGCACAGGTGGATGCAACGGTGGCGATGCGTGCCAAGCTCACCGCGCAACAAACTGCCTTGCAAAGCGAGCACCCGCCCTACGGAACGTCATGGGGAGTGACGACGCTGGCCCTGTCGGCGGCGATCGCAGAGACACCCATAACTGGGAAGTCGAGTGTGACCGTACGTGTTCAAACGCAGCAAAGCGTCTACCGAGGCGGTACCCTTCAAAACAGTTCCTATCAGCAGGCAGATTTACTACTTGTGAAAGAAGGGGATGAGTGGCGGGTGAGTGAACTGACATGGAAGCCCGTACAACCGTAATACTCGGGAGTATTCTCGACATCTTGTTTCCACCCACGTGCGTGATGTGTTCCGCACGTGGGTTATGGTTGTGCGGAAGATGCGCAAGGAGGGCGGGGAGCGAAGCAAGCATGGAGGTTTTCGCGACCGAACTCACGGGGCTTGTTTCCTGTGGGAGATTCGCTGACCCAACGCTTCGAACCGTGATTGAGTTATGGAAATATAAGCAAGCCTCGTGTTTGGAGAGGGTAGTGGAAGAGCTGATGATGAGGGCTGTGGTTTCCTGTAAGGCGCGTCTTCCCTGGAAAGAGGAAGAGCGATGCCTTGTTGTGCCCATGCCAGCAGATGAGCGGACGGTTCTTGCGCGGGGATTTCAGCACACAGAACCATTGGCGCGGATCGTGTACCGTCAGCTTCTTTTTTGGGGCAAGAACGTAAATCTTTTACGACGCAAGAGAAGCGTAGTGAAACAGGCGCGTATCCAGGATCACGAAACAAGAAAACAGAATGTGGCTGGGGTGTATGCCTACAGAGATGGTCTCCCTGACCTCGCTGGTGCGGCGTGTGTTCTGGTGGACGATGTATATACCTCTGGAGCGAGCATGCGTGAGGCGGCGAGGGTTCTTAAGGCGCATGGGGCAGGGAATGTATACGGGTTCGTCCTTGCGCGGGGAGGGTAAGGAGGTCTTGGACACGGGGGCGATTCGTGTAAATGCGCTTCGCCCACCCACCGTCTTGGTTCGGTGGGCTTTTGTTATAGAGAGGAGTATTCTTATCGATATGCTTCATGCACTCAAACAGGTTGTAAAAAGAGGGATCGCCTCCGTAGAGTTTTCTAGGCCTGTGTGGCGATGGCTGAATCGCGGGCCGCGCGCCTTATTTGCCGAGAATCCATCGCATCCGACGCCTCTGCAAACGCGCCTCATTCAAGAGATGAAACGGGACGGGATTACGGTGACGCATATGGATGAGCTTTTTGCAGATCGGCCAGAGCTCTTTGCTGGAATGATTGCGAATCTCGAAACGCGCGTGTCGCAAGCGCAACAGGATCCAAAAAAGACCCACTTCAAAAACTTATGGAATTCACGATTCTTTGCCCTGGACCCAAAGGATGAATACGTGCAATTTGCTCTTTCGCCCGAAGTGCTCACCGTGGCAAACGGGTACATGGAAATGTGGACGCGGTTGTTGTTGTGCAATGCGTATCAAACAAACCTCAAGGAGCCGGGAGAGGCGCGTGTACAAACGCAGAACTGGCATCGAGACGCGCACGACCGACAACTCGCGGTTGCCTTCCTCTACCTGACGGATGTTGAGACGGACGAAGACGGCCCGTTTTGGTACATAAAAGGGAGTCATGTCTATGGTTCGCTGAAATCATTTTATCCTCAACCAGCACCCTATTCCGGTCGTGGTTTGAATGTTCCTGACGAGGCGGTTGCAACACAGATCCCTGAGGACAAAAAAATGATGTGCCTAGGGAAGAAGGGGACGATTGTGTTTGCGGACGGGACGGGTATTCATCGTGGGGGCTACTGCACAAGAAACGCGCGGGTGTTGGCGCTGGCAGCCTATTCTTCCGAGCACCGCTTCGCGAAGAGTTCGCGTGTGTCGTATCCGCCGGATACAGGGGATCTACGAGCGATGCTTACGCCGGAAGGCGTGTATGCGGCTCGATTGGAACGAGGGACACCGGTAGATATGAACACGGGTACGCTCGAGGCTGACAGTTATTGAGTATCAAAAACCCCTCCATGGAAGTATGGAGGGGGTGAGTGGTGAAGAGGCGCTTCACCGACGCGCAGCGGCGGTCAGCTGCAGACGCAGATCTCGGTGCCGGTGACGCGCTTGAGCTTGGCGCCCTGGAAGGTGGCCGTCTGCTCGAGCTTGTTGATCTTGCCGCGCGTGACCGTCTTGCCCGCGTCCCAGGGGATCGGGTTGCGCGTCACGGCGTGCTCGCAGGCGAAGGTGATGGCGCGGATCTTGAACCGCGTGATGGAGAGGTCCTTGCGGACGGCCCTGACCATCGTGTCCGCGGCCGCGTAGTCGAGCTTCTCGACGTCGAGGTCGCCGATGTTGGCCTTGAAGCCCATCAGCCGGTACTCGACCAGGGAGGCCGTGTAGGTCTCCTGGACGAGGCCCTCGACCTTCTTCGACCGCTCGATGTAGATGTTCGAGTCGTTGTCGTCGCCGGTGGCGGCGGGCGTGTGGCCGGCGATCTTGAGCGCCTTGAGGCGCGCGTTGAGCGCCGTCTGCTTGGCCTCGAGGATCGCCTCGTTCTGGAGCAGGGTCACGAGGCCGAGGTTGGCGGGCTGCGCCCAGGCGTGGGAGACGAGCTTCAGGTCGCGGAGGTTGACCGCGTAGACCTTGTTCGGCTTGTACCCGCCCGTGGCGTTGATGACGCCGGCCTCGCTGAGCAGGTCGAAGGTCTCCTGGCTGAGGCGGGCCTCGAGGGCCTCGATGACGAGGTTGCCGTCGCGGATCACGTTGTAGCTGCGCCAGACCTGCTTGGCCTCGGGCGTACCGGTGTCGTCGATCGTGACGCCGTCGGCCAGGACGGGGAGGACCTTCACGTCCTTGAGCGTCCGGAGGCTGAAGTTGAACCGGTCGTCCTTGCTGATGATGTCCCTGACCTGCAGCGAGCGGTCGCCGCCCTCGATGACGCGGGGGTCGGAGACCGCCTCGCCGCCGCGCTTGTAGGCGCCGCGGGGGATGTACACCACCGAGCCCGGGTCCTCGATGAGCGCCCGCAGCACGTTCAGCACGTTGTGGTTCGGCCCGGTCGGCTTGAGCCCCGCGCCGAAGAACCGGCGCCCGCTCGTGAAGGCGTGGCGCATCATGTCCCCGGTGGCGCGCTGCTCGCGGTCGGAGAAGGCGTTGCCGGCGCGCTCGGCGACGACGTCGTCGCCGCTCTGGGTGAACAGCTCCTGCGCCAGGGTGCGGTCGCCGCTGAGGAAGGCGAACGCGCCGAGGATCTGCATCGAGGTCGCCCGCCCCTCGTTGCCCATGGCGGAGAGGGTGACGTCCTGCTTGATCTGCCGGCCGTTCACCGTGCCCTCGACGCGGAGGGCGGTCGCGGGGGCGCTGGTCTCGATGAAGAGGGTGGCCGCGCCCTCGTAGAGGGCGCTGGTGTGGAAGGTGTGCCCCGCGCTCCCGACGACCTCGGGGGTCGTGCGGATGATGCGGACCACCTTGCCGGTGTTCGGCGTCGTGAAGGTGAGGTGGATGCCCGCCTTGTTCATGCGGCCGGCGCTCTCGGCGATCTCGCGGACCGCCGTGCCGAAGTCGGCGATGTCCGAGACGTGCTTGTACACCCCGGTGTGGCCGGACTCGGCCACGAGGCGCGCGAGGAACTCGGCGTCGTACCAGTTGCCGTACCCGATCACCGAGAGGGTCGCGCCCTCGTTCGCGATCGCCTGGGCGGCGATCATGGCGTTGGTCTGCTCCTGCTGGAGGCTGGAGCGGGTCGGGACGGCGCAGCCGTCGGTGAGGAGCACGCAGAGGTGCTCCGCGGGCTCGCCGGCCAGCGGCCGGACCGTGCCGATCACCAGCTGGAGGGGCTCGGAGAACACGGTGGTCGTCATGATCTGCACGTCGCGCTTGATGGCGGCGTTGACCATGCGGCGGCCGGTCTCGTCGCACCTGGTGGGGCCGATGATGCGGCGCGCGGTGTTCTCGCCCGAGAAGATGATGACGCTGACGAAGTCGTTGGGCCCGAGCTCCGCGACGTACCGCTGCGCGTCACCCTTCACGTCGTCGAGGACCCCGCTCATGCTGCCGGAGCAGTCCAGGAGCAGGGTGGTGTGGGTGATCTTGGCCCTGGGCTTCGTGCCCGGGGCCTCGATCTGGAGGAGGATGCCGTGACGGTTGTTGCCGATGTTGCCCGCGAGGGCCTGCCGAACCTTCATTGTGACCTCTTTCGTTGTGAAGCGACTCTGCCGGGATGGCAAGAGTTCCCTGACAATCAGGGGCCAAAAAGCTACCACTACTTGGTCATTTTGTCAATCTATCAATTGAGTATCGTAAAACCGCCCCTTCGGGCGGTTGTACGGTGGCGGAGAGGGTGGGATTCGAACCCACGGTACCGTTTTGCGGTACGCCGGATTTCAAGTCCGGTGCATTCGACCGCTCTGCCACCTCTCCGTGGCGCCAAGAATAACCAAAATGGACTCCCTTGTCGAGAATGTTCTCGATTGATAGTATCTTCCCACAAATGGAGAGATACCCAAGAGGCTGAAGGGGCGGGATTGCTAATCCTGTAGGCGGGTCAAACCGCGCGAGGGTTCGAATCCCTCTCTCTCCGCCATCAAAGAAGCTGCAGAATGTTTCACGACGACTGCGGCTTTTTTGTATGGCGAAGTGCTGAGCCTAGCGAAGTATTGAGCGGTGGATTGAACGCATGTGCAAAGAGAGATTCGAGTGAGATCGGTTGCGCTAAAACGTCGCGTTGACCACCGGTTGCCCAAACTTTCGGGGTTTGTTGCGAGTCCAGTAACTCGATCGTGTCTCGCAGCGTTTCCGGAGCCAGATGTGCGTAGCGGAGCGTCATTGTAAGCGTGGAATGGCCGAGCAAATCCTTGATCGCCTGCATGGACGCACCTTTGGACGCGAGATGAGACGCGAATGTGTGACGTAGCGTGTGCCAGCCGATTGGCGCGATGTTCGCCCGTTTACAGGCACGCTGAAGGAAACAAAGTGACGGCCAGTAGATGAGGCGTTTGCCGTTGCGATGAAAGATGAGGTCGGAGTCGCGATTGAGCGTCTTCAGCTTTTCAATCACATCATTCGTGAGTGGCACGTAGCGAATGCGTCCGTTCTTGGGTGTGCCGATGTGTCCGCCGACATTTGCGCGTCGGATCGTAACTGTCCGTCTTCCAAAGTCTACGTCCTGCCATTCAAGCGCGGACAATTCCGAGAATCGAAGTCCGGTGCGAACCGCGACGAAGACCAGAGTGCGTTCCATGTCCGTGGCACATGCGTAGATAATTTTTGCGACTTCGTGCTCCTCGAGAAAACGAAATGCTGGAGGCGCGGCGCGAAGCTGACGAAACCGCGGGACAGATTTGAGTGCGTCCCATTCAACGGCAGTCGTGAGGCACTTGCGAAGCACCGCGAGACGATTGTTGACCGTCTTGTTGCAATTTCCGCGCTTCAGTTGCTCGGCTTTGTATCCTTCGATGTCAGCCGTCGTTATCTCATTGAGTTGCTTTCGTCCAAAGAACGGGACGAGACTCGCGGACAAGATGTATTTCTTTGATCGACATTCGGACGGCTTGTTGTTCACTTCAACATACGAGCTATACCAACGCTCCG
>CAZJEZ010000002.1:9078-35061 GCA_964545235.1 uncultured Gammaproteobacteria bacterium
CCGCAAATTCTGTGAAGGTCGGCACAGCCTCGACTTTGATGACGTGGTTCAAGCTTCCGTGAATAGAAAGTTCTCGGCGTAAACAGACTTCGTACGCTTCCGCGCCGCCACGTGAGTTTTGTGGGCTGCGTTTCCGATATCGCATGAAGTTGAATCGGAAATCAACCCACCAGGAGTTTCTGATCTTACGGACCGACATACGTCTTGAGGACGTCGATCAGGTTTTGTGCCTGTCGATCAGCCTCAGGCGTCCGCTGGCTTTCCACGAAGTTTTGCACGTCTTCGAGCTTAAAGCGGATACGCCGGCACACCCGATAGACCGGCAACGCACGGCGCTCGATGAGGCGATACACCGTCATGCGAGAGACGCCAAGCATGGCAGCCAGCCCATCGGTGGAGATCAGCTCCCCGATCCCCGGTGGTGAGATGGTGCCTGTGGTGATGAGCGGAGCGATAGAACCATTGATCATATTCGGTTGTGAAGGGACGACCGGTTGGCCGTGTTGAGCCTCATTTGCAGGCTCTTGGGAAGGCATGTTGACCATAGCTTAGGTATGAAAATTAATGAAGTATACGAGCGTGAAACCGCTTACGAGCAGGATATTTCAGGCCGTACCAGAAATATCCGAGTTATCCCCAGATGGGATGATGTTGCCAATGTGGGTGAATCCACTTGAAGTTGTTTGGTTGTCTTTTTTGTAGTCTGCCAATGCTTTGAGGATCCTCGCCCCGCCCGCTGAGCGGATCGGTTTCCAATTCGAATTTTTATCCTCCCCCGCAGTAGGGATGTTTGTAGCTTCATCGGGTAGTGATGTAATAGTTGTCGGAGTTTCCGGCACACAGTTGCTGGGTATTGCTACAACTGGTTGCGGATGTTTCGCACACCAGTCGAACCACTGGCTTTGAAGCTCATCTTCGTCGACCCAGAAATAATTTTTCGCAGGTATGTCGCGTAGCTTCTTCTTGATGATTCCGCGTTGCAAAAGAATTTTGATCGCTCGAGCTTGCTGATCTCGCGATAAGCCAGTCTCCAGTGTCAGCTCAACATTCGTTTTATAGATCCAACCGTCCGGATCTTTACCCTTGCCACGCCAGCCCATGAGGTCGCACAACAAAACAGCCGCGCTTCTGGATGCAAGAAAATCATCCAATCGTGGAAAGTATTTGACGTATGAGCCGAGCGGCTCACCGAGCAGTACGCGTAGCGAAGAAAACTTCATGCCCCGCACGATATCCAAAGCCATCCTAGAGGAGCGTGAGTTATCCCCACATGCTGTTTTTAATCAATATTCGCAATGTAATTTATTCACGCATCAATGTGCATGATTTCTTGACATACCCATGTTTAAACTATAGAATCGGGGTATATGACAAAACAAACCGTAATGCCTCAAAAAGCGCTTGGTGAGCGCATCCAGAAGCTACGGCAAGAACATGGTTATTCTCAGGAGCAGCTGGCCGCTCATCTTGGTGTTTCTCGGCAAGCGATTGGTCAGATTGAAAAAGGCGAGCGATCAATCGATGCGCTTGAAGTGGTAGCCCTCGCAAAAGCGCTTGAAGTTTCAGTGGACTGGATCGTTCAGCCTGAGAAGGTAATTCAAAAAGAAGCGGCTCCTCAAATGGAACGGAGTCTTAATTTTTCATTCGACAAAGAAAAATTCCGACAGACGCTCCTCTATATTTTGAGCGTCTGTGGCGGCAAGGCGAACATTGGTGAAACGGTTTTATATAAGTTGCTCTATTTTATCGATTTCAACGCTTTTGAAATTCTTGGGAAGCCTGTGACTGGAATGCAGTATGTAAAAATGCAGTTCGGCCCGGTTCCTCGACAGGGACAATATCGTGATGCCGTGAAAGAGATGGTTGAAAAGAATGAATTGAAAATTTTCATGCAGGAATATTATGGCATGCCGCAAAAGCGATACGTCGCCCTTGCTGATCCAGATATCAAAGTTTTCTCTCTCGAAGAGAAAGAGCTTATCGATCGCGAGATTCGCGTGCTATCTGATTTTACGGCGACGAAGATTGCGGAATACGCTCACGGAGACGCTCCTTGGGTTCTTGCTGAAGATGGTGAACCGATTCGATATATGGATGTCGTGGAACGAACAGCCCCTTATGCTCAAGTAGATCGATGGGCAAAATGGCAAGAGGCTGGGGCTGCTGACGTAGTGAAACATCTGAAACCGTTAACAAAGGAAGAACGGGATTATTATGAAAGCCTCAGACCATAAGCCAAATCATGGGGAAATCTGGTGGGTCAACTTCGAACCATCGACCGGTCATGAATATAAGGACGTTCGACCGGCATTGATCGTTCAGGCTGTTGAGTTGGACGCGTCTCGTGTTATTACGGTCATTCCTTTGACGACAAAGGTTGGCAAGGGTGAGATTTGCGATATTGTCATCGCTAAAGACAAACAGAATCGCCTCATGAAAGACTCTCTCGCAAAAATTCAATTCGTCCAATCTTTTGATCGCTCACGTTTCGATTTCTGTATCGGTAAAATCAACGATGAGTCATTGGGGCAAATTAAAGAGTCCTTACGCGTCCATCTTGGATTGAATAATTAATATGAAAGAAGCTCGAGCACGCATCAAGATCAATAAGCTGCTGGAAGAAGCTGGCTGGCGGTTTTTTGACGATAAGAATGGACCGGCGAATATCTCGCTTGAGAGCAATGCAAAGTTGTCCAAAAAGGATATCGACGAGATGGGCGAAGATTTTGAGAAGACGGAAAATGGATTTATCGACTACCTCCTATTGGATGAGAACGGATTTCCATTGGCTGTCCTTGAGGCGAAAAAGGAAGATAAAGCTCCATTGGATGGCAAAGAGCAGGCGCGTCGATATGCTCAATCTCAAAACGTGCGGTTTATTATTCTCTCAAATGGAAACCTGCACTATTTTTGGGACATTGAAGCTGGGAATCCGGAAGTCATTACAGAATTTCCGACTTTGGAATCAATTGGTCATCGCGGATCATTTAAGCCGGACGTAACCGCGCTCGCGAAAGAAAAGGTGGAAGCCGATTACGTGGCGCTGACGCAGATGCCGAACTACGCGGCCGATCCGAGTTGGCAGAATGAGTCAGATCGATCAACTTTCATTAAAGAGAAGGGGTTGAGATTCCTGCGACCTTATCAAATGCAGGCAGTTCATGCATTGCAGAAAGCAGCAAAGAAAGGCCAGACGCGTTTCCTATTCGAGATGGCAACAGGTACGGGAAAGACGCTGACGGCTGCGGCAGTGATTAGATTGTTTTTACGAAGCGGCAATGCAAAGCGTGTTTTGTTTTTGGTTGATCGCATTGAGCTCGAAAATCAAGCCGAGAAAGCATTCCGTAACAATCTCAAGAACGATTATAAGACCGTCATTTGGAAAGAGAATCGTGGCGATTGGCGTAAGGCAGAAATCGTTGTCTCAACGGTTCAGTCATTCATTCATAATAACAAGTATCAAAAAGTATTTTCACCTACGGATTTCGATTTGGTAATTTCCGACGAATCGCATCGCTCGATCAATGGCAATGCGCGTGCTGTCTTCGAATATTTCATTGGTTACAAGCTCGGCCTTACTGCGACGCCAAAAGACTATCTCAAAAAAATTGAAGCGGCTAAGTTGCGAGGCGATGATCCGCGCGAACTCGAACGTCGTCAGATGCTTGATACCTACAAGACATTTGGCTGCGAGAGCGGAGTGCCTACGTTTAAATACAGCCTGCTTGATGGCGTGAAGGACGGATATCTTATAAACCCGATTGTGGCGGACGCGCGGACGGTGATCACAGCAGACCTTCTGTCGGAAAAAGGATATTCGTTATTGGTTGAAAATGATGAGGGTGAAAAAGAAGAGCGTTTATTCCATCATACAGATTTTGAACGCAAGTTTTTCTCAGAGGAGACGAATCGGATATTTTGTAAGACGTTCATGGAGAACGCTCTCAAGGATCCGATTAGCGGCGAGATCGGAAAAACCATCATCTTTTGCGTAAGCCAGGATCATGCCAGTCGAATTACACAAATCTTGAATGAATTTGCGTACAAGCTCTGGCCGGATAAATACAATTCGGATTTTGCTGTGCAGGTCTCATCGAATGTTCAGCTGGCGCAAGACATGGCAGTGAATTTTTCGAATAACAATCTGAATGGACATTCACGCTGGGAACCGGATGGATATGAGACGTCAAAGACGCGCGTCTGCGTAACGGTCGGCATGATGACCACGGGTTACGATTGCGAAGACCTGCTGAATATTTGTCTAATGCGGCCGGTGTTCTCTCCGTCGGATTTTGTACAGATAAAGGGTCGCGGTACGCGTAAGTTTACGTTCAAGAACGTGGTTCGTGTTGCCGGAGAAAACGAAAAGATAGAGGCGGACAAAAAAGCGTTCAAGTTCTTCGACTTCTTCGCTAATTGCGAATTCTTTGAGGAGAAGTTTGATTACGATGAAATTTTGGATTTGCCGCAAGTAAAACAATTGAGCGGATTCAAGCCAATCCTTGCGCCTCTTTCGGTTGATGATGTGAGTATCACGGATCCTGATCCGCTGAAATTCATCAAAGAAACTCAAGTTGGAGCAGAAGGGATGAAGATCGATCGTGAGTTGTTCGACCGTTTCGAACGCAAACTCGTTGAAGATGAGGAGATCCGAAAGAATTACGAAAGTGGAAATATAGAAGAAGCAGTCGCGCGCGTGCACGAGGTTCACATCAATAAACCGGAAGAATTCGTGACCCTGGAGAAGATTCGTAAGGCGCTGCGGTTGGATCGTCGGATTACCATCCGTGAATTGTTGGATAAGGCTTTTGGTAAGCAAAAGACCTTCCCGACCAAAGACGAGCTCCTAGAGCAGGAATTTGCCAAATTTGTGGCCGTAAACAAGCCTGATAATCAGTATTTCGGGCCGCTCAAGATGTACTTCAAGGCATACGTCACAGATGCAGAGATTCGCAATATCATCGATCAAAAACAATATGCGAAACTGGCCACGAATCCGAAGCTGACAATGGAAGAATTGAAATCACTCAATGGCTGGAAGGATTCGGTACCTGAATACGTGAAGGATTACGTTCCGCTCAATACTTTTTCCTAAAATTTATGCTCGACCAAGAAACAAAACATCGGATTGATGCCGCCCGCGACGTGCTCGTGGGCAAGGTCCCGGATCCAAAGTCGCAGATCGAGCAGATCACGATTGCGCTTATCTATAAATTCATGGATGACATGGATAAAGCGTCTGAGGAGCTTGGTGGAGAGCCTCGCTTTTTCACCGGCGAATATAAACGCTTCGCTTGGTCGAAGCTGATGGATCCGCGGTTGGGTGGGCAGGATCGCTTGAATCTCTATGTGGAAGCCTTGGATAAGATGCCGCTGCATAAGCACATGCCGCTCTTGTTTCGCGATATCTTCAAAGGAGCGATGTTGCCATACCGTGATCCGAACACGCTTTCCATGTTCCTGAAGGAAATTGATCCATTTATTTACGACCACAGCGAACGGCTTGGTGATGCATTTGAGTACTTGCTTTCTCTTGGCGGCAGTCAGGGTGAAGCGGGACAATTCCGGACGCCACGTCACATTATTAAATTCATTACGGATGTCGTCGATCCGAAGAAGGGTGAGGCGGTTTTGGATCCAGCGTGTGGTACGGCAGGCTTCTTGGTCGAGGCATACAAACATATCCTCGAGACGAACACGGAGAAGAAATTGGGTGACAAGCTAACACCAGATGAGCGTGAATCGCTCGTGAAACAGTTCGTGGGGTATGACATTTCGCCGGACATGGTTCGCCTGTCCCGCGCAAATTTGTATTTGCATGGATTTCAAGATCCGAAGATTTACGAATACGATACGCTTACAAGCGAAGATCGCTGGCAGGATAAATTTGATGTCATTTTGGCAAATCCACCCTTTATGACGCCGAAGGGCGGGATTAAACCGCATTCAAAATTTGGAATCAAAGCAAATAGAGCAGAGGTTCTATTCGTTGATTACATGGCTGAACACCTGAATGCCGAGGGGCGTGCGGGTATTATCGTCCCAGAGGGAATCGTTTTTCAGTCCGCAAACGCTTACAAGGATTTACGGAAGAAGCTTGTCGAAGGCGGCTTTCTGTTTGCCGTTGTGTCGCTTCCGGCTGGTGCCTTCAATCCATACTCTGGAGTGAAGACAAGCATTCTATTGCTAGACAAGCGTCTCGCGAAGAAGACGGACGACATTCTTTTTGTAAAAGTTACGAATGACGGCCACGATCTTGGTGCTCAGCGTAAGCCGATCGAAAAGAACGATTTGCCGAAAGCTCTCGAATGCATAAATGATTGGAAGGCTGGTTTAGAAAAAGGTAATCGCCGACCTTTTGAGATTTGCGATACGTTTGTCGTGTCTGTCCCAAAAACCAAAGTTACTGACAGCGATTATTCCTTATCCGCGGAGCGATATCTTGGAATTGAGTCAGAGGTCATCGAGCATCGTGATCCGACAGAGCTCTTAAAGGAGATTACGGTTCTTGAAAAAGAGATCCTTGGTGGCATCGCTGCGCTTCAAGGAAAAATTGAAGTATGAAGAAAGGGAACTGGCCAACGGTAAAATTGAGTGATTTTGTAGTCATACAACGCGGTCTCTCATATTCAAGTAAGGATCTGGGCGAATCGGGAAACGGTGTGCCTTTGTATAACTTGAAATCCGTAAAAAGAGATGGCCGCACAAGCACGACGGACTTTAAATATTTTAAAGGCGTTGTCAAAGATAGGAATAAGATCGCACGTGGCGATCTATTAATAGCATTAACTGATTTGACACCGACTGCAGAAATTATTGGTTTACCGTTAATTGTTGAATCCGATATCGATGCTTGCTATTCAGCGGATCTCGGCAAGGTGATAATTAAAGGCGCCATAATACCAAAGTATTTATTCTACTGTCTTCGCTCAAGAGCTTACCGTCAAATAATCAAGTCATTCTCACATGGTACAAATGTAAAGCATTTGAATACTGATGGGATATATTCATATAAAATACCGCTTCCGCCGGTTGAATCACAACTTGATGTTGTTTCAACTCTTGATGCGTTAGTTGAACTACGAAAGAAGCGCGAAGAAGCTGACCGGAAAATGGCGGCTTTTACGCCAGCGCTGTTTTATAAGATGTTCGGCGATCCGGGGAAAAATGAAAAAGGGTGGGAGGTGAAGAGATTGGAAGAAGTGGCTGAAAGAATTACAAAAGGTACCACGCCGACAACCGCTGGTTTTTCGTTTCAAGATCAAGGTGTTAACTTTATCAAGATTGAATCAATCACCGAAACGGGTGAGATACTTAAAGAAAGAGTCGCACATGTTTCTGATGAATGCCACCGATCTTTCCAAAGATCTCAATTAAAACCCAATGACGTGCTTTTTTCAATTGCTGGGGCACTTGGTCGTGCAACAATTGTGACAGAAGATTTATTGCCGGCGAACACCAATCAAGCCCTGTCGATCATAACTCTTAAAAAGGAGGTTACACCTGAATTTGTATTCTATTTTTTGAGATCGGACTACATCCTCGAACGTATTAAATCTTTAAAAGTTGGGGTGGCGCAATTTAATCTTTCGTTGAAACAAATCGGCGATTTGATGATCCCTGTACCGCCGATGGAAATTCAAAAACAATTTTCCGAACGTGTAGCGATGATGCGCGCTATAAACCAAAAGCAGTCTGAGACTCGTAAAGAGCTGGACAAGGTGTTCGAGGGGGTGATGAGCCAAATATTATGAGCGTAGACGTTCAGCCCGTGAATCAGCCAGCAAAGACGCAAAATCGCAGTCGATGGCTCAAGTATTTTTCCCTTGTTCCGGGCGTTGCCGCTCTAGTCAGTATCGTACTGTATGTGCTTGGATTCTTGGTGGTTTTTTCATACATGGCTGGATTTGGTTTTAGTTCATATGCAATAGTAAACGTAAAATTTATTGTAGCTGGTTTATGGGCATTTATCGGTCTTGCTTTTGCCTTTTACTGCTTTCACTTTGGCTTCTCTTTTCTTTACCCGATCCTAGACGATGAGCATACTCTCAAAAAGTTTTTTCAAATGAAAACAGTCGGTCGTGCTGTATGCTACCTGCTATTTATTGTAACGCCGTATTTGACCGGATCTATATTTTTTCTTGTGGTGAATACACTGGGCGAGCAGCCTTTTGGAAAATCACCGGATTTAAAAGTATCAGTTGGCTTTGGCCGCTATGACATAGTAGCCCAGCTCGTGAATAAGTATTTGCAATTCTATCCTTCAAACCCATCGTATAGCTTCATTCTTTCTTATGTTATTTATGTGTCGGCATACGTTTTCCTTTGCATACTGCCATTTACGATATATCGGCGGCTTTATCCAAAAAAACTGAATCCACAAGTTAAGAAAAAAGTTGAAAAGAAGAAGCCGCCAACCAATCCCACATCAGAACCTGTCTATATTAGACATTGGTGGGATATCTACGTTGATGCGTTCGGGATCATTTGCGTAGTTGTGACGTTGCTCTATGCATTTAGCAAATTGCTTGCAGAGAGGGTGACGATCACGAATTTTTCGTCCAGCTCAATTCATCCGGGGACACTACAGGTTTGGCTGATGAACATCGTTGTGTTCTTACTAGGCTTTAGATTTGTTGGGTGGGTAAAAAATTGGAAAAGCAATTTAAAGAAACAGGATGAACTGGATAATTTTATTCGTGCTTTCTTAGTCCCGCTAATAGCCGCTATTATTAGTTTTGGTCAAGTTATTTATCCAAGAATTTCATATTCAATTGGTGGTGGCAGACCGCGACAAATAATACTGCACGAGCGATCTGATGCGCTTGTTGACCCTCAAAAAGATAAGGTTTACTTGATTGATGAAACTTCGGACTACTATTTTCTAGTTGTACAAACGCCCAATAAAAATAAAGCGATTCAGTTGAAGAAAGATAATGTCGGTTGGATTGAGGTTGTGAACCAGCAAGCCACGTCGACCAAGTGATGAGAAGTATCTTGTTATCACTATTCGTTGTTACATGCGATAACGTTATTGATCACAATTTCTCAAATCCTAGGTTTAAAACCTAAAAACCTAAAATTTGGCTAAAATGAATTAATTTATAGTGAATGAGTGCCATTTTATGGCTTCCATTCACTAATAAATGGCAACTTTGCGTGAATTGATTATTTACCTACTTATGACCACGAAACAGAAAGGCGACATGCTTGAAGATATTTTAGAGCAGATGTGTTCAAATATTCGCAATGCCAAGATTACGCGAAATGCCAAGATCCTCGGAAAGAAGTCAAACACTGAACGAGACGTCGATATTTTTATCGAAGGGAGCGTAGGTGCATTTGATGTGAAAATTGCTGTTGAATCGAAAAATTACGCTGAACCCGTTGGCATTGAGAGGATCGAGAGCCTGAAGTCCAAACTGGAGGATATTGGTGCGGAATTAGGCGTCATGATCTGCCCTACGGGATTCACACAACCAGCCCAGGAGCGCGCTCGTTTCGATGGGATTCAGCTATTTCAAGTCTATGACCCCAAACTAGGCAATAGCAGCTTATTTATTCCCTTGCGTTACGTGGAGCCGGCAATCAAAGCTTTCGCATTTCAGGTGCAGCATCGGGTTATTGGTCCATTCTCTATGCCGCAAGATGTTTCTAGATGGAGGTTTCATGTAGGGGATAAATTATTGAATTCCAAACAACTTATTACGCATGCCTGGAATACCGACCTGTTTCCGCAAGCGGCCGGTACCCATCTCGTGAACTTTAATGCGATGACTATCTCCGACGTTCAAAATCCTGGAAGCGTCCAGTATTGTGAATTGACGGCGACGGTTGATGTGATCGAAAACTACTACCTCACGTTGCTACCGGCGTCCTATTTTAAAAACGTTGGAAATGGCAAAGAGAATTTCAACATTCCCATCCGTGCCTTTTCGACTGAGGAAGATATGATAAAGAATGGATGGAAGAAATTTGATAGCATGGAAGCCATGAATAAGGCTGCAGAGATAGAGAATCAACCAACGGGAGTTAGGAGTCTTTTAGTAAGACCGGGTTATTCGATGGATGTGGAACAATTTGGAGATACGTAAAACACAAAACCCCCGCTTCACACGGAGGTTTCGCTGCCTTCCCATTTCGTTGCCCACCGGTTGCCCATGTTTAATGATTTAGAGAATTTTCCCGCTATTTCGCGAGTGTTATCGTTCTGTAACTAATTTTATGTGTTCACGCGGTTTTCCGCCGTGTTGAGCGTCTTTCGTCAGACTGCTGGCTTGGGTTCGAATCCCTCTCTCTCCGCCATCAAAAAAGCTGCAGGAAGTTTCACGACGACTGCGGCTTTTTGTTTAGACCTGCATCGATAAAAAGAGTCGCTCGGTGTACCATGTCTCTATGATCTACCTTTATTATTACGTGGCAACCATTGTTCCGCTCGCTGTCCTTGATGCCTTGTGGCTTCTTGTGCTTGCCAAGGGGTTTTATGCCGATCGAATGGGGTTCCTATTCCAAAAAAGCATCAACTTGGCTCCGGTAGCTGCATTCTATCCGCTCTATGCATTGGCGGTACTTCTGCTCGTGGTCATGCCTGCCGTGACACATGGAGCATGGGTGGAAGCGCTTTGGCGGGGAGCGCTGCTAGGCCTTGCGGCATACGGGGCCTATGATTTGACCAATCATGCAACGATTGCGAACTGGCCAGTGTCTGTAACGATCGTTGATATGCTCTGGGGTGTCTGCGTGACAGCCATAACAAGTGTGATTGCGTATCACATCATCCACTCGTTCAAATAATATGGATGCTGCCTACTCCTGGTACCAGGTTCTTGTAAAACCGAGCTGGGCTCCGCCGAGTTGGCTTTTTGGTCCTGTATGGACCGTCCTCTACGCGATCATTGCGATGACGTTTGGGACGGTAGTCTATAAAACATATACGGGAAAACTTTCGTGGCTCGTCGCGTTGCCATTTGTGTTGAATCTCATCTTTAATAGCGCCTTCACTCCCATCCAATTCGGTCTCAAAAACAATGTTCTCGCATCGATCGACATCCTTTGTGTCTTAGGGACGCTGGTGTGGGCGCTCGTTGCCTTGCATGCAGTTGGAGGAACATCCCGTGTCCAGACGGGTGGAGAGATCTATACATGGATTATCTACGCAAACATTCCATACCTGCTTTGGGTGACGTACGCCACAATCCTTCAATTGACGATTACCTGGATGAATTGGAAGTAACGAACAGAGTATTCATTGATCGATGGCCATGAAGCGGCTATCCAATGCGCCAACCCGTAATAAGAACGCGAGATTTTTCTACTTGGAACGGGGTAATAGGGCAGAAGGTGAGACTTGTTTCGGGGACAGATGACTCGATGAAGATGACATATCGATCCGTTGTGTCTTCTGCGAGTTTGGACGCGATGTTAACTGGGCCGCCAGCAATATCCGATGATCCGTGGTCTAGGTCAAAACAAAGCACATCGCCTTTCGCGATTCCAACATTTGTTGGAATCTGTGCATCGCGCTGTTTTTGTATCACGGCTTGAGCGAATTCCAGGACGCTCTCATCGTTATCTGATGTGAGGATGGCGAGACTCCCGGTTGATTTTATGAGGCGCAGGCCGTGGGCGCGGGCGAGTTCATAGATGACAGAGCCCACAGCGATCCGAGAGAGGAGTGTGTCGAGCAAGAGCGACTGGTCTTCGTCAAATACGCGAACGAGGGCAATGGTTTTTGTTCGTACCCGTTCTTGATGTAAGGCGGCGATACGCGGATCAGACTCTCCATGAATACAACGAAGCGCTTCATGGAAGGCGCGATCAAATGGAGCGGGATACCAGACATCGCTTTGTTGACGTGTTGGTGGCACGATCTTTTTGTAATCCAAAATGCCGCACCCATTTCGTTGTTCTGCGATTTGATCAAGCGGTGCCCGCAGTCGTGCTGCAACGTTGTGCGTGATGAGGATTTCGTCCGCATTCGTTTCGTCTTCAGTGATCGCTTCGATGTAGTCTGATTGTGCGCCATATAAACCGCCTCCGATTTCATAGGCGGAGCCAATATCGATTCCGATGCCAACGTGCACAAGCGATGTGGATTGGATGTCGCGTTGTGCGGCGACCATCTGCATAACCACGTCATTTGGGTCGATGGATGCATCATAAAACATCTGCGTATTATCCGCGGCCCAGATGCCGATGGCACGTCCACCGATAGCGCTTCCGTGTGAAAAAATGATCTCTTTTGGGTGACTCACGAGCTTCATGACTTCGATAAGCGGTCGGCCGCCAGAAAGTTTTGAAAGTCCGGCGGAATCCGAGCTCACCATGGTTCCTGTTCGTTTGTATGGCGTGAGGATTGTTTCGTGCGCCTCGGCGGAGCCATCGGAAGCGGCCCATTGCCGTATCAGTTCAATAGGAACTGGACCGGCAATGTCTTGGTGTAAGTCCGCAAGGATAGGAAGAATGGTTGACTTATTGAGCATACGGCCAAAGAGTACCACGTCATATATCCTTAGACGACCCTTCTCAGAGAGGAGGTTGTTTGTTACAACATCATCGGCTCATTTGAAAGGAGACACAGCTAGGCATGATCAAGCTGCGCGGCATTCCGTTTCCAGAGGTGCTCACGGCTTCAGGTGTTCGCAACTTCTTTGGGGAGGGGTGGTGGTATCACCGTTTCCTTACGCTCGTCGGAATCACGCCGTCATGGCTCGATTCGCACACCGCATTCGTGGCCAAGACAACGACGTTCGATTCGCGTGCTGGCAACATGCCGCTGCGCCAGGGGACCACGTCTCCGACGGAACTCGTACCAAAATGCATCCGGGTGAACGCCCGTGATGCATCGGTACTCAACTCCGTGGGCCTCAGCGGTCCCGGTGCCGCATGGCTGCTCGCGCAGGGTAAGTGGCAGGCGAGGCGGTACCCGTTCTTCCTGTCCTTCATGGCCGTCGATGGTGACGAGGGGCAGAAGCTCGATCAGGCGAAGGCCTTTGTCGACCTGCTTGGTCCGGCGCTGCCTTCGTTCACATCGCCCGTTGGACTGCAGGTCAATCTGTCGTGTCCTAACACGGGGGAGCGGGTGTCCGAAATGCTCGCCATCGCGGAGCGCCTGTTCCGGGTACTCAACCCGCTCGGCATTCCGCTCGTGGGCAAGGTGAACGCGTTCGCTCCGCCGGAGGCGCTCGTCCGCATCAGCGAGCTTGACGCGTGTGACGCACTGTCGATCTCGAACACGGCCCCGTGGGCAGATCTTCCTGAGGACGTGCGTCAACAAGCGTTCGGATCTACGACGTCACCTCTCGCGCACATCGGCGGGGGTGGATACTCCGGGAGGCACCTTCTGCCCTACACGCTCAGGGCGTTGCGTGCGTACCGCCTCAAGCAGCAAGATCTGGCGTACAGAGGGAGTGGAGCGATTCGCAAGCCGCTCTTCGGTGGCGGGGGAGTTCTTTCTCCGGCTGATGCGGAGAGCGTGCTCGTCGACGCGGACGGGCTTGAGATCGGTTCTATCTTCATGCTTCGCCCATGGCGTGTTCGGGCGACCGTAGAACACGCGCACAACATCATTCGCAAGAAGGGGTTTTCGACATGATGACAATGCAAAAGCAAGAAGCAACTCAAGAAGTAACTGACGTGGCAGAGCGGGGGCAGCTCTCCACGCCGTCCAGTCGGAAGGTCACCCTCGTGAACCCGTTCGACGGGCACGTGCACTGGAGGCAGACGCACAATCCTGATGGATCCAGGGGGCTCTTGCCCCGGGTCATCGGGGCGACGGAGCGCGCGTTCGTGGGAGCGCTTCCCATGCCGAACCTGCGCCTGCGACCGGGCATCACGAACAAGCCGGAGGGCATCGTCGACGCCGTGGAGCTTCGGGAGTACCGCGTCCAGGTCGAAACGTACCTCGATCGTCCGGACACCTTCGCCTACTGGGTGCTCAAGCTCGTGACGGGGTGGACGACCCCGGAGATCGTGCGCGAGGCTGCCCAGCAGGGAGCCCGAGGGTTCAAACTCTACCCGTTCAGCGGCAAGGGTGGGGGAACGACGAACATCGCAAGCGGCGTCAATCTCGCGAAGATCGAGGAGCTCTATCCGGTGTTCCGGGAGATGGAGCGACTCGGGCTCACGCTCCACATCCATGCCATGGACCCGGACGCGGAGCCGTTCTATGGCGAGGAGGCGTTCATCGGCCTCTACACGAAGCTCTGTACGGACTTCCCGGGGCTCGTCATCATCTTCGAGCACGTGACGACCAAGGAAGGTGTCAACGCGGTGCGCTCGATGCACAGACAGGGTCACCCGACCTACGCCACCGTCACGGCACACCACCTGTACCAGACCCATGCGGACTACATGGGTTCCAAGTTCCGACCCTGGGAGTATTCGCTTCCGCCCGCTCTGAATCATCCAGCTGAACCCGCTCTTCTACGAGCGGTTTTGTATTTTAGAAGAATACAAAAAACCCGACCTGTTCAGTCGAGTTTTTCGTGGTGCAGCCGAGACGATTCGAACGTCTGACCTCCTCCTTCGCAGGGAGGCGCTCTATCCAGCTGAGCTACGGCTGCCTTCGCGTCTTGCTATAAGCGAATGAGCCGCGCAAATATATCAGAGAAATACTCATCTTGCAAGTCCAGGTTCTCTTGGAGATATTGCTTCAGATGCGTCCGAATTTCAGATGGATCCTGGTCCTCCAGGGGAATGCGAATGCGAGGAATAAGGCTATTTTGTAACTCAATGTACAGGACCTTTGTGGTTGGGGGATCATACACAACGGCAAATCGTTCGATATCCTTGAAGTGGTGAAGTTTTCCCTCCCATACGATTCCATTGTGGCCAATTTGGGCGAGCGTTATTTTTGGATCACGGTTTCCGGCCAGTACAATCAAAATAGCTGACAACAAAATGAAAAAGGCGAACAGGAAGTTTTGTGCCCACAGGGCGTAGGCGACTAAAAAAACGGCGATCAACGCCATTACAAAATACCAACGGGGTCCGCGTTCATACTGTTCGTATTCAGGCGCTTCCCAAACAAACACGTCTTGTCGATGGATAAGAGCTTCCTCGACGTCGTGTTCTGATCGCTGGTCTGTCATAGTTCTGCTCCCATGATACCATCATTTTGAACCTATGCTCAAATGGGATGATCCGATAGGGTTTATACCGGGAGCGACCACGACCGTGCGAAAAGCTTGGCGTGAACTTGGGATTGAGACGGTCGGCGATCTCTTACGCATGATCCCGCACCGTTACGATGATTTTTCACAGACAAGAAAGATTGGGGAGCTTGTGAACGGAGAAACGGTCACGGTACGCGGCGTCGTAGAGGGGTGTAAGCAAATGCAGACCTTTCGGCGACATATCAAGGTGTACCAGGTACTCATCAGCGATGAGACGGGTCGGCTCAAGGCAACGTTTTTTCAACAGCCGTGGGTAGTGAAAGAGTTTGTTGCTGGACGCGAGATTTTATTGTCCGGAAAAGTGGGTATTGATGCGCGATACGGCATGACGCTTGTGCATCCGATTTGGGAGCCAGGGGATGGGGAGGCGATTGCGGCCGGACGGATCGCTCCGGTGTATTCACTTGCGGGGACGCTGGCACAAAAAACCTATCGAAGACTCATGCAAGAGGTGCTGGAAACAGTTGCGTTCCCGGAAGATGTTTTGCCGGAATCGGTACGGGAGCGCGTAGGGCTTCTGGGGTTTCGAGAGGCGATCGTAGCGCTTCACCAGCCGTCTTCGGCCCAGGAAGCGGAGCGCGGCCGTGAACGTTTCGCCTTCGATGAGCTCCTCCGTCACGCGCTCGCTCTCCGTTTGAGCCAAGAAGAAATAGCTTCATCAGGGGCACCGATCATTCCCTTTCAAGAAGTGTTCGCCAAGAAATTTGTCGGCTCGCTCCCGTATCCGCTTACGGATGACCAAAAACGAGTCGCCTGGACGGCGCTCCAGGACATGGAACAACCACGACCCATGCGACGGCTATTGCAAGGCGATGTTGGATCCGGAAAAACGGTCGTGGCCGCGTTTTTGCTGGCCTCGGTGGTTCATGGAGGAGCATCGGGCGCCATGCTTGTACCAACGGATATTCTTGCTACGCAGCACGCAGAAACGTTGTACCGTTTGTTTGCTCCCTTTTTGATCCCCGTTATTCTTGCGACGCGCACCAAGCGCGAAGAGCTTGTCGGAAAAGAACGACACACTCTTACGCCAACGGAATGTGACGCCCGCATTCGTCAGGGGAACTGCGTGGTCTTGGGCACACATGCGTTACTGTACAACAATCGGTTGCCAGACGATCTCGCTTTGTCAGTGATTGATGAACAGCATCGATTTGGCGTGGCGCAGCGCGAACAAATGGTGGTGCTTCACCGGCCGGATGGGCGAGTACCGCACCTGTTATCCATGACAGCGACACCTATCCCGCGATCATTGGCATTGACCTTGTATGGCGATCTCCAGGTATCATTGATTCAGCAAAAACCGGCTGGACGACTCCCGATTCAGACGGTTGTGTGCGTACATCAGCAGCGAGAGCGCGCGTATGAGGCGATTCGTACGTGTGTCGTGCGCGGGGAACGAGCGTTTTTAGTGTGTCCGTTGATCGAAGCGAACGATACGCTGGGCGTTCGCGCGGTGGAGGACGAAGCAAAGCGGCTCGCGCAAGGGCCCTTACAGGGGTTGAAGATTGCGACGATGCACGGACGGATGAAACCACAAGAGCGTGACGAGATTATGCAGAAACTCGTTGCGGGCGACGTCCAGGTTCTTGTCGCGACGAGCGTTATTGAAGTCGGCGTGGATGTGCCCATGGCAACAGTGATCGCGATTGAAGGAGCGGAGCGCTTTGGACTCGCGCAGCTCCATCAGCTTCGAGGACGCGTGGGGAGATCGCATCGTCCAAGCGCATGCTACTTGATGACGGATGTGCAGGGAGAATCCTTGGCACGACTTGAACTTGTCACACGCATGCAAGACGGATTTACCCTTGCGGAAGAGGATTTGAAGGCGCGTGGGGCCGGAAACCTGTTTGGTCGGGAACAGTCCGGTATTCCTTCGTTTTCCGCGGCACGTGTCACGGATGTCAGATTGATGGCGCAAGCGAAGGAGCTGGCGGACGAAGCGATGCGGGATCACGCGAATTGGCAGGTGTGGATAGATGCGGCGCGAGCTCTTCGTGACACGGGACACTTGGAGTAATGGAGGCGTGGTCTGCGGTTGTTATTCTGTCTTGGCAAACAGGTGTTGAATGGCTTCACGAATGGTTTTGACGCGTGTCACCTGTACGCCCGGAAGGGCGATAGGTTCACGTCCTGCCGGAATGAGGGCGTCTGTAAATCCAAGGCGAGCCGCCTCTTTTAATCGTAAAGCGGTTTGAGAGACGGGGCGTAGTTCGCCGCCAAGGCCAAGCTCTCCAAGGACCAACATCCGAGGAGGGAGAGCCTTCATTTTTCTTCCAGACACGAGCGCGATGGCCAGGGCGAGATCAAGGGCTGGTTCACGCGCTTCAACGCCGCCAACGGCGTTCGAAAACACATCTTGGTCCGCAAATCCAACAGCTCCATGACGTGAAAGAATAGCAAGCAACATGCTCAGACGGTTGGCATCGATGCCGGTCGCTCGTCGGGTGGGCATGCCAAAACCAGAAGGGGTCACCAAGGCCTGTAATTCAACCAATAATGGTCGAGAGCCTTCGAGAAGACAGCTGATGGCTGTGCCTGGAGCATTTCCGGGGGATTCTGAAATAAGGGTTGCGCTCGGATCGGCTACTTCTTGGAGCCCCTGTTCTGTCATGGAAAAAAGAGCAAGCTCATCCGTTGGTCCAAACCGATGTTTGATGACGCGGAGCAAGCGAAAGACCTGGTACCGATCGCCCTCCATCATAAGGACGGTGTCTACCAAGTGCTCGAGTAAACGAGGCCCGGCTACATCGCCATCTTTGTTTACCTGCCCAACGAGGACGACCGAGGATCCGGATATCTTTGCGGCCTCATGGACAATAGCGGAAGAGGCTTTTATTTGGGTGACACCCCCCGGTTCTCCTTGCGCGCGTGTTGTGCGCAGGGTTTGTACAGAATCGATGATCGTGAGTGTGGGTTTTTGCTCACGAATCGTTGCGGCGATCCGGTCCGCATCCGTGTCATCAATGAAAAGAAGCGTATTTGGAAGAGTTTTTGATAGCCGTCGTAATCGTAAAAGGACTTGGGAGGGGGATTCTTCTCCGGTCACATACAGAACGGTGCCCTGGCCGGCCATGGCAAGAGCGACTTGTGATAGAGCTGTGGATTTGCCAATACCCGGTTCACCGCCGAGAAGCGTGACGGAGCCAGGAACAAAACCACCGCCGAGAAGACGGTCGAGGGCGGCGATCCCCGAGGTGGTATGAGGCGAGGTGTGGACCTGTGTAAGGGTTTCAAACGGTTTGGGTGTGAGGGTGGGGATGCCGGCCAAGACAGCAGCCTGTGCGATGGCGGATTGTTCAGCGGGCGATTGTTCGGCAACCGTTCCCCATTGACCGCATTCGGTACACCGCCCCGCCCATTTCGAAAATTGAGCTCCGCAGTGCGAGCATGCGTAGATCCTGGAGGGTGCTTTGGCCATGTGTGTGGGTTTACCGAGTTCGCTTGATCTTGTAGATCGGTTGAAAGTTACCACAAGCGGTCTTTAAGCAGTAGTGGCTTTGGACGACGTTCTGACCCCAACCACCCCACACGGTATTTGCGATGCCGCGTTCACGGTTTTCCCAGTTGAGAAAAATAACGGCATGACCACCAGGACAGGAGTCATTCCCATTAAAAATAGAGAAGTAGTCGCCAGGCTGCAGAGAATCAGCTCGAGCATCTTGTTGCGTGCGTACCGCATCGCGAACGCGCGCTTGCATGTCGGCGTGAGAAGGGCGAGTACAGCCAGGAATTGGACGACACCCAGAATCCTGACACATGGTTGGCTTCAAAAGGCTATTCACAAGGTGATAGTCGTCTTCACGAGCGGGACTTAACCCAGCCATGCGATAAATAAGCTGGGCTGATGTTCCACAGGACCCCATCATCACGCCACACCGTGCGGTCAAAAGAGCCGCCTCGATCACGCGCTGCTGAGGGGTTTGCGATCGCAAGAAGCTTGGTGCTTGTGCCTGAAACGCTTGAAATCGTTGATTTTGGGACTGAGGCTGGTCGCCACAATTTGGATTCCCGGGTGGCAAGTTTGGGATAGGGCAGTCTGGAGTAGGACCTCCGCATTGTCGTCGTGCAGCGAAGGGGCCGCTTGGCGGCGATACAGGGTCATCACCCGTCGCCACACGCGTCTCTAACAGCTCGCGTTCTTCTGCAGAGATGAGGGGAACCGTAAGTTCTTGGACACGAACGGCGAGAGGGCTCACCGTGCCTAAAATAGCCGCTGAGCCAAGCAAGATAGCAAATCCCGCAAGAGCATTTTCGATGATTTCTTTTCCGCGGGAGACGCTATCTACCGTCGCGCCTGCAAGGTAACGGAACCCACCCCACATGACCATAATGATTGCCGCCAACATGCCGACCGTAATCGAAAATCGATAGGCTCCGTTGATGTACTGCATCAAAAACGGAACAACGATTTCAGTGGCGTTGGCGCGTGGAGCGGTAATCGTGACTCCGGGGATAGGAACAGAAAGACTCGGAGTAACAAACGAAGGAGCAGCGCGCTGTGCTGGAACGACGGGGGTGGTGGGGGTCGAAGCGGGTTGAGCAAAAGCGGCTAACGGAAGCAAGCTCACCCAAGAAACAAGGATGACTTGTGAAAAAAGAAGGGAAGCGCGACGAAGCATAATTACTTCTTAAGGAGCGAGGCTCGTACAAAGGCGAGGGTTAACGCACGTTCGCTAAGAGCGCCTTCGAATACATCATTCCCAACGAAGGTCGTTGGAGTCGTTTTAATAGAATGACGTTTGGCGACCTCGAGCTCTTGTTGGATGGCGGGAAGGTGTTTATTGCTAATCAAGCAGGCATCAAATAGCTGCTTGTTGAGACGAGCTGTACGGGCGGCGGTACTGATACCGTCTAGCGTAAGAGAAGGGAGTGCTAACAAGGCGTCGTGCATGGGCCAGTAGAGACCTTGGTCTGTTGCGCAGCGAGCGGCAAGAGCGGCAAGCATGCTTTCCGGATGTTCGCTTACATTGGGCAAGTCTTTCCAGACGAGGCGCACCTTTGCAGACGTGCTCGCAAGAGCTCGGTTCAAGATCGTCTCGTTCATACGACAAATAGGGCAGTCGTAGGAGGCGAAGGTGGTAATGGTGACCGTGGCATCAAGGGGAGATGCGCCACGAGACGGATCTCCCGGGAGAGGCGGTGGGAGGGTAGGATCGGGAGACGATTCTGTTGGGAGTGTTGTATCGATCCCAATTCGAAAGCGAGACACGTAATCGTACCCAAGTCCCCAAAGATAGACGGAAGCAAGGATGCCGAAAGCACCGACGAGAACCCAGAGAATACGTTTTTGCTCAGGAGGCATACAGGAAGACGCTAGAGTCTAAATTTGTACAAACCACCCGCGGCTGGATCGCCATAGTAGAGCTCGCTTCCATCCTTGGAGATCACGGGGTTCATGATAGTTGGATTGCCTTGTGGCTGACCAAGATTAACGGTGGCACCGGTGTTTACGTTCATTTTAACAATCGTGTCAGGGACGCCTTCTTGGAGAGAGCGCTGAAGGCCGGAGCCTGTACGAATCTCCGTTGGGACGGCGCAGACGATCGTGTCTTCTGCTTGCCAAGCGCATTTATCCGCCCAGGTGTTGAGGCTAAAGCTTCGTCGGCCGTCGTTAATGTTGCTGCTATTTGCACCGCTGACCCAGAGAGTAGGGCGATAGCCGCTATCGGAGTTCCAGACGCTGTACAAGAGGGCGTTTCCACTAGGGGACCAGTTGGGAACAAATCCGCGTCCTTCAACGATAAGATTTTTAAAGTTTTCTTCGTGTTTTCCTACCATGACGATTGCTTGTTGATTGTAACCCAGAGGATCGCCCGTAAAAGAGTAGGCAACCATTTGGTCGTTTGGGGACCAGCTTACGTGGACTTTATCGTGGTTGTCACCGAGTTCGGCGATCAGTTTTGCGCCCGTGCCATCTGGATTCGCGATGGTGAGAAAACGATTTGAATCGTTATTACCAATAATTTTTGCCGCAACCTGTGCGTCGTTTGGTGAAAAGCCAAAGTCATCCCAGTGTTTTGGAAGGGTGCTCTGTTGTTGTTTAGCAAAATCGTAAAGGATTTTTGAGCCATCTGGAAACATCATCACGGCTTTGTCGGACACATTTCCCCAGCGAACATCCTGAACATCAGGGAAGGCTTGATTCGACATAAGGGTGGATTGGCCATCACTGGAAATCTTGTAGAACTTTCCGTCGAATTGGTTGTATCCGCGAAGGTTCCCATTTTGAGCGAGAGAAATGTGGGTACTTACCCGGTCATTTAAGCGTTGTGTTTGTGGTGATTCTGCCGGAGCGTTTGAGGGGAGCTGTAAATTCTGTGGGACGCTACCGATGCCTGGAAGTCCCTGCCCTCCTCCCTGACCCGTTGTTGTAGAGCCGACAAACCCACCGGCTTGGGGAAGCTGCCCGGAGACGCCTTGAGGCGTGTACACAGGAACCGGTGTAGCGGGCGGCGTTCGAAAAAAGAAATAGTACAACGCATAGCCCATGCCACCAACGAGGATAATGAATCCCGCGATCATCAAGATTCGCTTTGTTTGCTCATTCATAGGTACTGCACCAAGGATACCATGAAGGATGGATTCGCTCTACGGGGGTTAATTAGTCGCCGCGTTCCACGCAGTACTCAAAACATCTGAAAGACTCATGTTCTTGAATATTTCGGACAAGAGTTCAAATGGAATCATGTACAGCTTAATCTGAATGACCATCCCAACAAGAATCAAGAGGTCAACCGTAACGCAGATCATGTCTTCGTAGAGTTTGGAAGGCGGAATATATTTTGATTTTGGCCAACACTTATTAATCATCTGGATATGGAGGACAAGAAGATAGACCAGGATGAGAACAACCGAAATAGAACCGGCCTTTGACCCCATTTTCAGTTTTTGAAAACTTGCCTGGAGTTGTTGTTGGACCTGTTTTTGAAGTTGCTCTTTTTGTTTTTGAGCCGCTTCTTGCACGGCCTTTTCTCGGCGCGCACGGAGGCGGTCGCGTCCAGTCTGTTGCTGAAACGTGTCGGCACGCTCGGTTTCCATGTCTTCTGGAGATTCTGGAGCTGGCAGTTCTTGCGTGGCGTTTTCGTCGTCCTGGAACCCGGAATCATTCGAGCTCCCCGCTAGCACGGTAGACCCAGCAACGCTTGAAACGCCGCGAGATTGCCCCAAGACGTCACCCTCTGGCAATCCTAAAAAGTGTTGAGAACGCTTTCGATCAAGTTGTTGCTGTTCTTGGAAGGAGCTGAGTTTTTCGGCGTCCGCATCCGCGCCGTTCTCTGAACCACCGGGAGGAAGCTGTGTGTACGAAGGTGTTTGAAGATCAAAGGGGTCGTGCACGGGAATAGCGGGGGCAGAAGAAGCGTATCCATCCACTGATGGGGCGCTTGGACGAGCGGAAGGGACTTGATTTGTAAACACGGCATCCTGAAGAGGGCGGATAGGCGTGGGTGAGGCTGTGGCTGAGGGGAGAGAGGTTGCTTCTGCACGGCGACGACCGGCGGCTATCGGGACATTCGGAGTACTTGTTCGAATGCGGGTTGGAAGAGAAGGCGTTGCTACGAGGGTAACCCCGGAGTCTGTTTCTGGAGGCAATCCAATAGCAACCAGTCCGGGCGATTGAGCGGAAGCAGGCGACTGTTGTTGTGCAACGGCTAGGCGAGGGCCAGCTTGTTGTGGAGTCTGGAGGGCTTGAGCGGTTTGATTGAGCTGTATGGGAGGTGGGAGGAGGGAGGCGTAATCTTCCGGCGACGCACCTTGTTCGATCGCTTGTTGAGCCTGCTCCACGTCGGCAAGCTGCTGTTCGGATTTCACCTGTGCAAGACTCACCGAAGTTCGCTCGCCGTTCAGGCGAGTTTGTTCAGCGCTCAGGGCTGTTCGTTCTTGTTCGAGGTTGACCCGTTCCTCCTGTGAGAGTTGTGGTTGTTGGAGCTGTTGTTGAACATTAGTGAGGGCTTTTGCAACCTGCGCCTGCTCTTCGCTGATGCGAGTGATGTCGCGTGATTGTCGTTGTTGCGTGGCGACAAGGGAGGCTTTGACTTGGGAGAGACCAGCGAGAGCCGTAGTGGTTGAAGTGGTTTTACTCGCGTTGTCATTTGCTGGGATGGATGCGCGCAAAGATACGGATGCTTGCTTTTGAGCGCGTAGTTGCGTCCGAAGTTCGGTAATGGGGGAGGGGGGTGTTGATGTGGATTTGAGTGTGGATTGTGGGGGTGTGACGGACGTTGCACGGGTGGCGGAGAGCGGCTTATCTAATGAAACTCCGCGTTGCGGAAGAGTCGTCTCTTGTAACGGTGCGTTTGGTTGAGAGGTATCTACAGTAGAATTCTGTTTCGTCACTTCCCCCGGGTTCTTTTCGTTCTTCTCTTTTTCCTTAGTTTTTTTCTCCTCTTCTTTTTCCTTTGGTTTGTTTTGCTCGGAATAAACATGTGGGGCTAGCGTTTCGGTAAGCGCTTTGAGACCGCCGGGGTCGTTGCGCACCGCACGATCAACCGCCTGGCTCGAGATCCACTCCTGGGTAAAGGTTCCATTGATTGTTCCTTCTATCAAAACTTGTCGTGTGGCGGCATCAAAACCAACGACACGAATGTCCTCGTTGCTTTCAAGCGTGATGGATTGATTATCCGCTACTGTGCGCTTCGTTTTTATGCGCTTACGATTTTGCGGAAGGTCGCGAACGGCCTGGTACATCTCCTTGCTTAATTCTCGCGTTTCGAGACCTCCGCCCGGAATAGGTCGGGTAAATTGTACGTTTCCCCGCATGTCGAGTCCCTTCACGGTCCAATCTCCGGAGCCACGACTACCCGGAATATCAAGAGCGAGATCAGTTTCGATCTTTATGTCCTTCGGAGTCGACGCTGGTTGCTGTTGCGGTGGTTCGAGTGGAAGTGATGGAGCGGATGCCGCATCTGCCATGGACACATTCTACCACGAACCGGGAGAGCTACACGATTTTGACGACGCCTTTCACCACACGGAGTGTAGCGGCGGTTCGTTTCGGATATTTCAGGAGGAATGATCCAAGGGAAGAGAGGATATCGCGCTCAACAATACGACGCGCCACACGACCGCCTTCTTCAGCTTTTCGTTCTTGTCGCATCAGCCATTCAAGTACGGAACGCTCTGCTTTGATGGCGATGTGCTGTGAGGCGTGCACGCGATTCAACACAGCTTCCAACTCGCGTTCAAAGAGAGTGCGGACATGCGTATCCTGCAAAGGGTTAAACACAACGACTCGATCCAGGCGATTCAAAAACTCTGGGCGAAAACGTTCTTTGACCTGCTCATGGACGAGTTCATGCGTGCGCGCAGAAGACGTATCAGCGCCTCCAAAACCAAGCATGCTACGGTTCATGTATTCCGAACCGACATTGGACGTCAGGATCACGTACGCATGATGAAAGGGGATCTTTCGTCCCGTTGAATCTGTCATGTAACCGTCTTCGAGCGCCTGCAGTAAAAGATGTTGGACGTCGGCGTGAGCTTTTTCAAACTCATCAAACAACAGGACCGCATGCGGATGACGACGAATGGTGTCTGTGAGGCGGTTGCCTTCGCGATAGCCAACATATCCAGCCGGG
This sequence comes from uncultured Gammaproteobacteria bacterium, assembly GCA_964545235.1. GTDB lineage: Bacteria > Patescibacteriota > Patescibacteriia > 2-12-FULL-60-25 > 2-12-FULL-60-25 > CAZJEZ01. The sequence goes on from CAZJEZ010000002.1 coordinate 33,830, forward strand.
GAACCGAGAAGTTTTGACGCTGAGTGACCCTCGGCGAACTCGGACATATCGAGCTTAATCAGCCCCTTCTCACTTCCGAAGAGTTCGCGCGCCATCACGCGTGCGAGCTCGGTCTTTCCGACACCACTCGGGCCAACAAATAACAGGCTTGCTTTTGGACGAGCTGGGTGCGCCAATCCAAGACGAGCGCGTCGCAGCACTTCGGCAACAAGCCCCACGGCTTCGTCTTGTCCAACTACGGCTGAGCGAAGGCGATCTTCCAGGGTTGTGAGTTGCGCTCGGTTGGTTTGGAGAATCGAGTCGACTGGAATATGCGTCTGTCGAGCAACGACATGGGCGATGTGCTCGCGCGTGACGGGCGTGCGGGTCGCTTCCCGGGTACTGGCGAGTGTTTTTTCAAGCGTACGCTTTTCTTTTAAGAGACGTTGTTCGTCTTGTTGATGCTTGGCAGCAATCGAAAGATCTCCCTGCGCGATAGCCGCGGTTTTTTGATCTGTGGCGTGAGCGAGAGCGATCGACAACGCTCGTAAACGCTCGATCGTTTCGCCGGAGGATTTTTGTGCGGAGACGTGGGCTCCGGCCTCATCGAGAATATCGATAAGCTTGTCTGGAAAAAAGCGGTCATGGACATACCGTTCAGCATACTCAAGAGCGGCGTCTAGGGCATCGGGCGTAAAACGGACGTGATGATGATCTTCGTAGTTTTTCTTGACGCCCTTCATCATTTCTTTGACGGCCTGGATGTGGGGTTCCAAAACGTCGACGACTTGGTACCGACGTTCAAGGGCCGCGTCGGGTTCGATATGTTTTTTGTATTCAGCCCAGGTCGTCGCTCCGATACAGCGAATTTCTCCGCGCGCGAGGGCTGGTTTCAGCATGTTGGCGGCATCAAGCGAGCCTGATGTCGAACCGGCGCCAACGATGGTATGGATCTCGTCGATGAAGAGGATGATCGTTTGATCAGCCTTCACTTCATCCACCAGCTGTTTCAAGCGCGCTTCAAACTCACCGCGATACATGGTGCCCGCAATCATGAGCGCCAAATCAATCGCGATCACGCGTTTGCCTTGGAGAAGATCGGGGACGTCGCCCGCAGCAATGCGTTGTGCCAAGCCTTCAACGATAGCGGTTTTGCCAACGCCCGGTTCACCTAAGAGAATCGGATTGTTCTTCATGCGACGACACAGAACCTCAATCAAGCGATTCGTTTCTTCGTCGCGTCCAATCACGGG
>CAZJEZ010000002.1:35071-40698 GCA_964545235.1 uncultured Gammaproteobacteria bacterium
AATCACGGGATCCAGCTTTCCTACGAGATCAGGATGCGTGAGTTCGCGTCCAAACGCTTGCAACATGCTCGCTTTTTGTTTTTCGTTTCGCTGGGATGTGGCGCGCTGTTTGTGTGGCGAAGGCTCTTCTTCGGCTGCGTCTTGGATATCGGGTTCTTCTTCGCGTTCAGTGGTCGAGGGGAGTTCTGGAAACCGAGCCGTCGACTTTAACATCGTCTGCAACTCCGCGCGCGCGTCAGGAGTCGAGAACCCCTGCTCATTCAAAAACGCGTGGACATCAGGCGTGTTTGCTTCAATTATAGCAAAGAGAAGGTGCTCCGTTCCGATATACTTGTGTTCAAAGAGATGCGCTGACAACACGCATTTTTCGAGAAGCTTTTTTACGGCGTGTGAAAGATCGGGCGCGATGGTCGTCCCTGGTTCGATGGCGGCACTCACGCCTCGAAAACGCGCTTCCGCATCGGGCGCAGAGACACCGTATTTCAGCAAGATGTCCGTAGCGATAGAACCTTGCTCATGCAACAAACCAACAAGGACGTCCCCGGGCTCAACGACTGTACGGCCATGTTGAATTGCAAACGACAGCGCTCGTTGAAGCGCTTCTTTGAGATGCGTTGTAAACCGAGCGATGAGGTCTGGTTGGAGCATAGATTAGGAGGCATCACGCATGCCACGAAGTTGAGCGATACGGTCCTCAATGGGTGGATGGGTCGAAAACAGATGACTGATGCGGGATAGGAACGATGGGCGTTCCGCTCCACGAGGATCAGAGATCCAAAGATGCGCCGTAGCAGAAGGGGCTCGTGTGACAGCAACGGAGCTCTCACGGATTTTTTCAAGAGCGCGAGCGAGTCCTTCGGGATAGCGGGTAAGCAGCGCGCCACTCGCATCTGCTAGGTACTCGCGTTTTCGGCTTACAGCGAGTTGGATGAGCTGTCCAAGAAGAGGCGAAAGGACCAGAAAAACAATACCAACGATCATAAGGGGACCAGACGAGGAGCTATCACGATCATCCGAAGAACGTCGTCCGAAGAGTCCCTGGCGGAACACCGTATCTCCAAGAATAGAAAGCGCTCCCACCAACACGCCAACAAGCATCATCCAGCGGATGTCGTAGTTGCTGATATGTGCGAGTTCATGAGCGAGTACGCCCTCAAGTTCTTCTTTGGTGAGCGTGCGGAGAAGGCCTTCCGTAACGGCAATGGACGCGTGTTCCGGATCGCGACCTGTAGCGAATGCATTGAGCGCTTCATCCGCAATGATGAAGATGCGGGGTTTTGGAAGTCCTGCAGTAATCGCCAGATTTTCAACAAGATTCCACAGCATCATGTTTTGATTACGGTCAGTCAGTTCTTGCGCGCCCGTGCTCCACAAAGTGATTGCGCTTCCTGCAAACCAGGAAAAGGCCGTGTACCCGATGGACACGACCAAGGCGAACACAAGTGGGGCATACCCATCACCGGAAAGCATCCCGTAGACGTACCCAACAGCCGCAATCAACCCGACAAACACGGAAACAAGAACAAGACTCTTCTGTTTGTTGGAATCAATCTGTTTATACATGGCTTAAAATTGAACGGTTGGGGTTTGACGTTCTGCATCGGAACCAGCCTCAAAAAACGCTCGCGCTGTAAAGCCAAGCATGGACGCAATCAAGTTGGTTGGGAATACCTGAATCTTTGTGTTTAGGTCGCGCACATTTCCGTTGTAGAAGCGACGAGACGCCTGCACTTTGTTTTCTGTGTCAGACAATTCATCTTGGAGCTTCATGAAGTTTTGGTTGGCCTTCAATTCTGGATAGGCTTCCGAAACCGCAAACAAGGATTTCAAGGTTCCTGCAAGCATGTTTTCGGCAGCGGCCTTATCGGTTGGGCTTGTAGCACCCATGGCTTGCGCACGAGCTTGTGTGACTTTCTCAAACACTCCGGATTCATGCGTCGCGTAGCCTTTGACCGTATTTACCAAGTTTGGAATAAGGTCATAACGACGTTTGAGTTGAACGTCGATGTCCGACCACGCTTCATCTGTACGATTTTTAAGCTGAATAAGTCCGTTATACGTCATGACCAACCAGAGAGCCGCAACACCAATGATTGCAAGGATGATCCACAGAGACATAGGGAAAACGTAAAGAATTATCTAAAGAAATCGTAGCAATTTTCTTGTGAGTGGTCAATCAATCCCATCTCGTTTATGATGATGACGTTTTTATGATTACACCGGCCGTCTTCAAGTCCTACGACATCCGTGGTCTAAGCCCCGGAGAGCTCGATGTTGTGTTTGCTCGTAAGCTCGGAAAAGTCTTGTCCGCCATGTATACCCCGAAGCATGTTGTTGTTGGATGCGATATGCGTACAACGTCGCCTGAACTTGAGGCTGGGTTGATTGAAGGGTTTCTTGAGTCTGGCGTCACGGTTACGCGTATCGGCCTGTGTTCGACGCCGGTTTTTTACAGCGCCGTGACAGCGGCGGGTGTGTACGACCTCGGTGTGATGGTTACGGCATCCCACAATCCAAGCAAATATAACGGATTCAAGATGGTCACAGGAACAAACCAGCCCATTGGTGAAGGATCTGGCATGGAACGTATCAAGGAGCTTATGTGCTCCGACGTGCCGGTGCTTTCCGCGCCTTCACGAGGCCGTGTCTTGCAAGACGAAGGAGCGGTTGAACGCTATTTGGAACGCGTGTTTCGGTACGTAGCTCTTCCTGAGAAGCTCCCGGCTATGATCTGTGTGGTGGATACGGGGAATGGGATGAATGGAATCACGATGCCTTCCTGTACCAAGCGACTACAGGGAGTGACGACGTATCCCTTATACTGGGACTTAGATGGAAGATTTCCGCACCACGAAGCAAATCCACTCAATACGGACACACTTAAAGATCTGCAAACTGAAGTCACGAAGCGTCAAGCGGTTTTTGGAGTCGCCTTCGACGGGGACGGGGATCGTGTTGGATTTGTTGATGAGCAGGGAGCGCCTATTCCGGGGGATATTCTAACAGCGCTCTTTGCTCGCGAACTCTTGAAGGATCATCCTGGGGCAATCGTACTCTACGACGTTCGTTCATCGTGGAGTGTTCCGGAACTCATCCATGAAGCAGGGGGTACGCCTGTCATGTGTCGCGTGGGTCATGCGCACATCAAACGCCAGATGCGCGAAACAGGGGCCTTATTCGGTGGAGAGCTCTCGATGCACTTTTATTTTGCAGAGCTTGGATACGCTGAGGCCAGTGACGCATGCATGCTCCTTCTTATACGCATTCTCCTGCGTGAACAGAGGCCGTTGTCCATGGTGTGGCGATCGCTTGTCCGATACGCACATTCGGGTGAACAAAACTTCATGGTTCCACAGCCAAAAGCCATGATTGAACGCGTTGCCCAGGCATACGCCGCGCGAGCAACATCGATTTCACATATCGACGGGGTACGTTTGGAGTTTCGTGATCCACACGCCCCAGAGAATGATTGGTGGATGAGTGTGCGTGCATCGAATACAGAACCGCTTCTTCGTCTTAATGTAGAAGCGCGTACAGAGGAGGCGTTGCAGATACATCTTCAAGAACTCAAACACCTATGCTCGGCATCTTCGATTCAGGAATAGGGGGTCTCACGATCGTGCGCGCCTTGCGGGATCAGCGCCCTGATCTTGGTTTTGTGTACTTGGGCGACACGGCGCGTGTTCCGTATGGCAATCGCTCTCCTGAAATCATTCAGCAATTCGCAAAAGAGGATGTAGAGCAACTCATTGCAAAAGGCGCTACGCAGATCGTTATCGCTTGTAATACGGTGTCAGCCATCGCCCTCTCTTTTTTGCAAACAACATTTCCAGATGTGAAGTTTATCGACGTGATTACGCCGGTGGCCGCCCACGTTGCTTCGCTTGGATTACGGCGTGTCGGCGTGATTGGAACGCGAGCCACAATCAATGCGAAGGCGTATGAGAAGGCATTGTTCGCCAAACAACCCGCGCTTGAAGTGTATGCCCGAGCGACGCCGCTCTTCGTTCCGCTTATTGAAGAAGGGTGGACGGAGTTTCCAGAAACACAGCGCCTTATCCGTCGATCCTTGACACCATTACGCGCAAAACAGCTCGACGCCCTCATTCTTGGGTGCACCCACTATCCAATGATGCAAAAGCACATCTCGCGAGCTTTTCAGACGCGCGTACAAATGATTGATACCCCAGCGATTGTCGCAGCCTTTGTTTTGGAAACATGGAAGCCAAAAGACGGTTCACAAACGTTCATCTATACGGACGCCTCCGAACGGGTGCAGGCGCTCGCCAACAAGTGGTTGGCACAACAATAAACCTCGACACAAGGGTCGAGGTTGAGATTAGTGTCCGCGGGTGAAGTCTCCGCTCCGTTCGGGTAGGTTGGCTTATGGGGCGCCCACCGGAAGACTGGCAGCTGCTGGTTAGGCATAACCCCGAGTCTACGAACGTAGCAAAGGCGGTCTTGAGAAGACCATACCGGAAGGGCTCTGCGAGCCGTTGCGCCGGGCGGGGAGGAGGAGGGGGGTAGCGCTCTTGCGAGAGCCAACTTTCGGCAGACCTCCTCTTGACCCTTCACCTGCGGACAAAAGACAGAATCCCAGATTCTGGTAATTTTGTCAAGAAAGGACGTCGGGGAGGCTTTCTGGTATGATGAGCCCATGCTTTCTGTACTTCTCTTTTTGGCGGTGTTATCCGCCCTGGTTGTTGGCCACGAATTTGGGCATTTTTTGGCTGCAAAAGCGGTAGGAATCAAGACGGAAGAGTTTGGCTACGGATTCCCTCCGCGGGCCCTCGGATTTGTAAAAATCCAGGGGAAATGGCGGCGTTTAAAGAAGGGTGACCGCGAATCCTATACGCACACGATCTGGTCGATCAACTGGCTCCCGCTTGGAGGTTTTGTCCGTCTCAAAGGGGAGCAGGGGGAGCACGCCAACGATCCAGATGCCTTCTTGTCGAAACCGGTGTGGGCGCGGTTGGTCGTGTTGCTGGCGGGGGTCTTTGTAAACTGGCTCATGGCGGTTGCTATTTTTGCTATTGGATTTACGGTGGGTATTCCGGCACAGACGGATATTGTTCCAAAGGGGGCGCACATCACGAACCAGCGCATTCTTGTGAGCGACGTTTTAGCGAATGGACCGGCTGCAAAAGCAGGGATTGTTCCGGGAGATGTCTTGGTACGCATTGAACAACAGGAGGTCACAACAACCGAGCAAACACAAAACGCCCTACGAAAGGCCGCAGAAACAGGCAGTATCCAGGTACGCATTGATCACGAAGGGGCGCAACGCGATGTTATTATTCAGCCAGAAATGATTAAGGAAATAGGGAAGCCAGGTATTGGTGTCGCGCTCTCCTCTCTTGGAACAATCCAATTTCCTTGGTACCGCGCGCTCGGCGAGGCTATAACGCTCACTATTCGATTCATTGGACTGATTATCGTGGGTCTTTGGGATATTCTGAGGCATCTTGTGACGGGACAAGGCGTGGGGGCTGACGTGAGTGGACCCGTGGGGATTGCTGTTATGACAGGAAAGATTGCGCAACAAGGCATGTGGCCGCTCCTTCAATTTGCGGCAATGTTGTCATTGAATTTGGCTGTTATTAACTTGTTGCCCATCCCGGCCTTGG
>CAZJEZ010000003.1:0-29568 GCA_964545235.1 uncultured Gammaproteobacteria bacterium
CAAATCACCCCTGCCCATCGTGTTCATCACCGGTCACGGCGACGTGCCCATGGCGGTTGACACCATGAAAAAAGGTGCGATGGATTTCATCCAAAAGCCATTCAACGAAGCCGCGTTGGTCAGTTTGGTTGAACGCATGTTGACCCAAGCCAATGAATCGTTTGCTGAATACCATTCACACGTTGCTGAATAGATTTGAGCAGATCCTCTTTTGAGACGTCTGTGTCAGAACGCTTGGAAGCATCAATCAATACCTGTACCGCACGAACACCCGTATTGACCGCCGCCGATTCGGCTTCCGCGACAAGCTGTCGCGTATCATCAGAGGCTGCCGTGGAACGAACCTCTTTCAGGGTACTGACGAGCGCGTTGCTCTTTTCATCAATATCACGCGCGAGCCGAGCGAGACGCTGAGGAGACTGCTCAACGGAAGAAACCTCGTTGAGCTGACTCTTCATCGTATCAAGATCACGTTTCAGTAATTGTGTTGTTTTTTTAAGTTGAGCCTGCTTGTCTTCGTCGGACGCATTCGAGGCGACAAGTTGTCGAAGCTCCTGCGTGCGACGATCGACGAATTCCGTTTTCAACTGAAGTCGATCGGACGAGTTTGGGGTAAGGATGAGTCGCGTTTGTTCTGTCGCGAGTTTGATAGGGTACAACAGATCGCCAGGTCCCGCGTGTTCCGCGGATGAAACCCCCGCGAGCGAACCGCCACCAACAATAGCAATCATGGAAAAGGCGGCGAGCACTGGACGCTGAATCGCCTGCCACGTCGTAGACGGAATAAAAGACGCGAAAAAACCCGAAACACGTCGAGCCTGGGCAACCTTTTCTTTTGGCATCGAGTTACGCACCTGCATCATCAGCTGTCCACGCGTACGAGAAACCCACGCCTGATCAGGCGTGATTCCGCGTTCGGCGGCGCGAACATGTTTGATGCGTGAGAGTAAATCGCGTGCAGACATACGTTTAGACTCGATCCAGCGCTTTAACGGCGCGATGGAAAATCACTCGAACATTTCCTTCACTTTTCTCAAGAATCCTGGCGATGTCTCCAAAGCTTAATCCATCTACAAGACGGAGCAGGAGTACATCCTGATAATCCTCTTTCAACTGCGAAACATGTTCCAACACGAGAGCTAAATCGGCCCGTGCTTCAATCAAGCGACGACCAGATCCAGCATCAGAAAGATCGGTTTGTACGAGAGTAGACGCAAAATCAGGCTCATTCGTTACAGTGGAGACCGTTTGAGGGTCCTGACGACGATAGTGATCGGCAACAAGATTGCGAGCAATGCGATATAAAAGTGCCCGAATATGGGTTATCTCAGCGGAAGATTGGATGAACTGCCATGCCCGAAGAAACGTTTCTGACGTAACATCCTCTGCTACCTCTTTTGAGGGTACTTTTAAATAAACGAATCGATAAATAGACGTAACGTATCGATCGTAGATACGCCCAAAGGCATCCGGATCACGATCCGAACGAATACGAAACAAAAGATACTGATCGACAAAGCGATTCATGCAAAACAGTGTAGACGGCATCCTATACGATTCGACCTAAAAAAGCAAGGGGGTGAGTCGTTATTTTTGGCTAAGATAAACAAAAAGATCGGCATAAAATCCGATCAATTTGTGTACCATATTCAATGATTACGAGAGGCGCGCGGAAGCGGAATAGGCCATACGTACATGCGCTGTGACACTCGACTGATAGAGCGCATCCACATCATAAATACGGTCTTCTGGGGCAAATTGCTGCTCAATACGAGTGCGAGCGGCCTGCGTGAGCTGGGCACGATCTTCCTTGGACATGGATACAGCGATACAGAGCGCTCGCGTCAATGACTCAACCGAACCTGATTCAACGGGGAGGAATCCTGTTCCAAGAGCCTCGGCATGCTGTGGCAAGTTCGTTGCAATACAGATCTGACCGGATGCACCAGCCTCGAGTAACGAGAATGGCATCCCTTCGCTCCCCGATGGAAATACATGGGCGAATGCATGTGCCTGGAACGCACGTACTTCGTCACCGACACGTTCACCGAGCAGATAGACATGTTTTGTATTACGTACCTTTGCACGTAACATGCGGGCGTAGTCATCCGTCCATGACGTGTCACCGATAATAACAAGGGGCATTGAAGAGAATGCTTGCGGCAATCGCACACAAGCTTCCGCATAGGCATCAACAAGCACATGTGCCTGCTTATCAGGGATCAAGCGCGCCACCATGAGCAGGTACGAACCTGGTTGGAATCCAGCAGCAAGCACAGGATCGGGCGAATAGGTCGGCATGACGCTCGAAAACGGATGCGTGATAAACGACGTCTGACGACCGTAGGTTTCCGCATAATATGAAGCGAGTACTTGGGAAACTGTAATCACTTCGTGCGCAAACCAACACGCAAATCGTTCACCAAATTGAAACGCGAGACGAGCAATCGTTCCCCATTTCGTGAGCACAGAGTCGACACAGTGTAGCGTCACAAAGATACGAGCACGTGGATGAAGAAGGCGTGCAAACGGCGTAAGTAGAGCGATACCGGAACCGTGAAGATGGATGACATCTGGATGAACCGTTCGCGCATGCATAAGAGCCGTAAAGCCGTGCGTGATCGCATCCAAGTGCTTTGTTCGAATACCCGATGTAAAGACTTGATGAATGCGCGGCTCAAGAGACGTTCCGGATGTATACCAAGCACGCGCGTACACGGTAATTGTATGGCCGAGTTGAGCAAGACCGCTCGCCAACAACCCGACGTGACGTTCAATACCACCCGATCGAGCCGGGAGGCCTTTTTGTCCGATCATGACGATCGAAAGCGGAGTCGCAGAGCGCAGCATAATGACCCGCATTTATACCATAAAAACGGCAAAATGTCAAGGTAGATCGACCGCTTCAATGAACGTGAACAGCGGCTCCCCTGCTGGCTGTAATTGAATGGAAACAACATCGAGTTGAAAGGTGGAAAAAGGCCTGTTTTTGGCCAAAAACCAGGCCTCACCGACTCTGGCAATCACACGGAGCTTTGCGGGGGTAACCGCTTCTTCCGGATAGCCGTAGGTGGATGTTCGACGCGTCTTCACCTCTACAAAATGAATATGCCCGCTCCGCTCAGCGATAATATCAATTTCGCCCAAGCGAATACGCCAATTACGATCCAGAATACGAAACCCTCGCGATTGCAAAAAAGCCACCGCAAGATCTTCTCCGTGGTGGCCAATCTGTGACCGAAGATGAGGCATGATTAGCGTTTTGGTTTTGGTAACCACTTTTCGTAGGAAGCGCGTTCAACGGCTCCCGCGCGGCGCGCCGGAAGTTCTTGTAAGGCAAATCGCCCAATCGTGTAAGCCCACCAAGCAAAAGAAAAGAACCAAATCACAAACCAAAAACGCATGCTGAACAACGGAACATACATCCAGGTAAAGGCGTAGAGCATGAATCCGACAATACCAGCCCACAAAGCACACGAAGCAGCGCGGCGCACAACCTGACGATCATCCTTATCTTTCAAACGATGAGATGCAGCAAACCCGTATCCGAATAATCCGATACCCACCAACACAAGCATGACCACAAGAACAAGCGTGCTTGCCCAGGGCTCAAACGGCTGCGGCATCAAATGAAACCAGTACGAGAAACGAAATAGAGGGGCAATAAATCCAATCATATGGCCGTAGGATAAAAAATGAGCGCAAAAAAGTCCACTCGCCATTACTGTTTTTCTGCAACGAGGGCGTAATGGTACTCCCCCGCATCAAATCGGCCCTTATAGCGCACTTCCTCGCGTTTCAGGTACGCACGGGCGTCGTGCTCAGGAAGACGGTGCTCGAGATCTGGACCAATGGGCGTTTTTTCTTTTTTCCACTCGATAAGCAGGAGCCGTCCACCCGGTTTCAATAACCGAAGCGCTTCCGTAATCATATGTTCACGTGACTTCGACAAGAAGAGGTTGTTCGCAATGATTGCCAGATCGAGAGACGCTTCCGGAATACGTGTCGCGCCAACCACTTCCACATCTGACCACACGGGGTACACATTAAAAAACTGCTCTTGCCGTTGTATGCGCTCAATGGATCGTAAAGCCTCTTTCAGCACATCAACGGCGTAGACTTTTCCTTCGTGGCCAACGAGCTGCGCCGCAGGGAATACAAAATGACCCAGCGCCCCACATCCCAAATCAGCAACATGAAACCCATGCGCTACACCACACGCCTCCAAAACCTTGAAGGGATTAATGAGCTCATTACCGCTCACGTGCATATTATTCTTCCTGACGAACCGTCGCGCCTGGATTGCTTGGAACAATAGATCCGATCGTTGCTTCCAAAAACGCATTCCACATATTCGTTGCAACAATAAATCCAATCAAAATCACTACGATACCGATAAGCTTATAGGTTAAACGCGATCCTCCCCCACCAAGATGCTGATCCGCCCAATCGATACTTCCAAAAAACCCGAGCACATCCTCCGTCTTCCAGACAAAAAAGAATCCGACGCCCGCAAGTACAAGACCGATAAGAATACGAATGATCCAGTCCATATACAATGAGTATATCACATGGCATCATGCGTGCGTATGCCAAAGACTTCATGGGACGCCGTATCCGATTGGTACAGCGACTATCTTTCACGACCGGGAACAGTACAGAGTGACATTGTATTTCCCGGAGCGTATGAGTTACTCCACCCTATTCCGCACGGTCGATATCTGGATCTTGCGTGTGGACAAGGCGCGTTTCTCCACATGGCGGCACGACGTATGCAACGGGCAAAATTTGTTGGCATAGATGCCTCACCGTCACTGATCGCAAAAGCGCGCATGCGTGCTCCCACAAATATCAGTTTCACAATTGGCGATGCGACGAAGCATCAAGACACGCTTGAATCCGGATCGTTCGACGGAGGCACCTGTTTACTCGCCCTCCAAAACATCAATCCCCTTGAACCAGCGATTGCTCATATGGCACGGGTGTTAAAACCCGGCGCACTCTGGGTGATCGCTCTCAACCACCCTTGCTTCCGACAGCCTAGACAAAGCGGCTGGGGATTTGACGAAGGACGCAAGCTCCAATACCGCCGAGTCGACGCGTATCTATCTTCCTACGAGATGCCAATCATCGCTCATCCCGGAGCCGCACCACATGTCAAAACATATTCGTACCATCGGCCGCTCTCTGTATACGTAGCCCTTCTTGCAAAACACGGATTTGTTGTAGACACAATGGAAGAGTGGGTCTCGAATAAGACGAGTGACTCGGGCCCCCGTGCACGAGCAGAAAATCGAGCCCGCAACGAAATCCCATTGTTTATGGCGATTCGTGCCCGCAAACTATGACGCACCCGATTCTTGGACTCGTTGGACCATCGGGCGCCGGGAAAACAGCCCTGATCTTGGCAATGCGAGAACGATTTCCAAAACAGACAAGCATCTTACAATCGCTCACCACGCGCGCGTGTCGCGATGACCAAGATGCTCTTTTTTACGAATTTGTTAGCGTTGATGAAGTACACACCCGCGAACGTGAAGGCCGGCTTGTCCAGGTGTCTGAATACGCGGGGAATCTGTACGCGCATGATCGTATGCATCTTGAACGGGCAACGAGCGCAGGCGTCGCTCTATGCGCCATTGTCGAGCATGGAGTCCTCGCTCTACGTGAAGCTGGGTACGATATTCGTACCGTACAGCTTATTCCTGCGCACGCCACACATCTAATTCGAGATGAACCGGCGCGGATACAGGCAGACGCAGCTCGCGCGACTCTGATCACGCATCATGATTTTACCCTCACAAATGATTTTCGCGAGGGCGGCTGGAAAACAAGCGTAGAACACATGGCCGAGATCGTGGAATCCTTGATACACTAGATACATGCCTCCTTCACAAACCACCGATCAACAACGCGCCGAAGCGGAGTTGGTTCAAGCTATACGTTTACAGAATCCGGCTCGCGTCGAACGAGCCGCGCTCCCCGATCCAGACGCAATCAATCAATCGATCGGTATTCGTGCGCTTCCACAGAATCGCGCGCAGGGATACCTTCGTTTTTTTCCACAAGACTTTATCGTGGAAGAAGTATCGCTGGATGGAACATGTGTATCCGTGAATACTGAACCTGTATTTGCGGACGGAGAAGACCAACGCACGCTCTGGGCACATCTTGTGAAGACACAACTCTCTGGCCCACATGCCATAAAAGATTTGGCACACGAGTTAGGCGTGGATGAAACCGCTATTGGATATGCAGGCATTAAAGATGCGGTGGCAATTACCGCGCAGGAAGTGAGTTTACGAGGCGTGTCTCTAGAACAGATCTCAAGCCTTCAGAATCATCGCATATGGGTACGTCCCGTACGGTATGGAAACGGCGCCCTACAAGCCGGTCAGCTCCGTGGCAATCGCTTTACGATAACGGTACGCACAGAACCGGGCGCGCCAGACCCATCTCCCCTCTTACAAGAAACAACGACGCGTGGATTCATGAATTACTTTGGTCCACAGCGTTTTGGCATGCGTGGCATCGCCCATCATTTTGGGAAACTCTTGTTACAAGGCGATATCGACGGGGCGATTAAAGCCATTATCTGCGAGTCGGGTCCCAATGATCTTCCGCTCTATCGCGATCTCCGCGCGGCACTTGCAAGCGTGTATGGCGATTGGGATTCGATGATGGAGGTCGCTGAACATTTTCCGTTCACCTTACGCGATGAATTACAGCTCATTCAGTCGCTCGCTGAAGATTCTCGAAAAACGATTCGAGCCCTCTCTTTGATTAAAGATCAGGTGAAGATGTATGTGAGTGCGTATAGCTCATGGCTCATGAATAACGCCATGTCACGCTACAGTGCCACACAACAAGCACCAGACGAGATTCCTCTCCCCTTCACAACCACAGGAGCTCCAGCTATCTACGCTGATATGATGAAAGAAGAAGGGACACTGGGGTACGCACAAGCGATGAAATCATTCTCATTCTTACAGCTGAACGATAAAACGATTCCTGCACGCATGAAAGCGACGAGTATGCGCGTGCAACAAACGGATGTTGGATACGTGGTGCGTTTTGAGCTTGGAAAGGGAGCCTATGCGACAACATGCTTATCTCAAGCCTTCAAGCTCTACGAAGGAAATCCCGTACCAACATGGGTGCGACGTGACGATATCGATGCCCTCGCATTACTTGGCGATGGAAATCTCAATGCGCTGCGTGCGCGATTTGGCAACGAGCTAAAAGCCAGAGACGAACAGCGCGCGGAATCCGAAAACGAATAAACACACATCAATACAAGACCGGCGCGAATACAACTATAAAACCCCGAACGAGTCGGGGGTTTATAGATCGTCGCGATGTGTCAGCATCGCGGCGAAGGAGGCAGGAGTCAGGCTCTCTGACACGAGCGGGCGCTGGCGAGGCGCGGATCAGCCGGCGTCGGGGACCTTGGGGGCCTTCGGGGGGGCGACCCAGGTCTTGCCGGTGTGGAGGTCGTAGGGACCCTCCGCCTCGGCGACCGAGAGCGCCGACTTCTCCGTGAACAGGACGCGGACCTTGGCCTTCTTGGCCTCGGTGCCCACGTTCATGAAGTTCACGGTGAGGTCACCAGTCATGTCGTCGACCGTCGGGTTGACCCAGATCTTCACGCCCTGGGCCGAGGTGCCGCGGAAGGCCGCGAGGATCTCGGCGGCGTTGGCGACCGCCTCGCCCTCGCTCTCGAAGTCGAGCGTGAGGATGCGGCTGGGCTTGCCGTCGACCTGGACATCACGGAACGAGATGTCGACGAGTCGGCGGGAGAGCGTGATGCTCGTGACGAGGACGCCGGAGGTGATCGAGTCCTTGTCGACCGCGAGACGCCCGGCGTGATCGCGCCGACCATCGAAGGTGTGTTGCACCCCCGCGGCCTTGGCGGAGTCGAGGCGGGAGACCTCGGGCGCGAAGTCGCGGCTCGTCCGGTCCTGGATCGCGAACCGCTTGATGAGCGCGTTGACGAAGGGGTCGCTCGAGCGGAGCAGTACCCGGATGCGGCGGGCGCGGCTGACCACCACGGGGGTGGGGCGGGCCGGGGCGTCGAGGGTGGCGGGCGTGGGGGCGACGGGACGGGGGGCGGTGTCGATGGTGTTCAAGGTACTCTCCTGGTTTTCCGTGGCTTTTCAGGCCACTTGGGGGTTGACTGCGCTCGTTCGTTACTGGACCTGGTTCCAGCTTCGAATATAGTAGTATGCCACATTTTTGGCCTTTTGTCAACCCAAGCATAACAAAACACCCGAAACCGGGTGTTTTGAGGCCTCTACTTCTATATTTGGCTTTTATTAGCCAAGAAATCCATTCCGCCACCGTGACCATGGCCGCCGGCAGGAGTTGGCTCTTCTTTTTTAGGCTTTTCGCTAATCACACACTCCGTTGTGAGCAAGAGAGCTGCGACCGATGTAGCGTTCTGTAAAGCGCTTCGTGTCACCTTTGTTGGGTCAATGATCCCGTTTGAAACCATATCTTCGTACACATCTGTTTCGGCATTATAGCCCTCGGCACCTTTTCGCTTCTTTACTTCTTCCACAACCACCGATCCATCCTTCCCTGCGTTCTGGGCAATCACACGGAGCGGTTCTTCCATCGCTCGACGAACGATGCGGGCACCAACAACCTCCTCCCCTTCGAATGCCACCGCATCCAACGCCGCCTGTGCGCGTAACAGCGCTACACCACCTCCCGGCACGATCCCTTCTTCGATGGCGGCCTTCGTCGCCGCGATCGCGTCTTCAATGCGATGTTTCTTTTCTTTCATCTCCACTTCTGTTGCCGCACCCACCTTGATCACACCAACTCCACCAGACAATTTCGCCAAACGTTCCTGGAGCTTTTCCTTATCAAAGGTCGATTCTGTTTTTTCCAACTGTGTCTTGATCGTGGCAACACGTGCTGCGATCGCCTCAGCATCACCCTTTCCATCCACGATTGTTGTGTGTTCTTTTGTGGCTGTCACTTTACGAGCGCTCCCAAGATCAGCGATTTCGACGGTATCAAGTTTACGACCAAGTTCGTCACTGATGAGCGTGGCGCCTGTAAGCGTAGCGATGTCTTGCAACATCTCTTTGCGACGATCTCCAAATCCAGGAGCTTTAATAGCAAGCGCATTGAACACCCCACGCAATTTGTTCACAACAAGCGTTGGCAAGGCCTCACCTTCGATATCGTCGGCAATAATGACGAGTTCTTTCTTACCAAGCTTCAACACCTGCTCCAAAATCGGAACAAGTTCTTGTACAGACGAGATTTTCTTATCGGTAACAAGAATCATCGGATCGGCATACTCCGCTTCCATCCGATCTTGATTCGTAATCATATATGGCGATGCGTACCCCTTATCGATGCGCATACCTTTGACCACTTCTTTTTCGACACCAAACGACTGCGACTCCTCAACCGTGATCACACCGTCGTGACCCATCTCTTGGAAGGCGGCCGCGATAATCGTTCCGATTTCACGATCATTCGCGGAGATCGAGGCGACGGAGGCGATCATATCCCCCTTCACAGGCTGCGCGACCTTGTTCTTTAACTCACTTACAACAGTTTCGAGCGCCTTTTCCATCCCACGTTTTACGGCAAGTGGATTGGCGCCGGCCGTAATGTTCTTAAGCCCTTCTGTCACCATTGCCTGTGCAAGAACCGTGGCTGTCGTTGTTCCATCACCAGCCACATCGTTTGTCTTCGATGCGACTTCTTTCACAAGTTCCGCACCAATATTCTCAATCTTGTCATCAAGCTCGACTTCTTTTGCGACCGTAACTCCATCTTTCGTGATCGTTGGTGAACCAAAGCTGGATTGAATAACAACGTTGCGTCCCTTTGGCCCAAGCGTCACCTTAACCGCGTTCGCCAATTTATCAACGCCGCGCTTCAATGCGTGGCGAGCCTCTTCATCAAACGTAAGAAGTTTGGACATAGGATTAGTTCAAGATAGCGATAATGTCAGATTCAGAAAGGAGCAAGTACTCTTCTCCATCAAGTTTAAACTCTTCAGGTCCGTACTTTTTAAAGAGGACCGTGTCCCCAACCTTCACAGACATGGGAACGAGCGTTCCGTTTTCGAGCGTACGGCCAGGGCCAATCTCGACAACAACGCCCTGCTGTGGACGCTCCTTGCCGGAGTCGGGCAACAAGATGCCACTCTTCGTGGATTCTTCTTTTGCCACCGCCTTCAAAATGACACGATCACCAAGTGGACGTAATTTCATACAGAATCAAAAGAAAATGAATGAATGGTTGACCGATATTAGCATTCTATGACAGAGAGTGCTAATTCGTGTAGGGGTAGAATAACGACCGAGACCGTCCCGTGTCAAGCAAAAGAATCGTCACAGCTATTAGGCTCTGTCCACTCCACCACGACCACAAGGCATGATCAAAAAGCGAGAAGAATCCAAGAAGAAGGATCGCCCCAAAAACAGGAGGAGAAAGACCCTTGAAGACGGCCCGAAAACGATACAAGCACCACAGAGAACACACGAGTCCAACAAGGCCAAATTCGACCACGGCAAGGAAAAAAAGATTGTGCGAAGGAATATACGGAGTGGCACGATCATGCGTATCCAGCCAAGGATGTTGCGCATACCACAAAGCCCCCGCTGCATTCGGACCACTCCCAAGCCAAGGACGCAACTGAAATAGCTCCCACCCCTGCGAAACAGCGACGAGCCGTTCTTGTGTGGAACGAACTTCTGCCGGAGCCGTGTGCACGAACCGAGGAAGAACCACCCACGAATAGACAAGGGACAGCGCGCCGCACACAGCACCAATAAGAACACCAATCCGCAGAACGTCACGTCTTACGCGAGAAAAACAGAGCGTAAGTAGCCCAATACCCAGGGCCAAGATAGAAGCTCGTGATTGCGTGAAAAAAAGTGGGACCGCAAACGCAAGAGCGCCGAAGGCAAAAAAGCGCGCACGCTGCTCCGTATACAAAAGAGCGCACACGTAGACACCCATCGCCAACCACACGCCCGCAATGTTGGGATGCGGAAATGATCCGTATGCCCGAAGCCATCGACCGCGCGTCGTTTCAATAATCGACGCCCCCAAATCGCCAGGAAGATGCTTCGCGAGTCCAAACCATGAAAAGGCCGGTGCTTGTTGAAAAACCCACTGGACACAAGCCAAGATCGCCACCGGAATCAATGAAGCTAAAAACCACAAACACACTTCCCGAGAAGAAATCTTTGTGTTTCGCATAGCCCAGACCCATCCGCCAAGAAGCGCGACCTGGACCATCCACTGCGCCGTAGCGACAACAGAAGCAGAACGAGACAGAAGAAGAGCTCCTACGGCAACAACAGCAAGAGCTCGCCAACCAGGCCGCCAAACCAATCGCATCCGGTACTCGTAGACACACCACCCCACCAGAACCAACAAAGGAATCCACGTCACATAGAACGACCACCGCCCCTGCTCCCACGGGAACCCGTTCAACCAACGTTCGTCCGCCACAAAACGCGTCTGCCAAGGCAATACGACCACGGAAACAAACGCTATCCACTTACGAATGGATTCCCAAGGAAGAACAAAGCAATTCATACGTATCACGAAACGTAAGCCGAGCATCATCCACATGAAATTTGAGGACCGCGTCCGTCACAACAACAGATGTTGCGTGCACAAAGGAAAACGGCGGGAGATAACGACGCTGAAACCATCGTACAAGGATCTCCACACCGGGTAGGCCTGGGAGCGCGCGCACTCCTCGACTCTTTGGCTGGTCCGGAATCGACTCCCACCTCGACGCGCAAGGTAACATAGAACGAAGGCTCACATTCGCTTCCCAAAACACATAGCCAATACCATCATCATACAAGGGAATTAACGACCGAAACCAGTGTGCCATGTACACATCCCGCTCAATCGTGAGGGGTGTAAGATCCAATGCTCTGTCTGTCACAAAAAAGGATAGGCACACGGCATCACGTTCCCCGCGACGATCCCCAGGACGAAGTCGTAACAACAAAAATGGAATCGTTGCCCACAGCCGAGCTTGCCATAAAGCCCCGTGTCGAACGATACAAAAGAAATCAAGGTCACTCGTATCTGTCGCATTCAAGAACCCAGTTGAATTACAGATAAACACCGCCCGCATCCCTGGAACGTGACGCAACCAACGCATCACCCATCGAAGCCGTCGCTGTTTGCGTGGAAGGACTGCATCACAGGCAATAAGCTCTTCACTTGTATATACAAACGAAGAGCGGGTAACACGCCCCTGCTCCAACCGTACCAAGCCCTCATCCAAGAGAGCTTGGGCTTCTAGAATAAGAGCTGCATGATCGGGCACTTCTCCCCCCGTGTTCTGCCAAGATCCAATCCATTCGGTATAGGTTGGAACATGTCTAATAACTTCAAAAAAGAGGAGTGGTCGAAGGAGCCCTTCACGGACACGGTTCATACATCGCCCGGAACCACCGAAAACGATGGAGCGGGAGCCGGAACGCATCGATCCAATACAAGAACCCGTCGTGATTCAATCCGCACAATGTCTTCGTACTGAATAACAAGATGCTCACGAGTCAAACGCGCCGCGACTCCACTCGGTTGAACCACAATCGACAGAAGTCGCCCATTCCCCTCATCACACGTAGCATCTACAACAGAACCAAGTCGTGTTCCGGACTCCGTAACAACGTGTGCACGCACGATATCTCGCACGAAAGAAAGCATAGGTCATGAGAAAGGTTATGAAGAAGGTGACGACTCAATCACCTGACCACCAAACACCTGAAGAATATTTGTCGCGATATCTCGTTCTCGTTGTTCGGCTCGTTCCGCGTCTTCTCCAACAACCCCATCAAGCGTAAGTCCGGATAGACCGAGCACCTCTTGCATCGCCGTCTCAACCACTCGACGATGTTTTACATCCTTAATGATCTTGTCACGATGAAAGGGATATTGAAACCGAAGCATCACCACCGAACCGCGAACTTCTTCCGGACGACTGATTTTGAGAATGAACGGAAGCGAATGGTTCTTATCGTCTACCGCCTGAACAATAGACGCCCAGGACGCACGCACACGAGCCAGATCAACCAGAGGTGACGCTTGGCCGCCTTCTTGCGAGGATGCCGGGGCATCGACTGCGGGAATGGTTGCCGGAATCACTACCGAAGCATGCACCGGAGGAGTACGTACCGAGAGAGTGTCGGTAACAACGGACGGGGCCCGTTCTGCCTCCGGACGCGGTTGCGATGAATGAGATGCTTGTACCTGCGATACACCACCCCCTCGCGCACTCATCGTCGCATGACGGAGATACCCACAGGCCACCATCGTACTGGCAAGCTGTAACGCAAAAAGCGGATCCATCCCCTGCTTCATGTCGCGACGACGATCCATTAATAAAAGGGCAATATCATGAAGCTCGCCCGGCTCAAACACGCCACGAACCGACGCAAGGCCTTCCCACTCATACGAAAGATCAGCTCCGATCAACAACCGACGAGTCGCTTCAATCAAATCATCACAAAGCGTTATGCAGGAGACTCCGTCATCAAAGGCTTTTTGTAAAAAGGCAAGCGCATCTGCCTGCGAGCGCTTCGCCCACACGCAAAAGAGCTCGCAGGCAATTGGTTTTTGGCTTCGTGGAATAACAAGATCGGCGATTGTTTGCGTAATCGATCCCGTCGCATCTGTTAGCGATCCAAGCTGACCAAGGAGCGTTTCCGCATCACGTAAACAGCCTTCAGCACGCGAAATAATCACAGACACGACAGATACTTCAACAGTCCAACCTTGTTTCTTGCACAAATCGTGAAGGCGTTCGCTCATAACATCAGGAGCGATGCGCTTAAATTCAAAACGCTGGCAACGAGACAAAATGGTCGCTGGAATTTTATGCCACTCCGTCGTGGCTAAGATAAAAAAAGCATACGCGGGAGGCTCTTCAAGCGTCTTGAGAAGCGCATTCCAGGAACCATCGGACAATTTGTGCGCTTCGTCTAGAATATAGACCTTTGCTTTCCCCTGCATGGGAGAAAAACGCACGTGCTCAATAATGGACTCGCGGATGTTATCAACGCCCGTATGCGTTGCCGCGTCCATTTCCGTCACATCAATCAGTCGCCCCTCCTCAAACGCAACACAGTGCAGACATCTGCCACATGGCTCCCCATCAATAAGCTCAAGACAATTCAATGCCTGGGCAAAAATACGAGCCGTTGTTGTTTTTCCGACACCACGAGGACCGGAAAATACATAGGCATGCCCCGTTCGATTCGTTGCCAATTCACGCCGTAATGTTTCACTTACATGAAGCTGACCCGTTACGTCGGCGAACCGTTTCGGTCGATAGAGTTGGCTTAAAGAGGGCATAGAACGCACGTACAATACCGCCCATGGAACAGGCGCACAAGGAGATGCCGAGGCATGTCCTGAAAGTCACCTACTCCCCTTGTTTTAAGATGTTTTCAATAGCTGCCCATGTGGAAGGGGTACTTCGTGGCGTCAAAATGACAGCTTCATCACCCGTTACGCCATCAAAAAAGGTGACCGAGGCGGTGAGCACTCTGTACGCTTGTCCTTGCGCCACCACTTTCCATTCTCCCGTATGCTCATCTTCCACCAAGGACCCGATAAGCCGCTGCCGTTCAATCGGACCACGCTGCTTATAGACAAAACGCCCTCGGTCATCGATCGCCAATCGCAACAGATCACCTTCAACAAGTTTCGACTTTGAAGCATAGTTTGGCGGGACTAAATACACACGACCATCTTCCCCAACCATATTCTGACCATCAAACACACCTTCAATCACACGACCCTCCTCCATCGGGCCAAGAAGCGTTTCTCCATCTTGCATGATTTCTGTGAGTTCTGCGCGTGCATCAACAGGACCCTCGCTTTCAATCATACGTTCAAGCGCATCGAGTTCACGACGCATCTGCGAGATCACACGGCGAACCAACGCCTGCTTTGTATCATTCGCTTGGAGACCTGGTCGTTCAATTGGAAAAGCTGCGTCGTCCATTACCCAAAGTATAACACACTTACAATAGATCGCTCATGTCGCCAAGAAGCGCGGAGGATTCTCGACGCTCATTTAATTCAGCTTCCACGAGTTCACGCTTGCGACCAAATTTATAACGAGACAACTCATGAATCATGTTCGCGAGCTCTTTAGATTCTGGGCGCTTCGCCATCACGGGCTTCATATTGAAGGCGCGGGAAGCCGTGTTATCGATCAATAATTTAAGATTACACGTAAATGCTTCCACATTCACCAAGTCATATTCGCTAAACACAGGAGCGTATTCTTTGGCCAAGAATTCGGCGTCTTCCACACCGATACGGAACGAAACCATGGTACCCACGTTTCCAAAAATAGCATCGCGAATAGACGTGTCCTTGCTAGCTCCCTGGGTAAGCTGACCAATAAACTGGTGCGCAATGATCAGGTTCAACCCGTACTTACGCGCTTCAGACAAAATCGTGGTGATAGAATCCGTTAAGAAGTTTTGGAACTCATCGATATAAAGATAAAAATCTTTACGCTCTTCTGGAGGCATTTGCCCACGCTTGAGAGCAGCATCCAGCACCTTACCAACGACGATCATACCAAGAAGATACGCATTCAGATCACCAATCTTTCCCTTTGATAACTTCACGAGAACGATTTTCTGGGAGTTCATGGCATCAAAAAAGTTAAAGGCGCTTTGTTGCTGACCGATGATCGGCCTCATGTAGTCGTTATAGATAAACGACGCAAGCTTCGAGGTGATGTATGGCACCATATTCGCCAAACTCGATTCACCACCTGCCTTCAAAGCTTCTTTTTGCCAGAAATCTTTCACTTCTTGCGACTGACATTTGGACAACTTAAACGAGCGATAATCTTCGTCCGCGAGGACGCGTGGAATATCCATGAGCGTCATGCCGGATTCCGGATGCTCCATGAGTAACAGGATGGCATTACGCATGTACGTTTCAAACATAGGACCTCCTGTTGATTTGAGATCGTACAGCTTGTCAAAAATCTTCAACATTTCGTTGATCACGAAGGTGCGTAACTGTGGGTAGCGCGGATCAAACTCCAACATGTTCAATCCGATAGGTCGCTCAAAGTCTGCTGGATCAAAGAAAATCACATCTTCTGCACGTTCTTTTGGAACATACTCCAAGCATTCATCCACCAAATCTCCATGTGGATCAATGACGCATACACCGTGACCAGCCTCGATATCTTGCTTAATAAGAGAGGCCTGAAACACCGACTTACCGGAACCAGATTTACCAATCACATACATGTGACGACGACGATCCTGCTGCTTCATGCGCACTTCGTAGGCGTGATTACGATATTCCGAGATGCCAAGCTGAATGCCCTCTGTTGGCAAGTTTGATGGCGGAACCGCTTTACGTGATAGAAGCCAGTTAATCTTAGGCGTCTCCGTACTCGGTAAGGGAAAATGAAACACGCTCGCCATCTCTTCCGCATTTAATAAGATCTCGTGTGCATGATCGTAGGCACGAAAAATAAAGCGCTGAATAATTTTTTTACGAAACGCGGGCATGTCCTTCGCGAAACTATTGCCGTATTCGTAAATATTAAACTGCCCAAATGCGTTTAAAATATCATTTAAATAACGCTGGGCAGTTTCCGGCATCTGTGCCGACACGACCACGCGAATATTTACGTCTAAACCCGCCTTGGATGATTTTTCTTCCAATCCTTTTACCATCTCCTCTTCAAGTGGCGATAAGCGATACGGCTCATTCGGCTTCTTCTCGGCTGACGCTGGGAACGAAAGGAGTTTACCGAGCTCGCGTCCAACACTCCCAAAAATACCACCTTCAACGTCCGAGAGTTTTTTACCCTGCTGCATCTGCTTAGCGATACGCAACCCCTCATGCCGCCAATGACCCGGAGCACTTCGTACAATGAACTGGATAGCGGCCCCATCCCCCGACTCCACTTTTGCAAGCGCATTCGTGAGCGAGTTAATGGAATCCGATTCTAATTTCCGATAGGTCTTGATGGGAAAGTGGTGATCTCGACGTAATGTCACATAACTCCCCAAAATAACCCCATTAGGGGAAAAGATATTATAGTCAGGAACTGTATCGATTTGTGCATTCGGATACTGCGCATGAATCTGTTCTTCAATAAAGGGCGCCTGTTTTTCTGGGACGGCTGCATAAAACGAAATCTTATCGTTCTTGATCACCATTTCAAAAGCAAAGTGATCCTGTCTTCCAAAAAGCCAAGAAAACACACCGTGCTGCGCCTTCAACCCACCAATCGTGGAGAACACGGTTTCCATGGCGCCAATCAACTCCTGAATCTGTTGCTGTGTTTTTTCTTGGGCTCCGTCCTCTTTTCGAAGCTCCTTCGGAACACGAACTAAGAGGATTTTCATCCCAAATGCCGTCCGGATAACCCCTCGACGAAGAAAAAAGAAGCGAATCGCAAAGAAGATCCCCGTAAACACGAGAGCCGCCCCAAGAAATGCAAAAAATAACTGAACAAATGGGTCCGAAAAAAATCCCTCCGAAAAAGATACGGGTATAGATTCCGTTTGGACAACATCGAACTGAAAGAGCGAGATCATGTAGGTGGTTGTTCTGTCGTTGATTGATGGCGCAGCTCTTCCTGATACGCAAGGAGCTGGTCTGTCTTTATTTTTGCCTCCTGTTCAAGGAAAAATGCGTTCACCCCCGGGATTGTCTTAAGCCAAGCGCGGATCAAGAGGACCGCTCGCTGAACCTTGAGGTGAAAGGTTTTGATCATGCCCGTAATCTCCCGAGCTACTTCCTGGCCTTTTTGGCGAAACGGCGCCTGCGCTTCCTGCGGAAGATGTTGAAAATAGGCCTCAAGCCCTTCTTCAAGGATCTGTTCAACGTGAACGGTGACTTCATCTTTTGCCGGCACCTGCGGAGCTGGTTGAGACGCGGGCACTGACTGCGCGGCTACAACCGGAGCTATTGCCGCTTCTTCTGTTTCTAAAAAACGATCACGCGCCTCCTCTTGTTCAATCTGTTCAAGAGCCTGTTTGTCCTGTTCAACCGAAGAAAGCTCGCTAGGCGAAGCTGGCTTTATTTCTTGAGGCGCCTGTGGTTGTGGCGCCAGTTGTTCAGGAGTGAGAAAACCGTTACTCATGCATAACGAGTATATCACTTCCGAAGCAAAGCGAGGATGCTATGTCCGAGAAAGCGTATATCCACCTTCCTTTTCATCTTGAATATCCCAACCAAGCGCGCGAAGTTGAACACGAAGAGCATCACTCGCCTCCCAACGCTTTTCACGACGAGCGGTATCACGAGCTTCCGCTAATGCAAGAACTTCTGGTGGCGGAGTAATAGCACGCTCTACCTGAGCCCGCTCCATCACCTCCCGGAACCCAAGTCCCAACACAGCATCCATAGCAAGCAACGTCGCCCCCTGCACCGATAGATCTTCCTCGCTCTTCACTAAATCCCACACAACAGCTAACGCCTGTGGAAGGTTAAGATCATCCTCCAAAGCATGAGTGAATCGCTCCATGTAGACCGTAGATACTTCTCCCCCAGGAGTCATTCGTCGAGCGGCTCCGTACAGCTTTTGGAGAGCCTGCGAGGCAGCCTCCATTCCATCCCACGTAAAATTGAGCTTAGAACGATAGTGCGCACCAAGGGTATAGTAGCGATACACCACAGGCTCGTATCCACGTGCAAGAAGATCCTCCATCGTGTATGCATTCCCAAGCGATTTCCCCATGCGACCACCATCGATCAACAAGAATTCTCCATGCATCCAGTACCGCGCAAGAGGTACGCCATGCGCCGCTTCACTTTGAGCGATCTCGTTTTCATGATGAACAGGGATAAGATCGATCCCACCCGTATGAATATCAAACGGCTGTCCAAGATACTTCGTAGACATGGCAGAGCATTCAATATGCCACCCAGGGAATCCAACCCCCCACGGACTCTCCCATTCCATATCGCGCTTCGGACCCGTTGTAGGACTAAACTTCCACAAGGCAAAGTCGGAGGCGTTTCGCTTCTCAGGATTCACAGCAACACGAGCGCCCTCTGCTTTATCGGCGAGATTTTGTCCGGATAGTGAACCATATGAAGGAAACCGACTCGTATCAAAATAAATGCCATCACTCGTTCGATAAGTGCATCCCTTTTGTTCCAAATCTTGAACTAACGTAATTTGTTCTTCGATATGTTCCGTGGCTCGAGGGAGTCGATCTGGCGCGTGAATATGGAATTGGTCCATGGCCGCCACAAACTCCGCTTCCAGCCGTCTCGCCAATTCCCAAGAGGTCATCCCCCGCTTCGTAGCCTCGTTCGCCACCTTATCCATCCCCTCATCTCCATCACCAACAAGATGCCCAACATCCGTGATATTCATGACCCAGGTCACCTCGTATCCAAACAGGCGCAACGCACGCGCCAAGAGATCATCAAAGATGAACGTTCGCCAATTCCCAATGGTAAGGGGGTTATACACCGTTGGTCCACAGCTATACACGCTCACCATTGATGAGCGCTGAGGCACAAACTCCTCTACTGTTCTTGTTCTTGTATTCCAAAGAGTAAACATAAAGGGAGAGTATCCTTTCGACCCTATTCAGGCAACCTATAGAATCCTCGCACTCTCCGCCTCCAGGTCTTTTATTTCTTGATCAATCAGTTCAATTTCACGATCATTACGCTCGATATGTTGCCACTCCACCTCTTCTTCAGTACCAAAAAGTGGCGCGACGTAGGACGATTCCGCGTCTTCAATAGTTTCTCGCAAATCATAAAGCGGACTTGTTGGACTGATGGATCGTGACTGATAGGCGTATGCCCCCGTTGAAATAAGAACGATCGCTAAAAAACCGCTTCCAGCAAATGCCAGACGGAAGGGGTGAAAAAACGTGTGACGAATCCCCTTATCCTGCGTGACAGCTCGTGACGCAAATCGCTCATGAAGACGTATCCGAAACGACGTATCCGGTTTGGCACGTTTCGCAAGGGAACGAAGGGCAAAGTAAGAACGTAACATATTACAGAGATAAATGATCACGACGATGCTTTTCAAGGAGGCCACTCAATTTACGAAGCGTACGAACGCACTGCACACGCAAAGACCCCGAGGACTTCTGAAAATGTACCGCGAGATCATCAAATGACCATCCCTCGAGATACTTCTTCTGGATAAGCTCCGCTTGTTCTGAAGGAAGGGTATTCAGCGCGTCAAGCAACTTTCCCTCTTCGAACGACCGCGCGAGCTGATCACGTGCGTCCTTCGAAAAGCGAACATTATCAGCAACATCTTCCACATCGAGCGTTTCTCGCTGGCGAGAAAAGTATGTCGCGAGATGATTACGGGCGATCGTATAAATCCAGGCAAATTCACTCACCGCCGGATCGTATCGATCATAGGCCTCAAAAGCCTTCAGAAATACCTCTTGAACCAAATCTTCTGCTATCTCTTTTCTTCCTCCAACTCGAAAGAAGACAAACGCATAAATGCGTGTCAGATGCGCCTCATAAAAGGCAACGAACGTTGGTTTCGGACGATTCATCTGACGTAGGATTATACGAATACAAGCGGAAAATGTTACTCATCGTCAACCGAATACTCGCCATGGTCTCGATGAAATGGTGTTTTTCCAAGGACACCGTAAAGGATGAGTGGTAAAAGTGTCCAGATAACATGCATCCAAGGAAAGGCAAAGGCGGGCTCTAATTGAGAAGGAAACGTTGCCCGAATAGCCGGCGGGAGCAAGTATAACGTTACCGTACAAGCGAACCCGACTTGAGCCAATCCAGAGAGAATACTCTCCCACCAAGAACCACGACCAAACCATAACGACTCTCCAAAGGGGCTACGCCAAACACATACAACCGTCAGGCAAAACAGAGCCAAGAATAATCCAACGGCATAAAACGGCTTTCCCTGTAATCCAACAAGAGGCGCGAGATCGTGGAGCGCCGGAAGCGTCACAACCGCTGCAAGCGCGGGATACTGCAGTAAAAGAAAAAACAACGCGCGGTCTCGGCCCATGAGCAACCCATAAAACACTCCCACAAACATCAAAAAAACAAGCAAGCCCACTTGCCCAGCAAGAAGCTGTTGCGCCATCGGAAGCCAAGAAAAGGACGGGGTGACCATCCGCAAAAGTATACCGCGTTCTGACTACAACCCCAACTTTTTGAGCGACTCTATCTGGTCACGTTGCTCGCGTGTAAGTTTTTTCGGTGTTTCCACATGAAGCGTTACACGATGCGCCCCGCGCGTCGAAGAACGATGATGAGCGATTCCTTTGCCACGAATCGTCACAACCGTACCGATAGGCGTCCCAGCATCAATATGAATATCTTGAGAACCATCAAGTGTTTCCACGGCAATCGTTCCACCAAGAGCGAGCGTTGAAAACGGAACGGTAACCGTTGACAAAACATCTTGCTGATCACGCGAAAAGACCTTGTCTTTTTCAACATGAATTTCAATATACAAGTCACCCGATCCTCCGTGCGGAGCACGTTCACCCTGACCGGACACCTTCAAAGTCTCCCCTTCTGCGATACCAGAGGGAATGGGAATCGTAAGCGTCTCTTGCTTCCGTTCAACACCCTGACCCCGACACGTGCCGCACGGTTTTTCAGGAATTGTACCGATCCCATGACAGGCGGAACAGGTAACCATTGTCTGCATAACGCCAAACACCGTTCGACGAGCCTCACGCGCCTGGCCGGACCCTTTACACGTTGAACACGACGTCCGCTTGGTGCCTGGCTCGGCGCCCTCACCTTTGCAATGCGAACACGCGACATGGTGATACACCTGCACCGGTTTAGAAACGCCAAACGCCGCCTCACGAAACGTCAAATATACGTCTACTTGAATATCCTCTCCGCGAGGTTTTCCTCCTCCACGCCCACCGCGTGCCCCGCCCATGCCAAACATTTGGCCGAGCACGTCACCAAGATCGCCAAACTCGCTTGGATCAAATCCGCCATTGAAATCAAACCCTTGAAATCCACCGCTTCCAAACCCGCCACCACCAAACCCACCAGGCCCAGGACCGGCACCATTTCCATCAAACGCAGCGCTCCCGAACTGATCATAGGTCGCTCGTTTCTTCGCGTCACCTAACACCTGGTACGCTTCGTTAATATCTTTGAATCGTTTCGCATCACCGCCCTTATCCGGATGATGTTCATGCGCAAGACGACGAAACGCCTTTTTAATGTCGTCCGCAGTCGCCGTCTTTGAAACGCCAAGGATGGCGTAGAAATCTTTAGACATGAGGATAGAAGAGAGAGAACAGAGCTTGTGGATCAAACACTTCAAGCGAAGGAAGAATATGCGTCGCTCCAGCGACATCATCGGCTAATCCAGCACCAATCACACCCAACACAGGAACATTTGCTCCACGAGCACTCGTTATACCGGGCGCCGAATCTTCTACGGCAATATAACGATGATCCGCGTACTGTTGAGCAAGTTTCCGATACAGATCTGGCGCCGGCTTCGGTTGGGCGACATCTTCTTTCGTAAGAATAGTCTCAAAGAAGGCACCAAGTTCAAGCTTCGAAAGCATCTGGTTGATGTATGGACGATCCCCATTCGATACCAGAGCGAGCGCGATTCCCGCGAGACGAGCCCGTTCAAGCGCTTCGCGTGCACCGGGCATAAGCGGGAGACCTTCCGTATCAGCCAACACGTAGAACCGCCGTTCGGCCTGCGCACATACGGCTTGAGGCGCGAGCGGCGACTCGTACATCTGAACAAGATGCTTCGCTCGTTCTTCATACGTCTTACCCGTCATCTGGGCAAACACCTCACGAGGAAGCCTGGCGCTCGTCGCTTCATACCAGACCTCCTCCCAGACACGGCGACTCAACCGCTCGCTATCAACAAGTGTTCCGTCAAAATCGAAGAAAAAGGCGTGCTTCATGTGGTTCGTGGGATTCCTCCTGGCGGAAGAAGCTTCGGTTCCCCTGCTTCGTGCAGCGGACCAAATTCACGCTCATATCCTTCAAACTGTTCTTGCAGCACACGAATCACACGCTTCAAATGCGCCGGACTCACAACAAGTCGCGACACCAGCTCCCCGCGAGGTTCAAAGGCGCTGATAAAATCCAACACAAACTCTTCCGCGGTATGCGTCACATGGACCATGTTTGCGTAGGAGGCTCGCAAGGAACCTTCGGGAGCATTGATATTGAGCGTGGACATACCCTATTCCGTCTTTGGCGGCTCTTCTGGCTTCACTTCTTCTGCATTCTGTTGAGTACCCGTAGCCCCCGCATCACCCGCTGGACCAGCTTCGGCCTCTGGACGATCCTGGTAGAGCGACCCCCCAACTTTCTGACCGGCTGTTGCGAGTTCATCCGCCGCCTTCTTGATAGCTTCCAAGTCTTCCCCATCTTTGACCGCTTTCAACGCATCGATTTTTTCTTGCACAAGCTTCTTGTCATCTTCGGAAATCTTGGCCTCATGCTCTTTCATCATTTTTTCCGTCGTGTAGAGCATGGTTTCCGCCATATTCTTTACTTCAACCGCTTCGCGACGCTTCTTGTCTTCGCCAGCATGGGCTTCAGCCTCCTTGCGCATGCGCTCAACCTCATCCTTCGACAGGTTGGTGGAGGCCGTGATCGTGATCTGCTGTTCTTTTCCGGATGCCTTGTCCTTAGCCTTAACACTCAAGAGACCATTTGCATCGATATCAAACGTCACTTCAATCTGTGGGACGCCGCGTGGCGCAGAAGGGATGCCAGACAACGTAAACGTTCCGAGCGAACGATTATCAGCCGCCATATCGCGCTCCCCTTGTAAGACATGAACTTCCACAGATGTCTGACCATCGGCCGCCGTTGAAAACACCTGCGATTTCGAAGTCGGGATCGTTGTATTGCGATCGATGACTTTTGTCATAATACTTCCCATGGTTTCAATACCGAGCGACAACGGCGTCACATCCAACAAAAGCAATTCACCCTTGATGTCGCCCTGCAAGTTTCCCGCCTGAATTGCGGCACCAACGGCGACCACCTCATCTGGGTTCACGCTCGCGTTTGGCTTCTTGCCAAAGAACTTTTCAACCGTAGCAATGACGAGCGGCATGCGCGTCATCCCACCAACCAAAATCACTTCCTGAATATCGTTGACCGTAAGACCGGCATCCGCGAGAGCCTTCTTGCATGGCTCCATAGACTTCTCGACGAGATCTCCGACAAGCTGCTCAAGTTTCGCGCGTGAGAGCTTGATCTGCATGTGTTTTGGGCCATTTACATCGCTCGTGATAAAGGGCTGATTCACTTCTGTTTCCATAGCGCTGGAAAGCTCGATTTTCGCCTTTTCAGCTGCATCTTTAATACGCTGAAGCGCGAGCGTGTCTTTGCTCAAATCAACACCTTCCGACTTCTTGAACTCATCCACCAACCACGCGATAATGCGTTGATCAAAGTCGTCTCCACCAAGATGCGTGTCACCATTTGTAGCACGAACCTCGATCGTGTTCTGTGAGGTAGCCGCATCGTACGCGACTTCAAGAACAGACACGTCGAACGTTCCGCCGCCCAAATCGTAGACGACGATCTTC
The DNA here is from genome assembly GCA_964545235.1 of uncultured Gammaproteobacteria bacterium. GTDB lineage: Bacteria > Patescibacteriota > Patescibacteriia > 2-12-FULL-60-25 > 2-12-FULL-60-25 > CAZJEZ01. The sequence goes on from CAZJEZ010000003.1 coordinate 24,573, forward strand.
TCATCCTTTTTGCGATCAAATCCGTACGCAAGCGCCGCCGCCGTTGGTTCGTTAATGATACGAGCAACCTTTAATCCAGCGATTTCACCGGCAATTTTTGTCGCCTGACGCTGTGAGTCATCGAAATAGGCGGGCACCGTGATAACGGCTTCCGTGATCTTTTCACCCGTCCGAGCTTCGGCGTCTGCCTTGAGTTTTTGCAACACCATGGCAGCGATTTCTTCTGGAGCATAGTCCTTCCCACCCATTACGACGCGCACACCTTCACCCGCCTGCTTCACGGCAAACGGAAACCATTTCACATCGCGCTGAACTTCCGCATCATTCCAATGACGTCCAATTAACCGCTTCACAGAAAAGAGGGTGTTCTCTGGATTCACAACGGCCTGACGCTTAGCGATCTGCCCAGCGACACGTTCGTTTGTTTTTGTGGTTGCCACGATGGAAGGCGTTGTACGAGCGCCTTCGCTATTTTCAAGCACCTTTGGCTGACCGCCTTCGACGATCGCCATGCAGGAATTAGTCGTTCCAAGATCGATACCAAGAATTTTTGCCATAGAATTACTGCTTATTTATATGAATTTGAATCGTTTTTTTCTTCTCATCCGTTTTTGGGAGCGTGATTTTGAGCACCCCTTCGTCATACTCAGCCTTCGCTTCCGACTCACTCACGGACGTTGGAAGAGCGATCTGACGAAACACGGTTCCATAGCGAACTTCCTTGCGATAGTAGTTTTTATCATCCACTTCCGTTTTGCGTTCAACCGTTCCTTTGATCGAGAGAACGCCTCCGTCGATGGAGATTTCAACATTCTCTGGATCAATACCGGGAAGCGGTGTTTCGACCACAACCGCGATATCCGTTTCATACATATCGATTGGCGGGACAATGCCTCCACCCGTCATCATCTGGTCCATAGCGTCGAGCGAATCGAACATGGGTGACCATTTTATGAGAGACATAGAACAGGAAAGAATGAATTAAACGTTCACTTTTGCAACAACGACACGCGCGTGACGTAAGACGCGACCATGTAGCTTCCATCCCGTCTGGATCGTGCGGACAATAGATCCTGGAGCAATCGATTCAGAAGGCTCTTCAGAGACGGCCTCGTGTACATGCGGATCAAAGACCCCGCTTGTCTCAATAGGCTCCAATCCTTCCGCAGAAGCCGTTTGCATCCACTGTGTCTGAATAGCAGCGAGTCCGATAACCCAATTCTTCCATTTTGGTCGAAGATCTTCCGGAAGCTGTTCAACGTCTGGAAGAAACTGCATGGCGAGGGCAAATTGGTCGATCACAGGAAGAAGACGCTCCAGGAGGCGCTCGTTTGCACGAGACATGATTTCACTCCGTTCGCGCTCCATTTCTTTTTTCACATTTTGATAGTCCGCTTGTGCGCGCTTCCATCCAGCAAGGTATTCCTCGCACGAAGAACAGGTCGGTTGCTGTACAGGTTCTTGTTGTTCTGAAACGTGTTGTTCATCCATAGAGTTGTTTAAGCGTAGAAAGTGATGAGTAGGCAGTTTGATAATCCATGCGTTGCGGACCAAGAAGCGCAATCCATGTATCGTCGATCGTCAGCATAACCGTGGAGCACATGGCCCCAAACGGACACTCGCGTCCAACAAGAATAACCGGCTCCGAATACGACGTTGATCGGACACGAACAAGGGCGTCATCCAATCGATCAAGCACTTCGGATAACGAGACCACGTGCTTCCAATTTTGAAACTCCGGTTGTGAGAATAACTGAGACAGTCCCGTGTAGAACGTTTCGTGACGAGCGAGTCCAACGAGAGCGGCAAGCGACGCCTGTTCGGCAAGAGCTTTTGCAGCGACCTTCCAACGCGTATCCCGCGTCACCGAACTCCCAATCGCCTGTTCCAGGAGGGCATGTTGTCGTTTCGAAAGTGGCTTGGGCGTCACACACGTTTGTGCATAGTGGCGAAACCCCTCTTCCGTAGGAACTCGGCCTCCAGACGTATGTGGCTGCATGAGGTATCCCGCTTCTTCAAGATCCGCGAACCAGTTGCGAATGGTAGCGGGACTCATATCGAGCTTGTACCGCTCAACCAAATACTGAGAACCTATCGGATTCCCGGTTGAAATATAATCCTCAACAGCGAGACGAAAGACAGTGTGTAAACGCGTATCCATAGGAGAGCTCTCGATGCCTATACTAGCACTCTATACATGAGAGTGCTAATAGGATACCACGGGGAACCAGAGCGTCAAGACAGGCCGCCTCTACTCGTACCGCAACGCTTCAATTGGATGAAGTCGTGCCGCTTTTCGTGCAGGAAAGTACCCAAATACGATTCCAATAGCCACCGAAACGCCAAACGCAATACCGATACCGTTCCACGGCATAGCAAACGTCCATCCGGACTGAAACTGATTGATAATGAAAATAGCGAGCCATGAAAGGGCCGTTCCAAGCACCGAACCAATACAACCGGCTACAACCGTCAGCATAATTGCTTCCGCCAAAAATTGCCCGAGCACATCTCTTGGGTGAGCTCCAATCGCTTTTCGCAACCCAATCTCACGCGTACGTTCGGTGACGGTGACATACATAATATTCATGATCCCGATCCCAGCCACGGCCAGCGAAATACTCGCGATCGACCCCAATAAAATAGCCAACACCGACCCAATCGTATCTGCATTTTTCGCCACATCTTCTTGGCTCGCGACCCGAAAATCGTCTTTCGCAAGAATCCCGTTTGGATTGTCGAGATTGTGAGTTTCCCGAAGCACCACACGCACACGTTCTTTCGCTTCACGCGGAGGGGTGGCCCCGGACTTGGCAGAAATAAAATTCAAACGATCTTTGTTATACAAGCGAAACGCCGTGGTGTACGGAATATACACCTGGTTATCCATGTTGTTAAAAAAGCGCGTTCCCGCTGGCGCCACAACGCCAATCACGTGAAACGTCTCTCGCCCAACCTTAACCGATTTTCCAAGCGCCACCTCCTCACCAAACAGCTTCTTCGCCACATCCAACCCAAGCACAACAACACGGCGCGCCGCATCAATGTCATCATCAAGCAAAAATCGTCCACGCGACATCTCTAAATTATACATGCGCGTTTCTTCGGGCGTGGTCCCAACAACCATAGTCCGTTTTTCTTCCCCGTTCGCACTCACGACATCTGAGTTCTGAACAACCGTACTCACCGTAGAAAGCCACGTCTGTTCTTTGAGTTTTTTATAATCACGTTCCGTAAGCGTAAGCTTCACCTCGTTACTCGGAGGACCGCCGCGCGCATCATCGCCCTGGCCATTCGCGATGAACACCATATCGCTCCCAAACGAAGCAAGCTGCCCAAGAAGATACCGTTGCGCTGCCTCCCCCGTTGCAATCATCAAAATAACAGAAAGAATTCCGATAATGATACCGAGCATGGTAAGCATCGAACGCCCACGATTCATCGTAAGAGCACGCAACGAAAGCGGAAGAAGATCACGGAGTTTCATATTATTCAACACGAAGCGCATCTATTGGATTGAGAGCGGCCGCACGCCGTGCCGGAAAGTAGCCGAATACCAACCCAATGGCCGTAGACACGCCAAATCCGAGAAATGCTCCACGAAGAGAAAACGCGTACGTCCATCCGCTTTGGAACTGACTGATGATAGTGATGGCGATCCAGGACAACAAAAATCCAAGAGCAATGCCAAATACACCTCCAAAGCCGGTGAGCACGATCGCCTCGGCAAGGAATTGACCAAGGACATCTCGACGGCGTGCACCGATTGCTTTTCGCAACCCAATTTCTTTAATGCGCTCTGTCACCGTGACATACATAATGTTCATGATCCCAATACCTCCGACAAGAAGCGAAATACTCGCAATAGCGACCAGGAGCGTTTGCAAGATCATGGTAACGGTCGCCGCATTCTTCACAGCATCTTCCTGCGTCGACACATTAAAATCGTCCTTTTCAAGATCGCCGTTTACATTATCAATATTGTGATACTCACGAAACGTGGTCTGAAGCCGGTCCTTGGCACGCGCAAGCGGCAGCGTCGTGCGGACCATTAAATACGAAAGGTATTTTTTATTGTACAAATCGAGTGCTGCTGTCACCGGTATATAGACCTGTTTATCCACATTTTGGAAACCTTTTGTCCCAACCGCTTCCATAACCCCAACCACACGAAAATTCGTTGTACCAAGCTTCACCGTTTTTCCAACAGGCGTGTTTTCACCAAACGCATTCTTCGCAACTTCGTGACCAAGAACAATCACTCGTTCACGTGCATCGACAGCTGCGCGTGAAAAGAATTCCCCCGCAGCCGTTCGTAATCCGTACAATACCGCTTCATCAGGTGTTGTGCCGGCCACGCTCACATTCGTTTCGGAGCCATCCGCACTCACACGATCCTGCACCTGCAAACGCGCCACAACATCCGTCACCCATACTTCATTCTGCAAACGACGTGCATCACGAATCGTCAATGTCTGTTTAATAAATAACGTCGGCTGACCTTCTTCCACCTTTGGTCCATTCGTCACGAACAGAATATCACTGCCAAATGAAGAGATCTGTGCCAGAATGTATCGCTGCGCCCCCTCTCCAATCGATAACATCAAAATCACCGACGCGATACCGATAACGATACCAAGCATCGTGAGCCCTGAACGCGCCTTTGTACGCGTAAGACTCTGAAAGGAAGACTGGATGAGGTCAGAAAATGTCATGTTATTTTTTGAGGACATCCCCATCAGCCATACGACGGTTCATATTCATCACATCGGATTCGATAAGGCCGTCACGAATGCGCAGAACGCGTTCCGCGTGTTCAGATGTGTAGGTTTCATGGGTCACGAGAATGATCGTATGGCCTTGTTTCACGTTAAGATCTTGCAACAACTTCATAACCTGCGCCCCTGACTTCGAATCAAGATTTCCCGTCGGTTCATCAGCAAAAATAACGGAGGGCTTACGAATCAACGCACGAGCAATGGCAACGCGCTGTTGC
>CAZJEZ010000003.1:29578-33089 GCA_964545235.1 uncultured Gammaproteobacteria bacterium
GAGATTATCCACACGATGTGACAACCCCACAGATTCAATCGCCTCCAGTGCTAGGCGACGGCGGTCCGCTACGGGAAGCGTCGAATAGAGAAGCGGTAGCATAACATTGTCCAGAACCGTCGTCTTTGGAAGCAGATGAAACGCCTGAAAGATAAAACCGATATTTTCTCCTCGCATGTCCGAGAGCTGATCTTCGTTGAGCATGGAGGCGTCTTTCCCTTGAAACAGGTACGTCCCCGTAGACAACGTGTCGAGAAATCCAAGGATATGCATGAGCGTGGATTTTCCTGATCCAGATGGCCCCATGATAGCCATAAACTGTCCCTGTGGAACATCAAACGATACTCCGTGAAGCACCGGTGTTTTTACCCCATCATTTTCGTACTCTTTGGTAAGATTCTTAACTTCGATGACGGATGCCATACTTAGGGAGTCGTTGGTGCGGCTTGCTTAGCGCGGTATTCAGCGGCAGTGAGTTCTCCCGTCACAATCTTATCACCCACTGTTACGCCACCTATCACTTCAAGGAGCCCATCGTCGCCACGTAATCCAATAGTAACTTCTTTTTGCTCAGCGGTATTCCCAATGAGTACACGTACAAAGCGCTTCCCGTTTTCTTCCCGAAGAGCGCGCGATGGGATAATGAGCGCATCCTTTTGTTCCGCTGTATGAATGGTCACATTTGCTGTCATGCCAGGCTTCACATCCTTGTCACCGGACACGAATGTAACGTGCACTTTGTAGTAAATCGCGTCTTGAACTTTTGTTTGGTCAGGATCCTCGGATAATACCGAGCCTTCAAACACCAGGTCATCCCCAAAAGCATCGAGTGTAAGCGTAACACGTTGGCCTTGTTTGACTTTAGCGATATCAGATTCTGGTACCAACGCTTCTACCTGATATAGCTCGTAGCCAATCATGCTAAGCGCAGGGGTACCAGCAACAACTTGTTCTCCAACAGACGGCGTGACCCCCGTGATCGTTCCATCGACCGGAGCCACAATCTTCATGTCGCTCAATCGTTCCGCCGCTTGCGCATAGGCGACCTGTGCATCCAAAAGCTGGGCCCGTAACGGCGCAAGATCAACCTCACGTGGAGGCGTCTTCTTGATATCAAGAGCCGCCTTTGCCGAATCAAGCGTCGCTTTCAAAACTGAGACGCTTGTTTCAGCGGCACGGATTGCATTTAAACGAGTGGTTTCACTTGTAGTCGCTGTTTGACGAGCCGTGATAATCGCTGCAAGTTGAGTACTAACACTCACGCGATCCGTATCAATCGTAGACTTTTTGGTAGCAAGCTCAACGGCTGAGAAATTAGGGCTCGTGATTGTTGCCGCGAGCACACGCTGAACATCATCCATATATAACTGCGTTTTTACAAGTGCTTCCCGCATAACGTCCGCTGCGGCGAGGACGTCAGAACGCGGAGAACCCGTCGTGAGTCCACGAACAGCAACCAAGGCTTGCGCCTGTGCCATGCGCGCCGCTCCATACGTGATCGTTCGAGCGCTCATGAGCGCCGGGCGATCATTCACCCCAAGTGTGTTTTCATACGCGTCATTGGCTGCAGAATTATCAACACCAATAATCGTATCCCCATCCGTCAACGACGTCTGAACAGCACCCAAAGAGGTCTGCAAGGAATTACGCAGTGAATCATACGCATTCCGAACGGCTTGAGCCGAGTCAGACGTACGAGTCAAATCGTCCACCTGCACGCGAGCGAGCTCGAGATCAGCAACCGCCTTATCATAATTCGCCTGCGCCTGATCAACAGCCGCCTGCGAAACACGGATGGATTCTGCCGTATCACCAGCCACACGCGCATTTAACTGGGCCTGAATAAGAGCCATTGAAGCACGCGCTCGTTCAGCTGAATAGCGAAGGTCGTTCGCGTTCAATTCTGCAAGCACATCCCCCGCCTTCACTTCCTGTCCGACACGAACGTTCAATCGAGCAAGCTTGCCAGACCCTTTAAAAGCCAAATCAATACGGTCACGAGGAGCGACCTGTCCCGTTACTTCAACCGTTTGTTTGAGGTCCTGTTTGACTACTGCTTGCGTATCGTAAAAAGGCCCAGTATTCGCGTTTTTATTGCGCCAGTAGAGACCTCCGAGCACGATCAAAAGAAGCGCTGGAATCCATACTTTTTTCTGTTTGAGTATCGCAAGAGAAAATGTCATATTTGTCAAAAGAAAGTACCATAAACTTACGAAATTGACTAGGGTGCAGGCATTGGCCCTGATTGCCACATACGACCGTTTCGGCTACCCTCGCCGACATGAACGTTGGAGACTTTGACTACACGCTCCCCCTGGAACGGATCGCTGAACGATCCGTGGAACCGCGCGATCATGCGCGACTTCTTATGCTTGATCGAAGATCGGGAAACCTCGCCGATCACCATGTGTACGATTTACCCTCCCTGCTACATCCAGGCGATCTTCTCGTCATGAATGACACACGTGTGTTTAAAGCAAGACTCCATGGGCACATCGGAGCGCGCACGTTAGAAGTATTCCTCCTCCATACGGACGAAGAGAACTGGCAGGCGCTCCTCCGTCCAGGGAAACACGCCCACGTCGGGGATACGATTGCGTTTGATGAACAAATCTCGGCACACCTCCTAGAAAAATTCGACGATGGAACCGTTCGGCTTCGATTCAACGTCACCCACGAAACCCTTCTGAGCTGGACGGATACGCATGGGCAGATTCCCTCCCCTCCCTACGTACAACAAGTTGTAGATGAGGCCTCCTATCAAACCATATACGCAAAACATACGGGCTCGGTCGCTGCACCAACGGCTGGGTTTCACTTTACAGACGGCCTGCTCGCGAGCCTGGAAGCACGGGGCGTACAGCGAGCGTTCGTTACGTTACATGTGGGACTCGGAACGTTTCGTCCCATGAAGACAGAAACGCTCGAAGAACACACCATGCACGCCGAGTGGGGTCATGTCCCACAAGCAACCGTCGACGCCATACAGCAGACACGCGCACGCGGTGGGCGCGTAATCGTCGTAGGAACAACAGCTCTACGCGCGCTTGAATCCATGGCGCAGGGCGGCGCGCTCGGCGAATGGTCTGGATGGACCAGTATTTTTATTACCCCCGGATTTTTATTTCGCGTGGCAGATGCATTGATCACCAACTTTCATCTTCCAAAATCAACCCTCATTGTTCTCGTGAGTGCCTTTGCTGGACGCGAGCATGTGCTGCGCGCGTATCAACACGCCATCGACCACAAGTACCGATTCTACTCCTTTGGCGACGCGATGTTTATTGCGTAATAGCTTGCGTTGACGAGGTAAGGATAAGATCCGCCTCTGTATCACGCGCCGAAGCACGCACCGGATTTTGGTACATCACCCCCAAAGCATCCTTGGGAGTAACTTCGATTTCAAACCGCGCCCGCAACGGAACCGTGGATGGTCCGTGCGAGCCTAGATTCCAGACGAGAGCCTCGTCTTCTTGGATCAATACACCCCCATCAGGGAGCGATGTACGCC
>CAZJEZ010000003.1:33099-33937 GCA_964545235.1 uncultured Gammaproteobacteria bacterium
CCGTATAACGCACGTTCGGAGGAAGAACTGTTTCAAAACGAATGGAATCAAGCGCCTTAGTAATAGGAGCGAGTGACCACTCAACCCATACCCGCGTCGCTTCACCCACGCGTGGAGGAAACGGCCCAATACCAACTTGATCCCCACTCGAAAGGTAGTAATGAACCGTCGCATCCGGGGTAAACGCGGTCGTAACACGACCACGTACAAGTCCCGACGTAGCACACGAGCCCTCTATACAACCGCGAATCACCCACGCATACCAAGACGTCGCATCAAACACGCGTGGCGTAGGAAGACTGATATGATCACTGGTAAGTGGAATAGTCTGTACAGCATGTGCAAGCTGACCCTCGCTAAGTCCAGGATGCACGAGCACTAGTTCCGCCGGGGAATACGACTGGTAAACGCCCACGGAGGCTTTTTCTTGCTCTAAAAGAGCCTCCGCCACATGAACACGTAACGGCTCTCCGGGAACCCATGGCAAAAGAGTGAGCGGATCACCTGAATCATTCGAATCAAAAAGTCTCCAGCCGGATACATCCTGAACCGGTTTTCCATCCGCGGAGAGGATCAGTTTCATACCACCCGTCCGCTCATCATTCACCAAATGGCTCTCCGTGTACTCAAAGAGCTTTGTGGCTCGTGGGGCAAGCGTTATGTCCCGCTCTCCAGCAACGGCAAGATGTTCAATGGGAAGATCTGTGGTGTTTCGTAGCCATCCAACCTGCCAAGGCGACAACGGCATCTGTTCTTGAAACGCCGAGGTCATCCCAAAAACAACACCCGACCCCTTCACGTCACGCTCATCCGTTCCACGCATCCATCCTTTGCTATC
>CAZJEZ010000003.1:33947-36496 GCA_964545235.1 uncultured Gammaproteobacteria bacterium
GAAAAATCCGATACGCGCCTTTTCGCCAACACGAGAACGAAGGCGAACCACGACCTTCGCCGTCTGCGATTCCCCCGGACCAAGGCTCTCTATATTCATCTCCCCCGCCTCGTTTAACGCCGGATGAGCGCTCAGAATCTCCGCTCCCGGAGGAAGTACCCAACGTAATGTGAGATCTTCCTCTGTACGCGATCCCCGAGCACTCACCGTCGCTTCCAGAGCAATGGGAGCAAGCGTTTTTACTTCTGGGGCACGAAGGGAAAGGGCAAGACGGTTCGCCTGTGGCAATGGCATGAGCGCTAAGTAGAGATCTCCTAGGATCAATACTACCGCGATTCCCGCGACAATCATGTCGAAAACAAATAGAGGAAGCGAACGAACATAGCGGGGCACATATCGCTCCACGTACCGACGACGCAGATAGGACGTGAGAGCTCGTGCCGGCGTAAGAGCCCCAAGCAAGGCCGGTAGTAACAAGCCCGTTCTCACGGATGGTTGTCGGTTTTTCATAGATCGAATGGGTCAATTGCAAGCAACATATCAGCAACCCCATCTCCCGTGACGTCTGCAACCGTGGGAATAACTCCACGCGCTTTTATGTTCGTGTCTAGCACGAATTCCTGCGTCCTGTTGCCAGTCCTATCATACACCCTAAGAAGCGGCGTCACTCCAGGACCCGTCCCAACCAACAGATCCACTTTGCCATCTCCATTTACATCACCCGTAGCAATATGCGCTCCAACAGCAACCGTATCCTTAAAGGCAAAGAATCCTCCACGCGCAGGCTGTCCGCGATCAGTAAAAAAACGAATATGCGATCCGCCTCCCAAGCCAGGAGCTGTGATGATTTCCGCACGACCGTCCCCATCAAGGTCACCCGTCGCAACCCGAACCCCTCCTCGAAAGAGCGGTTGATACGCCATCCATGAACGAACAACCGTTCCAGCCGACGAAACGATAGCAACAGACGGTGCACTTCCCGAATCCGCCCCAACCACAACCGACAGAGCCTTTCCGTCCACTGTTCCCACCGCAAGGGATAATGCACCTTGTGATTTCTTGCCAAATGGTTGCACACGAACCGTTTTCCCCTTCGACGTTGTCCACCGGACCTCTCCTTTTTCGGAGATGAGCGTCTCCATCACGCCATCCTCATCAAGATCCGCTCGCACGACCACAGCGCCTCCGGGCGCATCCGAAGCTTGCGCGAAGAATCCTTGTTTCTGGCGACTTCCATCCAATCCACGCACCTGCACAAACGATCCGTTTATAAATGAAGACCCACGAATATCCGCAGCCGTCGATCGACGAAGAACAATCAACCCGTCTTGTGCGGGAATCGTGGTACGCAACTCAATAGCTCCCGAGTTGGTCGTAACATCCTGCGTTCCCGTCAACCGCTCAAATTCACCCGGCAACACAACCGACTTCGCTTCGTTTAAACTATTGACGTAGACGACAGCTCGTTCAAACTCACGCATCCAAAGTCCATTGGTGGCGCCCTTCCCTTGGGAAACGAGAGCGCGCGCGGGCCCCGTGGGCTTCCCAAGCACGGCATCATACTCGTCATACCACCACGTACGATGATGCCCCCAATCTCCCGCATCAAACGAAAAGTACCCATCAGCGATAAGGGCGCTCGTGAGGCCATAACGCATGAGCTTATAATTCCATGGCTGCTCGGCATTTCCTGTATTCGTATTCACGGCCGAAACTTTAGGCGCCGTATTCTTATCAAGCGAAGTGCGTAACTCGTGAAACGGCCATGCCCATCCGTAGCGAGGAAAGTTTTCAAAAAGCACACCGTTCGTTAGCGGAGCATACAACGCACTACTGTTATTCATGATAATTGCATTTGGACCGAGCGCACTCCGTACGTTACGTAACAAGGTCTGCATACCCGCACGCCAAGCCATATCAACCGCTTTCGACTCATCAACAAGTCCATCATTATTCATGTCGAGATTCGCCCCGAACGACTGCGTCAAATCCCCGTACGCGGCATCCAAAAAAACACCATCCCACAGCCCGGAAGACATGACATGATCGCGAATAAATGGGCCCAAAAACGTGGACCACGTATGTCCGTTCACCACAGAGCACTGCGCCGTTGCATTCATGAGCGAGTTTGTCGGCCAAATACTCGCACGTGTTCCATCCGGGTGATGCATGAACCAGGCTTCCGGTATCGAACGAGCCATGGTATTGCCAGGAGACGCGGGATCCCCACGAAAGCGCGCGTCCGAAATCTCGGATGAACTCACATACGCCAAAATCTTGATCTTTGGATTGCGCTGCTTGATCGCACGCACCTTGTCAGGAAACTGAAACTGTTGATCCATGTCGAGGACAATGAGATCCCACTTTGCCAACGCTTCAACGTCAGCATCCGTAATCAAATAATCCAAAAAAAGATTCAGGAGCTTGGGCGACGCCTGGGTCCCACGTGCCGCAAACACCGGCGAAACATACCCAAATAGAACAAGGAAGACGCCCAAAAGAAGCGCCCGATAAGCGCTCGCTCTCATACGCGACACGGTGTAAGAATC
>CAZJEZ010000004.1:0-8551 GCA_964545235.1 uncultured Gammaproteobacteria bacterium
GGACGGCGACGGACTGACGAACCTGCAGGAACTCGGTTATGGAACGAATCCGCAGAATGCCGATCCGGACGGGGACGGGCTGAACGACTACGCGGAAGCGGTGACCTACGGGACGTTTGGGGCGAACGCGGATTCGGACGGGGATGCTCTTGGTGACGGGAATGAGGTCTTGATGTACGGAACCAACCCAGTAAACCCAGACACGGATGGAGATGGATACGCAGATGGCGCAGAAGTCGAAAAAGGATATGACCCACGTGGGCCAGGAAAATGTAAAGTAGCAAGTTGTATCGTTCCATAACACGTCGTATGTCGGCCACCCCCGCCTCTTCAAAACCAATACGCAAACCAGAGATCATCACGATTCCAGAGAAATTCTATGGAATGGCGTTGAAGATGAAGGGGATGACTATGGCAGAAATGGAGGCAGCAAAAGCAACACCACCGCCTCCGACTCCCGTCCCCCCGCCACCGCTCATGGTGCAGCCGGTAGGTCACCGTTCCTATACAACGGTACTTCTCGTGCTCGGGTTGTGTGTTTTTATCCTCCTTATTGCTGGCGGGTTTGTGTACATGAATCGTGAACGGTTGTGGCCGCAGCCGGTTGTACCGGTCGCTCCGGTTCTTGTTCTTCCGCCATCGGCACCTGGGGGTGTCGCGGCATCCGTTGTAGGCAGTGGAACGAGCGTCGCTCTTCGTTGGAATGATGATGCAGCAGATGAGACGGGATTCCGTGTTGAGCGAAAAGAAGGGGAGGGAACCTATATTCTTCTCACAAACCTTCCTCAAAATAGCACGGCTTTCACGGACGTCTCCCCGGCGGATGGGCGTGCGTACGCGTATCGTGTGTATGCAGTGAACGCGGGCGGCGACTCGGCTGCTTCAAACGAAGTGACGATTCAAATTCCAAAAGCAACGCCTCCACCGCCACCAGCCCCAACCCTTCCTCCGGGTGGGCTCGATTCTGACTCGGATGGGCTTTCAGATGTGGAAGAGGTGGCTTTTGTTGCGAATGCTCGCAATCCAGATACCGATAACGATGGGTTTTTGGATGGAAACGAGGTATTCAATTTGTATAATCCGTCGGCAAAAGCCCCTGTTCGCATTCTAGATTCCGGAATCGTCACCTCAACCGTCTCGGTATCCGGATGGTCTCTTATGCATCCAAAGACATGGCGTGTCGTGATGACAGATGATCAATCTGGGGCAATGCTGGAAACGGCAACAGGGGAGAAGTTTGTTGTCGAAGTCGCTCCACTCACGCAGGGACAGACGGTCATGGACGCCTTCCTCGCCAAACAGACAGGTCTCCTTTCAACGGATATTCGATCTCTTAAAACAAAATCCGGTCTTGACGGGTTGGCAACCCCTGACGGTAAACGCGCCATGTTCGCCTGGAAGAATCACGTGTGGAGCATATCGTACGACATGGGGACGCAGGCCTTCATGAACTATCGCACAACGTTTGAGATGATGTTGAACTCGCTCACACTCACGGGCGCTCCAACGCTAACGGTATCTCCGCAGGTGGGGGCTCCAGGATCGCTCCTTGGGGGTGAAGTCACTCCCTCATCAACGGTTCCATTGATCTCGTCAACTTCGACAACATCGGTCTCATCGGTTTCGTCCACATCTTCCGTCTCGTCTTCTTCCACGACCCCATGATTACACTCGAACTTGTTTCCGCTCTTCCAAAGGAGCTGAACCCGGCGCAGATACGTACTATTGAACAGGCTCTGACACGAGCTCTTCGCATTCGTGCTTCGGAAACAGCGACGCTTCGTTTTGTGGGAGAAACAGTGATACAAAAACTCAACAAACAGTTCCGTGGAAAAAACACCCCAACAGATGTACTCTCGTTTTCATCTATTGCTCCACCCGAAGGAGTCCGTTTAAAAGAGCGTATGATGGGGGATATTGTGATCGCGACCTCCTACGCGCGGAAAGAAGCAAAACGCCGTTCAATCACACTGACCGAAGAGTTGGTTCGGTTGATTGTGCACGGCATTCTGCATCTTCATGGGTTTGATCATCACACATCAGATGAAGAAGCGGAGATGTTTGCTCTCCAAGAGCGGTGTGTCGAAGCATGTCTATGAGCTCTCCTCTCAAAAAAGTTCGTCATGCGTGGCGGGGGCTTCTCCTTATTTTTCGGACAGAGTCGAGCTTTCGTTTTCAGGTCGCCTGTGCGCTCTTGTTGGTTGCCATACTTTTCGGCCTTCCGATTGAGTCGTGGAAACGAGCCGTTTTGTTCACTGTCGCCATCCTTGTTCTCGTGGTAGAATCCTTGAACACAGCGGGTGAGCGTATCCTCGACATGGTTCAGCCACGATGGAAAGAAGAGGTAGCTGTTGTGAAGGATATGCTTGCCGGTTCCGTGCTTTTGGTTGCTGTAGGCGCGTTCATTCTGGGCGCGTTCATTCTTGGTCCCTCTATTCTTCACATGGTGTCGCGCGTATGAAGGAGCACCTGATCACAGGTATCGATATCGGCAGCTCAACGATCCGTCTTGTGGCGGGTCAGGTGGTTGAAGGTGCAGAACGTCGCCCTCAATTAACGATCATTGGTGCCGCCGAATGCGCTTCCCAGGGTATTTCTAAAGGTGTTATCACATCGCTCGAAGACGCTGTTTCAAGCATTTCACAGGGATTAGAACTCCTTGAACGACAAACGGGTATTCCTGTGCACGAGGCGTATGTCAGTATTGGGGGGAGCTGTACCAGTGTCCAACTTGCAAAAGGAGTTATTGGCGTTTCCCGAACGGATAGCGAAATTCGTTCAGAGGATGTGGATCGGGCGCTCGACGCAGCTCGCACGTCCGTTAACCCCGCAAACTATGAGATTCTTCATGTATTGCCCCGTTCATTCACGATTGATGGGCAATCAGGGGTGAAAGATCCTGTTGGCATGCAGGGCATCCGTTTAGAAGTGGAGGCGCATGTTGTTCAGGGGCTTGCAACGCATGTTCGTAATCTTACGAAAACCGTCTTTCGAACAAATATTGATATTTCTGAACTGGTATATGCGCCGCTTGCTCCCGTTGACGTCGTGACGGCATCTCGTCAGCGAGAAGTTGGTGTCGCTGTGGTAAATGTTGGAGCTTCCACAACGTCGATCGCTATCTATGAGGATGGGGAGTTGCTCCACGCATGTGTGCTCCCTCTCGGCTCCGACCACATTACGCAGGATATCGCGATTGTGTTACGCACCTCTCTCGATGTCGCGGAGAAGTTTAAGATGCAGTACGTCTCGGCGGATGCGAGTCATGTAAACAAACAAGAAGTCCTGAATCTCCGGGATTTCGGAGGTGATTCGTCGGAGACGGTATCGCCACGGTTTATTTCAGAAATAGCGCAGGCTCGTATTGAGGAAATTTTTCATAAGGTGGAACAAGAGCTGGCGCGAGTGAATCGAAGCGGGCTACTCCCGGCGGGAGTGGTGCTCACGGGGGGTGGAGTGAAACTTCACGGTATGGTTGAAATGGCGAAGCAGTCTTTGCGCTTACCGGTGACGGTTGGGGTGTGCAACGGACTCCAGTCTCCGCTCACCGAAGCTCTCCAGGACTCGGCGTTTACAACAGCGATCGGATTGGTCCAATGGGGATTTACTCGTGAGCGGAGCGATGATCATGGAAGAAAAATTTCCTTCGCCTCGGGCGGGCGCGGAGGAGACATGATGAAAAACGCGGGATCCATTGTGAAGAAAATATTTGGATCATTTCTCCCTTGACGCACGGCGTTGAATTTGAAGAGCAGACGGCATAGGATGAGGAAGGCAGCAGCCCTTCCTTTTCATTTTGAGCACAATCTGTATTCAACTTATGGCCGAAATAAAACCTGAGATCGAAACCGTCGCAAAAATCAAAGTGATTGGTGTTGGTGGTGGTGGAGGGTCATCAACGAATCGAATGATTGTGTCGAAGATTCGTGGTGTTGAGTTTATCGCCATGAATACAGATGTACAGGCGTTGCACTATTCGCAAGCCCAGAAAAAAATTCATATCGGGAAAACCGTGACACGAGGACTTGGCGCAGGCATGAATCCAGAAGCTGGCTTAAAAGCAGCGGAAGAGAGCCAGGCGGAGATTCGAGAGATGCTCAAAGGAGCTGACATGGTGTTTGTAACGTGTGGTCTTGGTGGGGGAACGGGTTCCGGAGCAGCTCCCTTGATTGCAGCGATTGCAAAAGAACTTGGAGCCCTGACGGTGGCGGTTGTGACAAAACCGTTTAGCTTTGAGGGTCCTCAACGCAAAATGATCGCCGAAGCGGCATACGAAAAGCTGGCGGCAAACGTCGATACGATCATCACGATTCCAAACGATCGTGTGCTTCAAATTATCGATAAAAAGACAACGTTGGTCGAAGCGTTTGATATGGTCGACGACGTATTGCGTCAGGGCGTGCAGAGTATCTCTGAATTAATTACGGTTCCCGGATTGATTAACGTGGACTTCGCGGATGTAAAGACGATCATGGAAAACCGTGGCAGCGCGCTCATGGGTATTGGTCGCGGGACGGGGGAGAATCGTGCCGTCGAAGCCGCAAAGCTTGCTATCGCGTCACCTCTTTTGGAGGTATCCATCGAAGGTGCGAAGAGTATTTTGTTTACGGTTACAGGCGGGCCGGATCTCTCCCTCTTTGAAATTCAGGATGCCGTGAAGTTGGCCACGCAATCAGCAGATCCTCAAGTGAAGGTTATTTGGGGAACGGTGTTGGATGAAAACATGAAAGACGAGGTGAAGGTAACGGTTATTGCTACGGGCTTTGATCAACGCACGGTCATGCCAAAGCCGAAGAATATGATCGGTTCCATGGGTGCGCCGCGTCAGGGATCGTCATCCGCCGTTGAACCGTTAGAACCGTTTCCGGTCCAGCGCCCCTCGCGTACGGTGCCGCCAGCTCCACCTATTTCTACGCCACCAACTCCTGTTGCTATTCATGTTGCGCCCGCGATGAGCACTCCTGCTCCCGCGCCTTCTCCGGCTCCCGTGCTAGAGCCTGAACTTTTTGTGGAGCCAGCGCCAATCACTCCTCCTCCGGCACCCGCGCCCACCTCTACGCCTGCCCCTGTTCCAGCTCCCGCTCCTGCTCCCGCGCCGATTCCACAACCGACCCCGGTCGCTCCACCGGCGCCCGCTTCGGTATCAGTGCCCGTGTTTCACGTACCGACAACGATTGCGCGACCAGCGCCACCGCAAGCCGCACCGATATCATCTGTGCAGCAGACATCGGCTCCGGTTATTGTCACGCAACCCCAACGACAGCCCCAGGACGAAGAGAATCTCGATATTCCAACCTTCCTCCGAAAAAAAATGATGTAACGAGCCGCGTTTCACCCTCGACCTATGCACTGTCCGGTCTGTAGTCACGATGATACTCATGTTATCGATTCACGTCTTTCGCCTGACGGGACCTTTATTCGACGACGTCGCGAATGCGAAACGTGTCAGTATCGCTTCTCTACGCTTGAAGAAGTCGAGCTTCTCGACATGACGGTCGTGAAGCGGGACGGGTCTCGTGAAAGTTATTCACGTGAGAAGATTGAGCGAGGTCTTAAGCGGGCTCTTGAAAAACGCTCGTACACGGAATCAGATTTTCATGCGCTGATTCACAATATTGAACGTGATATTCAGCGCCGCTCTTCAAGTGAAATAAAAACATCGGATCTCGGGCTGATTCTTATGGATAGGCTCAAAGCCTTTGATAAGGTTGCGTATATCCGGTTTGCCTCGGTGTATCGTCAATTCGAAGATGTGGAAACATTTCAAAAAGAACTTGGCCGATTAATGAAGGGGAAGCAGCGTCCACAGCGCTCCCGAGCGAAAACAAAGAACAAGATCTATGGAAAATAATCTGCCATCAAGACGTTCTCTGCTCCGCGACATAGGTCTGTCGTTTGGTGTTGGGCTTTTGGGTGGATGTATTGGGGCGGGGAGTATCTTATTTGCCGTTGCGCATCCGGATATTCGTGTGCGTGCTCCATGGGTGGCTCGTCTGTTTCCGTCGCCCGTTGTCACGCAACAGATGGTGAGTGTACCAACAGCTTCTTCGAGCACGGGTACGATCGCGGCAACCCCAAACACACCTCCTCCCGCGCCACACGTTCAGCAAACGGAGGATATTATCGTAAACACGATACAGCGGGCTAAGCCAGCGGTCGTTTCTATCACCATCACAAAATCGGTGAGTCGCCTGGGTTCCGCGGAAAAACAGGTGGTCGGAGGAGGATCCGGATTCTTTGTTTCAGCCGATGGAATTATTGTGACGAACAAACATGTGGTTGCTGATACGGGGGCGGAGTATCACGTCGTGACCCAGGATGGGAAAAAATTTCCAGCTCGCATTCTTGCGCTCGACCCATCTTTTGATATCGCGATCATAAAAATAGATATCACAAAAGCTCCCTATCTTGAACTTGGGGATTCAGATGCGCTGTCGGTCGGGCAAACGGTGATCGCTATTGGGAACGCCCTCGCTGAATTTCAAAACAGCGTGACCAAGGGTGTTATCTCTGGATTGAATCGAAAAATTGTCGCCGGAAACGCATCATTCGGATCCGAAGTGATTGAGGGGGCTATTCAAACAGACGCGGCCATTAATCACGGAAACTCGGGAGGGCCTTTGCTGAATATTCGGGGTCAGGTGATTGGTGTGAATACGGCTATATCCGAACAGGGGCAATCACTCGGATTCGCGCTTCCCATCAACACGGTTAAACGAGATCTAGCGAGTGTCAAAAAAACAGGAAAAATTTCACGTGCCTGGATGGGCGTTCGATACGTAGAGCTGACAGAGGATATCGCAAAAAAGAATGGGATCACCCATACACAAGGGGCGCTCATCGTGCGTGGTGAAGGACCAACGGATCTCGCGGTCGCCCCAGGTTCTCCGGCTGACAAGGCTGGCATTGTTGAGAATGATATTATTCTATCCGTGAATGGCCAAGTAATCGACGCGACACGTTCGCTTGTAGGCATATTGAGTCGCTTAACGGTGGGGGATCGTGTACAATTACGCGTTGTACATCAGGGTGAAGAAAAGACCGTAACCCTCACGCTCATCGAGCGCCCGACCTCTCTCTAACCTATGGATATTTCAAAACGCACCAAGATTGTTTGCACCATCGGCCCATCGTCTGACACAAAAGAAAAGATGAAGATGCTGGTGAATGCGGGCATGAATGTGTGTCGTCTTAACTTTTCGCACGGCACGCACGAAGAGCATGCGAAGTTGATCGCTCGTATTCGCGAAACAGCGAAAGAAACAGGAGAGCCATTAACAATCCTTCAAGATCTTCAAGGGCCAAAAATTCGCGTTGGCGAATTGCCAAAAGAAGGGGTCCTGCTTGCGACGGGAAGCGAAGTGATTTTTACGACGGGGACTCCAGAGATTCCGACGACGCTCCCCGTGACCTACCAAAAGCTTCACGAAGATGTCCGTCCAGATCAAACCCTCCTTTTTGATGATGGGTTATTGAGCGCAAAAGTACTGCGCGTCGAAGGGCAAGATGTCCATGTAGAAATGACACATGGAGGCACGCTTTTTTCACACAAGGGGCTGAACCTTCCAGAAACGGTCACATCTATTTCTGCGATCACAGAAAAAGACCGCGATGACCTTCGGTTCGGCGTCGAGCAGGGTGTTGATTGGGTCGCGCTTTCATTTGTTCGAAAGGCGGATGATATCCGGGAGCTCCGCGCGATGATCGAAGAGGATGAACGAGATCTCAAGCGAGCGGGCACGCATCCGACAATCAATATTATTGCCAAGATTGAAAAGCCAGAAGCGGTTGAGGCGATTGACGCCATTATTGCTGAGTCGGATGGGATTATGGTGGCCCGTGGAGATTTGGGGATCGAGCTGGCGGCGGCAAAAGTACCAGCGATTCAAAAAATGATCATCGCAAAATGCGTTGCGCTTACAAAGCCGGTAATTGTGGCAACGCAGATGCTCGACTCTATGATCCGTAATCCACGAGCTACGCGTGCGGAGATTTCCGATATCGCAAACGCGGTGATCGATCACGCAGATGCTACGATGTTGTCTGGTGAGACGGCATCGGGAGCGTATCCGGTTGAAGCCGTACAAACGATGGCCGAAACGATTCGTGAAACAGAAAAAACGATCTACGATGATGTGGCACCTCGTTTTCAAGATGAATCAGATGAAGAGGCGATGACGAATATCGCGGGGGTTCTCGCGCGTGAGACGCACGCAAAGGCTATTTTAGTAGTATCGCAAAGCACGCAGACGGCGAGATTGGTCAGCCAACATCGTCCAGAACTTCCTATTTTTGTTGCTGTAGGTTCCGAACAAGATGAGCGTCAGTTGAACATTGAATGGGGGGTTCGTCCATTTGTAAGCGCTCCACTCACGCCTCTTGATCAGGCGATCCCATCGGCTGTTCGAATGTTGGCTCAGGAACAAGGCTTTGCTCCGCAGGATGAGTTGATTGTGGTGGCGGGAGAGCCGCTTGGCCGCACAGGGAACGTGCATCTTGTTGAACTGAGAACGATTGCTGACGTCTAGATTGACTGGAGAGGCATAGCGTG
>CAZJEZ010000004.1:8561-20529 GCA_964545235.1 uncultured Gammaproteobacteria bacterium
CCCTTCTCACGCACGAAAGGGCATCCTCGTGGATACATCAGGTCTTTTGAATGTGGCGCTGACCTGTGTGCTTCTCGCCTCCTACGGGGCAAGGCACCTTCCTCGGTATCGAGCGCACGAGCGTAGACGTCATGAGCTCATCATCCTGCACCGCCTCAAGGCTTGCGGGAGAACGCCTGAAGACGAACTCGAAGCGCTTTGCCACGCGTCTGCCATCGAGCCGCTCCTTCGGGAGATGGAGCGAGAGGACCTCGTGCGCGCCTTCGTGAACCAGACCGAGCGCGTCCCGGGTCTCGAAGATCCACCCGTCTACTACGTCATCACGGCGAGAGGTGAGCGGTATCTCGAGGAGAACGGGGGTCTTGCGACGGCAAGGCGCGCGTCCGCAGCCACGGCCACGATCTCCTGACACACCCCTTCTGGGTGTGTTTTTGTGTAACGGGAGGGGTGGGATCGGGGGGCTCGACAAAAGATGAAATATGTGTAAAAGTATCGCGTTCTGTCCAACCAAGGGGTAGGATAGGGACACAAGGCTTCGCAGTCATCCAAGTCCATAGAAAGGAGTGAGGCCGTGCACATTCGAACTCTCTTCAGTTTTTCGGTGTTTCTGGTGTTCATCATGGGGCAGCTCATCCCCACCTCCGCCGTCGCCCAGACGGCGCAGATCCAGCTCACGGAGTGCTCGGACCGAGCCGAGTCGGCTCGGGTCGCGGGGGAGGCTCGCAGCCTCCACCTCGCACGCAACCTGCCGGCCGCCATGGCTGCGTGGGATCGGGCAATCGCGCTCTGTGCTCTGCCCGATCGGTTCGAGGGTCGGGCTCGCACGGGCGAGCTGCTCCAGGGAGAGCGCAACGGCGACGAGCGGCTCGCGCTGCTCAACCGCGTCATCGCGGACTACGAGCAGGCTGTGGCCAGGCGCGGGTACGTCGTCGGGTTCAACAGTACCGCCATCGAGGCGGCGCTGCCCTCCCTGCGGCTCCTGCGTGACACGCTCGCGACCCCCACGGCTCCGCAGGTGCCGTCCCGGCCGCCCGTCGTGTCCGTGCGCCCGCCGCCTGTTGCGGGGCGTCCGGGCGCGTCGAGTACGCCGCCCACGGTGCCTGCAACACCCGCTCCCAACCGCACGGTGCCCCGCGCGCTGTGGATCTCGGGAACGGTGGCTGCGTGCGCGGGTCTCGTTCTCGGAACGGTCGGTCGGATCAACGCCACTGCCCGCGACGAGAACAACGCGACGCTCGCCCTCCCGGCGAGCGAGCGGTGCCGCACCGTGAACGGGCAGGTGCAGTGCCTTGGGTACGCCCCGGGCAGCACGCTCCCCGACAGCCTCGCCAGTCTCGAGGTCCCCGGATGGATCACAGCCGGCGTCGGTCTCGCGGCGGTCATCACCGGGGCGATCCTGGAGGTCCGCGCCAACCGCGGCGCCCAAGAGCGCTCCGCTCCCGTGGCAACGCAGCCGGTGCTCGGGTTCGGTCCGGACGGGACGCCGACAGCCGGCGTCAGGGTCATCTTCTGACGCAACTTCTTCTTGATGCGGTGTTCGCATCATCTTGTCTGAACTCGTTCTCACGAAGGCAGACAAGAGGACGTGAACACAGGTTTACGCCTCGTCGTGCAAACCAAACGTTCGTTTTATACAAAGAAAGAGAGGAGTCCCGTGCCCGACACGAACACGTCTGATCCCGCAACGAACGGCGAGCCTCACATGTTCGCCCCCGGCCACGTCCTGAAGGACGCGGCAACGGGCGCCACGTACACCATCAAGCGCTTCATCGGCGCTGGCGCCTTTGGGCAGGTGTACATCGCGTCCAACAAGCTCGGCGGTGAAGTCGTCATCAAGGCGCTTCTCGACAAGTACAACGGCCACAGGGAGGTGGTCGAGCGCTTCCACAAGGAGTCGCGCGCGACTGCAGCCATCTCGAGCCCGCACGTGGTCAAGGTGTTCGACGACGGGACCTCGAAGGAGGGCGTCCACTTCTTCGTGATGGAGAAGTTGGATGGAATGACGTTCGCCGGGCGTCTCGACACGATGTGGGCAGAGGGGGGTCAGATGAGCGAGCGTGAAGCGCTCACCATCATCCTCCCGATCCTCGACGCCCTGCGAGCCGTCCACGCCACGGGAATCATCCACCGCGACCTCAAGCCGGAGAACGTCTTCCTCGTGGGGACGCGGGGCGACCCGTTCGTGAAGCTCATGGACTTCGGTATCGCCCACGTCGAAGGAGCCTCCGACGCGTCACGCCTCACCCAAGAGGGGGCTAACATGGGTACACCAAACTACATGGCGCCCGAGCAGGTTACGACCCCACGAGCGGTCGACCACCGGGTCGATGTGTACGCGGTGGGGGTCATGCTGTACGAGGCCCTCGAGCGAACGACCCCGTATGCGCGAGACACGGCGACCGTTACCATGATCGCTGTCGTTCACGACGAGCTGCGTCCGATGGAGGTCATCTCCAGCGAGCTCCAGGTCATCGTCAAAAAGGCCATGGAGAAGGACCCGGACAAGCGCTTCCAGAACGTCCGGGCCTTCGCCAAGGCCCTCGAGGAGTACGGTCGTCGGCACTCGCTCCTGCCGGAGCCGAGTGTGGTCGTGGGAGGTCTACCGTCAGATGATCCGACGGAGGCCTTCGAGGTGCCGCCGAAGTTCAGACCTCGAACAGCACTCGAACACAGCGACATGAGCAGGGGTGTCGGTTCTGGTCGTGGCGGAGGACGTCTCGGCCTCGGGATCGCCGCCGTGGCGGCCATCGTCCTCGTCGCCATCATCGGACTCAGCTGGAGCCGGTACGCGTCACAGGTGCCGGTGCGGACGGGTCACCCCATTCCTCCTCCGACGACTCGGGTTCCCGCGCCCACTCCTCTGGTTCCGCGCCGCATCACGCCGCCGATCGTCGTCCCTTCAACGCCCGCGCCTCGCGTGGTCGCCGTACCGCGTGCCGCTCCTACGCCGCACGAGGAGTCGCGGCGCCACGGACAACGCGCCCGCCATCATCGACGGACGCAACAGCAGGCGCCACAGCAGGCGCCACAGCAGGGCACGTCTACGAGCGCGTGCGCTCCTGACCCCGTGACGGGTCAGAACGTCTGCCCGTAACACCAACTCCCTTCACGCACTTCTTGGTGCGTGATTTTGTTTTCTTGTTTTCCAGTCTTACGAAGCACGCTTCTTTTGGCGCGCGACTCTATCATCCGACGCTTGTAGCTTATCCAGGGCTTGTTGGATTTGACGGTTTTGATAACGAGCTCGTGATTTGGCGGCAACTTCTGGGGGAACCGGGGGAGGGGAAGCGGGTCGTGTGCGGCGCGCGATCTCATCTCGAATAGCGCGTATTTCAGCCTCCCGGTCCACAAGTTCACGTTGTTTGTAGCGGGTTGTTGGAATGTCGTCTCCATGCGCGCGGTACATGGCTTCGCCAAGCTGAGCGAATTCAATCGATTTACGCAGAGAGCGTCCCTGGGGGGATTCGGCACCCGGCCCTTCCGCCCACTCCTGTAAAAATTTTGTCTGTTGAGCTGGTGTTGGCAACATATCCGCTCGTCGCAGGACATCTTCTGGAACGTTCCCAATAAATGGGCGAAGAAAAGCGCCTAGAGGTGGAAGTTCCGGTTCATCTTCAAACAAATCTGCAACATCAGGCGAAACGGCTTTGGTTGTTCCAAGCCGTAGACGAGGGTGGTTCACTGCAAACCGTTTTTGAACATCTGCGCTAACGGGTGGAGTTGCTGGGCGCCGTCGTACCCGCGAGTCATCGGACTGCTCGGGGTCTGTGGCAAAAGGATTCGCAAATTCGTGTGCAGACATAAGTTATATCAACAGTATATCAAAAACCTATAGTCGCTCGAAGAGGCGCTTAAAAAGAGTTCGTTGAAATTGAGCATAGCGAGGATCATCAATGACAAGCGCTGTTTGTGCATCGTAGTCAATAAACATCACCTTCGATCGATTCATCACCTCGGTTATATTAAAATCGAACGTCCCGCGCGTCGGTAAACTTTTCGAAAAACGATTGAGTCGTTGTACGCGGTTTGTGTTGGTATACTCGTTTGTGATGACGAATTTATTGATATCACCTGTAGGACTTGCCCGTTTCCAGTAGGATTCGGGGTAATAGGTTTTGATCTTTCCAAAATCCTTTGGTGACTCGTATCGATAAAGATCTCCACCGGTCGGTGTTGAAGCGATGAGTTGCTCATAGGCAGCCATGATCCCAGCCTTTCCTTCAAACACTGTTACACGCTGTTTTGTTCGTGCGTGATCGTAGATGGATTGATATTCGGTAACGAGTTCTTCGGCCCGTTGTGCACGCTGTTTTGCAACGAGACGAATGGTTTCCGGAGGACACGCTCGAAAGACGATGCGTTTGCCGAGCCGTATAGATTCGACGAGCCCTTCGTCAATCAAGGTAGGGAGGAGTTTGTATAATCGGGGACGGTGAATGCCTAAGAGCCGCGCGAGTTCGCTATAAGATTTCGCTCCAGATTGTAACAGAAGACGATAGGCACGTTCAGCTAAGGCGTTGTATCCAAGAAGTTGGAGCGCGCCCATTTTTGTTTTCATATGTACAGAAAATAGTACAGATATACATATAACGTCAACAAAGAAGCACGAGAGATTTTTTGTGTTAGTGGTATTTATAGGTACATATTTCAGACGAATTCAAGCAAATACGTACGATGAGAGCTACACTTGTAGTGCAGAAAGGTATCTGCAGCATTCGCGCATTCACACAAAGGAGGACCTCTATGATCGCATTCGAAGGCAAGATGGCCACGTTCCACTTCATCCGTCATGGGCAGAGCGAGGCAAATGCGACGGATGTGAGCGCAGGGGGAGCGTCGCCGCTCTCGGACAGGGGGCGTGCCCAGGCCGAAGCGCTTGGTCGATGGCTCAGACTCCACGATGTAAAGATGGATGGGATGTTTTCTTCCACCATGGTGCGCGCTCACGATACGGCAGACCTCGTCGCTCAAGGACTGTCCTTCCCGCAAGAAGCGATCATCCGGGACGATCGTCTCTCTGAGCTCGACCGAGGACCGGTCTGGCGCGACAAGTCTCGCCGCGACCTGCTGACGCCGGAAGTCGAGCGCGCGCTGCGGCTCGAAGGAATGGACTTCCGCTCACCTGGGGGCGAATCCCTTCATGATACGGCGGGCCGCATGATGCGTTGGCTCATCGACACCTTCGATACCCATGTCGAGCCCGATGCGCACAAGACGTTTCTCGTCGTCACGCACGGGAACGCTCTGCGCGCGCTCCTGCAGCGACTGCTCACTATCGATCCGCGCGTCCTGTTCCTGATTCAGATCTGGAACACGTCGATCACTTCGCTCACGCATATGGATCGTGGGTGGGCACTGGAACGTCTGAATGCGACTCCGCATCTCGACTCGGGCCTCACGTCAATGAACCGTGCAGATAAGGGCTAATGGAAGAACGGCTGTGGCAAAAAGGTGATTGACAGAATGGAAGGGTTGTGATAGATAAAGAAAGTCTTCTCGGAATCAAGCCTCAACCGGAGGAAGCTGATGAAAGAAATCGGAGAAACGATCGTGGTCGGGATGCTCGTCTTCGCCATCTTCAACGGCGAGAGGCTCATCGAGTATCTCCGGCGTCTCACGGACCAGCGCCACGAGCGCAAGCTCATGGAGCTCAACAAGCACGAGCGTCCCAACGGCTAGGGCGCGTCGACACCTCTTCCCCTGACACATGTCAGGGGTTTTGAATAGTCAAAGCACCTCAGAACACGTGAGGTTTTTTGTTATCAGGAGTCGAGACTTGATTTTTTCTTTGTTTTTTGATACAGTCCGACGTCCTCTTTCGAGGGGATAGAAGGAGAATGAAGGTGAACAGTCACATTTTGGTAAGGCAATTTCCCCAGCTTCAAGCTGGGCAGGTGTACGTCGACTGGACCGGGGCTGCTCTGCCGCCCGCGTTCCTGATCGATGAGCACGCCAACTTCCTGCGGGAGTCCATCATCGGAAATCCGCACTCCCACCACTGGCCCTCCGCCCGTGCGATGGACAAGGTGCATCAGGCCCGCGCCGCCGTGCTCGCGTACGTCAACGCGGACCCGGCCGAGTACGAGGTCGTCTTCACGCCCAACGCGACGGGGGCGATCCGTCTCCTCGAGCACTTCAAGTTCGAGGGCGGCGAGCTCTTGCTCACGGCCGATCAACACAACTCCGTCAACGGGTTGCGCGAGACGGCCAAGCGTGCGGGGGCCATCCACCGGTACGCGCCTATCACCGAGCGTCTCGAGTTCGACGAGGCGGCGCTTGCGCGGATGCTCACGTACCCGCGCTCGACCGGCAACAAGCTGTTCGCCATGCCGGCCAAGAGCAACTACGCCGGAACGATGCACTCCCTGAACTGGGTGACGGTCGCCCAGTCCAAGGGCTGGTATGTGCTCCTCGACGCCGCCGCGTACATGGCGAACGATCGCCTCGACCTGAGCAAGGTCAAGCCGGACTTCGTCCCGATCAGCTTCTACAAACTGTTCGGGTTCCCGACGGGCGTCGGGTGTCTGCTCATCCGAAAGCGGGCGTACGAGGTCATGCACAAGAAACACTTCGCCGGCGGCAGCATCCTGCTTGTCGCGGTGATGAAGGACTTCTACGCCCCTGAGGCGCTCGGGTACGCTCGCTACGAGGACGGTACCGTCAACTTCGGGATGATCCCCGCCGTGACGAACGGTCTCGAGTTCATGTGGAACCTGGGCGAGACGAAGACGCATGCCACGGGCCTCGCGAGCCGTCTCTACGACGAGCTTCGTGAGGCGCGCGTCGGCGACAAGTCCATCATCATCCACTCGGCGCGCGGCAACGACACGGTCACGTTCTCCGTCAAGAGTGGTGACACGGTACAGGACGCCTGGCTCTTCGAGCAGGCGGCGAACGCGGCAGGCGTCTACGTCCGCACGGGCTGCTTCTGCAACCCGGGCGTCAACGAGAGAGTGTTCGGGTACACCGTCGACGACTACGAGCGCGTGTACAACGACGCGATCCAGCCCGACGCCATCACGCTCGAGACGCTCCGCGCGCACTCCGGCGGCAAGGCGATCGGCGGGATCCGTGCTTCGTTCGGCTACGCCAACACCGACCAAGATGTGGATGCCTTCGTCCAGTTCACGCAGCAGTATCTGGTGACGATCTAGACGAGATCGCACACCCAAACCTCCCATCCTGGGAGGTTTTTGAAATCTCAAGGGTAAGTTGATTCGGACACATGTGGAGGTATACTCTCTGGTACATGCGTTATCGCGTAGCTCCTGTCTCTCGGTTACAGGCATACGATCCGATTCTTGTGGATCGTGCGCTTCGGCTTGTTCAAGTATCTCGACCATCGACAGCACGAGAGAGTCTTCTTGGGCGGCTACTTATTTGTGATCTTGCGAGACTAAAAACACCCGAGGCATTTATCCGGACAAGTCTACGATCCATACACGGAAAAGCAGGGCAGGCATTTTGGTCGATAGCTCACAAAGAAGGAATCGTCGCCGCTATTGTTGATACAAAGCCTGTTGCCATTGATATAGAAGTAAACACCGCTCGCAGTAAGAGATTGTTTTCTACAATGACAAACGAAGAATGGAAACAGCTTGGAAGAAAAAGTTGGAAGTGGTTTTACGTAGGCTGGACGGCGAAAGAAGCGACGCTCAAGCTTTTGCGCATGACTATTCAGGAGCTCCCTGATATATCTATTCAACAACGAACAAAAGGCAAGATTATTCTTGAGGGCCCTGGTCGAGCACGGGTGCGTGTAACCAGTATCCAAACACGTCAGCTTACGATCGCGATTGCTCAGCGAATGACGTGAGATAGAGATCCAAGAGAGCGTCGCTCGGAGGCGGAACGTGAAGTCTCGGTCCTTGCAGCGCCTGTTTTGTGTGTCGCTGATCAAACGTGATATCAGTCGCCTGAAATAAATCCATACTTCGCATTCGGGAGAAATCATGTTCGTCTGGCAGTAAGCGACAGAGCGCTAATACGCCAGCAGCGCTCGGTAGGGATTGATCCATAGATGCCAATCGCTCACGCCACTGTTCTGGCGAAATAGTCTTTATGTGAATGTGTTTTCGCTGTAAACCACGAAGAATCTGCGCTAGGCTAAATCCTTTTTTATTTGCCACGTGGAATGTTCCTGCCTGCTTGTGTTGCGCAATCAAAACTGTGGCTGCTGCCGCGTAATCGACGGGCGTGCTGTCTACATGGAGACGCGTGTGGTTGCCGCGTGGAACGCAACCGAGTTGGCTCAAGCCCTGAACAAAGAGGTGGAGATAATCATGGGATGCGTGCGCACCAGTGATGGTTGATCCTGTAAGAAGTCCAAATCGGAGACATGTCATTGCAAGAGCTGTCGATGGGATACGGCGAAGCCATCGTTCCGCAATAATTTTGCTTTGAGCATATCCGCCGTACGCGTACACGATATCTTGCAAGTCATCGTCTTCGTAGACGGTTCCCGTGTTCTTATCTGTTGCAACAAAAACAGACAGCGTGGAACAATAGATGAATTGTTTTTTTGTATGCGTCATAGCGCAACGAGCCGCTTCTCGCACCCCCTGAACATTGCTTTTTTGAAGGGACTCATAGGGGAGGACCATGTTCACGAGAGCTGCTGCATGAAGCACGGAGTGGGCGCCAGCGCATACCGTCTTCCAATCAAAAAGCGAAAGACCGAGGCGAGGTTGAGCAATATCTCCACAAAATACACGAAGCCGTGCGCAAGCTGAATCAGGCAATGGGATGTTATAGGAGGCGGCTGTGGCCTGGAGACGCTTCAAGCCTTCTTGAGGAGAGGGGGCGCGCACAAGAACCCAGATAGCATCTTCTTGACGAGCAAGGAGCTCATGAAGAAGGTGAATACCAAGAAACCCTGTTCCACCCGTGAGAAAATAAGCACCTGTTGTCGCGCGTGGGAGAGTTGTTGCTGCACGGATCCGTTGCTTCCAGCGATCGGTGAGACGTTCATCATCTACAAAGTCATGAAGACATCGTCTGTCCGAAGCATCGCTTTGTGCATGTTGTTCGTACCAACGCATAAGGCGGGCCACCGTTCGTTCCTCGATAATGCTCCCGATAGGAAGAACGATCTGTTGTTGTTTTGCACGCACGACAATTTCGATCACGGCGAGCGAGTCCCCGCCTTGTTCAAAGAAGTCGTCATGTATCGTGAGATGTGGTTTACGAAGCACATCCACCCAAATCAACCGCATCCGTTCAACAAGAGATGTCGACGGTGTATTGGAAGCAGCCGTTTTAATCGGTACCGTGGTCGGGGCTTGCAGGGCTCGCATGTTCACCTTGCCATTTGTTAACAAGGGTAATTGCGGTACGGCGGTGACCCGCGATGGGATCATCCACGGAGAGAGTGTTTTGCGCAGAGCGACAACAATATCTCGCGTCGTGTCTTTTCGTGTGTTGAGTTCAATCCACGCGTGGAGAGTTGTTTTTTGAGCGTCATTTTTATCGGCGACAACGGCAACGCGCCGCACGCGCGGGTCGTTTGCTATCCGAGCCTCAACCTCTTCTAAGGCAACGAGCTGGCCACGTACCTTCACGATGCGATCAAGTCGTCCGACAAAAAAGAACCCTTCTGGCGTTTCGCGTACGACATCGCGCGTTCGATACCAGCGCTCGCCATCAATCAAGACGAAGCGTTCCTGTGTGAGTTGTGGTTGGCCGACGTATCCAAGAGCTAAGCCATCACCACGTATCAAGAGTTCTCCGGAAGATCCGGGCGGCACAGGTTGTAAGTCAGGATCAACGACATGGTACTGAATTCCTTTGATAGGGAAACCAATATTTGAACCGTTCCACGTACGAGGATTACAGACCATCATGCTTGTACAGATGGTTGCTTCTGTGGGTCCGTAGACGTTCACAAGCTTCACGTGCTTGGCCCACGCGCGTACTGTTTCGATGGCACAGGATTCACCCCCAATAACAATGGTTCTAAGTTCCGGAGGAAGATGCTTGGGATCGTATGCGGCAAGAAGGGAGGGTGGAAGATCGACGTGCGTAATCCTTCGTTCGCGTAGCGTTTCAAATATGTGTGAGGCGATTTCTGTTGCGGGGGCGCTTTCGATACAAAGTGTGGCACCGGCGAGCCAGGTTGTCCCAATGTCAGACACGGACGCATCAAACTGCATGGAGAGCAGGAGGAGCGTGCGGCTGGTTGCGCGCAGATCGAAGCAACGGATTTGTTGGGAGAGGATATTGACAAGGCCCGCGTGGGTCACCAAGACGCCGTTAGGACGCCCTGTGCTGCCTGACGTATAAAAAAGATAAGCAAGATCCGTGAGCTGACGAGGTTCGTTGTGAAGTCTGATTGTTTTTTGCTGCTTCAGTAATTGATTGAACGACAGTATGGGCCCGCAATAGGAATTCAGAAACGGAGGCGATGCGTCATGGGTAAGCACGACTTTTGGTTGCGCATCAGACAGAATGTATTCAGCTCGTTCCAGGGGAGCGTCTGGAGGAAGAGGGAGAAACGCTGCGCCAGCAATCCATACACCAAGGAGAGACACGAGGTACTCTTCCGACACGGTCATTACCAACGCAACCACGTCGCCACGTCTAATACCTGCCGTTCGCAAGCCGTTCGCGATAGCACGTCCTTGTCGATACAGGTCTCGATATGTGAGGGCGCGCGTACCATCGGATACTACGGCGGTACGTGTTCCGTGACGCCTTATCACGGCTTCAAGCACAGTGAGAATATGTTTAGAAGTTCGGGGCATAGGAGGGTCGTTCTAAGACGACGGCGTAGTGAGCGAATTGCTCAGATGATTCAACGATACGCATCACGCGCCAGCCGGCTTCCTCGGCGATGTGGCGTAACTCATCTTGTGAGAGGACAAGATGTAAAATCCAGGGAGAAACGAGGTCGCCAAAACGAATACGTAAACGAATTTGACCTCGTTGTTCCGTTTGAGTCCAGCGCGTTTGCCGATAGGCGCGGTGAATGGGGTTGGTTGATTGGTAGGGATCAAATGTGGTGGCAATCAAGCGTCCGCCTGGATGTAAAACAGAAGGCAAAACGGTACGCAACTGATGAGCCATGTTCGCACGACTCTCAAAGAGCCCTATGTTTGAACCTAACAGCAAGAGCGTATCAAACATCCCGGGAGCTTTGGTGATTTCATCCAAAGAGAGCGGAAGACTGTGTTTGAGACCGGCTGCACGCACGTGGGCGAGGCACGCTTCCGATGTGTCCATTCCAGTAACATCGAATCCTTGTCGCTGGAGAAATAGACTGTGTCGTCCAATGCCACAGCCAATATCAAGCACGCATCCCGAAACGTCTTTGAGCACGGCGCGCTCTATGTCTGGCCAAGCTTCTTCTTTGGAAGAAAAAAGGTTGTTCGGATCAATGATTTCCTGGAACCCGTCATCACGTTCAAGGACAACTCGCACATTCCTATCTCCTCGAGCCGCGGCGGCAAGAGCTATTCCAAACGCATCACCCAGTCGTTCGTGTGACATACTTATGGCGAGAGAAAGCGCGATTGAATACAAGCAAACGACAGTATGAGCATAACGACGGGTTCGTAGGCGACCTGTTCTTCGATGGACATGGTTGGTAAGCGTTGTAACAGCTGTTCAACAGCCTTCACGTCAAAGAGGTGCATATCTCGAAATGATTGGGCGCTCACGGTTTGGCGGAGATACTCCATGCCACGCTGATCGGCGAGGAGGCTGAGCGGGGGAGCCATGAATGACTGTTTTGGACGATTCACGACTTCTGTTGGCAGGTATTTTGCTGCAACACGACGCAGAATACGCTTTTCTATTCCGGATGATACTTTGTATGAGAGGGGAAGCGCGACGGCAAACTCAAATAGATGATGGTCGAGATAAGGTACGCGCCCTTCAACGCTCCACGCCATCTCCGTTCCGTCGCCAAGGGTTCGCAGGATGTATGTTCCTAGCGCAAACTTAGTCCAAAGATAGGACGAGACGTAGA
>CAZJEZ010000004.1:20539-35603 GCA_964545235.1 uncultured Gammaproteobacteria bacterium
CGTCAACGGGCACGGAGGCGACAAAGGAGTGCATAGCCTCATCCGGTGACGAAATAAGCGGCGAGTCTGGCGCGAGAAGACCAAGCATTTTTGCGCCAATCGAAGCCTTCGCCTCCAAAAAAGAAGGAACAAAACCAAACCCTTGCTTTAAGGCGTCCAAGGGAAGAGTGCTTCCGTGCGCCACCTGTACGCCGCCGACGATTTGATCAGCTTGAGGTCGCATTTCAAAACGGTTGATGTCTGCGTCGCGTCGTAAGTGTGCGTAGCCAGCAAAGGCCTCGTCCGAGCCTTCACCTGTGAGTACATAGGGATATCCGGCCTTGCGGATAGCGCGGCTAAGCAGATACTTGGCAGAGAGGTGCGAGTTGATGGCGAGACCTTCGCTTGCGTAGACGGCATCGGAAAACACACGGACCACATCATCCGCGTGAACAGGAATAGGTGTCCACGCAACGCCAAGATGAGAGGCGATAGTATGTGCAATCGGAGATTCATCGTAGAGCGGGTGCGGAAACGCAACAGAAAAGCAATGAGGTTTTTGCGATCCATAGCGTGCCGCCATGGCAGCGATCATTGCGGAATCGATACCTCCACTAAGCGAACAGGCATACGGAAGGTTGTCTGATTGAAGCCGCAGAAGAACGGACTCTTTCAACAGAGCTTCTAGCTTGTCGGCCGCCTCCTGTTCGGTAAGGTGCGGTGCGGGTTCTGGTTCTTTTGGGAATGAAATATCCCAGTAACGATATTCGCGCAGATTCGCTCCTTGATGAATGAGGAGGTGCCCAGGTTTTATCTGTTGAACGCCGCGAAACAAGGATCGTTCTTGGGGAAGATATTGAAGAAAGCAGGCTTGGGACACGGAGGTCGTATCCCATTCGGGACGAACACCGAGCGCGAATAGAGCCTTGGCTTCAGAGGCTAAACGCAAAACCCCTTGCTGATCTACGTGATAATATAAAGGCTTGATACCAAAACGATCACGGCCTGCGATGAGAAGATCTTTTTGTGCGTCATAGAGGATGAACGCGAATTCTCCACGAAGCTCTTTCATCATCTCGATTCCATACCGCTCGTAGAGGGGGAGGAGAATCTCGCTGTCGGATTGCGTATGAAACCGGTACCCACGCGCCGTGTATTCATCACGAATACGTTTGTAATCGTACAGCTCTCCATTTACAACGCAGGAGACAGCTCCATCCATGGAATGGAGAGGTTGCTGACCGCCCGCAAGATCAATGAGAGCAAGTCGTTGATGACCAAGGACCGCACGGCGTTTCGGATCGGTCCAGACAGCTTGTCCATCAGGGCCACGATACGAAAATCGATCAAGAGCGGAGGCATAGATCTTCCGATCCGTTGAGAGGTGTGTTCCGTGAACGCCGAGAATCCCGCACATACAATTATAAAGACGGATCAATAAAGATCTTCTTTTGTTCCTGGGTGAAGGCCGTGCCAAGCAAGGTAGGGACAGCTTCTTCAAAAGAAATAGTTGGACCGAATAAGTCTTTATAAGGGAAGGCTTCTTGAGCCAACAGATCAACGCTTGTAGAAAAATCGCCGTAGTGCGCTCCAATAAGCACAAGTTCTTTTTTCACAATGTCACGAAAAGGCATGACGACGGGTTGGTAGGGGCGGCTTTTTAAGACAAGTTGTCCGCGTGGTTCCACAACGCGAACAAGCTCCTCAATAACTTCGGGGAGGGGAGTTGTTTCGATGGCGTAGGCGACGGAGCTCGCTGGTAATCGTGACAACTCATTTGCCGAGATGAGCTCAAGGTGTTTCATTCCCGCGCCACGGGCGATACGGTAGGTGAGTTGAGCGATTCTATTATCACCGACAATAATGCCTGGGCGTTCCATGTTCACGCCTACATAGGCAACAGCGAGGGATGCAGCGACCGGTTCCGCATATGCGGCTGTGCGCATATCCATGGAGTCTGGAATCACCACAACAAAAGAGGCGGGA
This sequence comes from uncultured Gammaproteobacteria bacterium, assembly GCA_964545235.1. GTDB lineage: Bacteria > Patescibacteriota > Patescibacteriia > 2-12-FULL-60-25 > 2-12-FULL-60-25 > CAZJEZ01. Next base: position 22,505 of record CAZJEZ010000004.1, read on the forward strand.
ACACAAACGTATTCCGCGAACGCTCCATTCAAGTGAACGCCCAGCATGGTGTAATCATCTTTTGCGGCATTCATGAAGACGGGCATCACAGCGACGCGATCACCCGGTTGAAGAGAGCCTACGTCGCCGCCGACCTCATCAACGATTCCGGAGAACTCATGTCCAAGGATGAGATGGTCCGGAGCGGGGAAGAGTCCTTGGGCAACGAATTGATCCGTTCGGCACGACGCAGCGATCTCAACCTTTATACGCACCTCGTGACGTTGAGGGCGTGGAAGAGGGCATTCTTGAATGGATACATGCGGTCCATTTTTTACGATGGCTTTCATAGAGAGTTATGTCTGGATAGATCTTCCCACGGCTGTCGAAACACGTCGTGCCTGATGCATAAATGCGTTAAATTGGTCTGGAAGGAGGGATTGAGTTCCGTCACACAAGGCCTGCGATGGGTCTGGATGGACTTCGATCATAAGTCCATCCATGTTCGCCGCAAGACTTGCTAGGCCCAGGGGTTCAATCAACTCTGCTCGACCCGTTGCATGGCTCGGGTCAGCGATAACAGGGAGATGGCTTAGCTGGTTCACGAGGGCTGCTGTACCGAGGTCGAGGGTATTGCGCGTCGATGGTTCAAATGTTCGGATGCCTCGTTCGCATAACACGACCTGCGTATTTCCTTCCGCAAGGATGTACTCGGCGGCGTACAGCCACTCTTCGAGTGTTGCACACAGTCCTCGCTTCAAGAGAACGGGTTTCTGTGTTTTTCCAACTTCACGCAAGAGGGAGAAGTTTTGCATGTTACGCGCTCCGACCTGGAGCATGTCTGCATGTGCGGCAATGAGCTCGACATCGCGTGTATCGAGGACCTCTGTGACAATAGGAAGTCTGACCTCACGTCCAACGGCTTCCAGGAGTAACAAGCCTTCTTTACCAAATCCCTGAAAACTATAGGGAGAAGTGCGCGGCTTAAACGCACCGCCACGAAGCAGGCGAGCTCCGGAATTCCTGACGCACACAGCCGCTTCTAGCAGCTGATCTTCGCTTTCAATCGCACACGGTCCGGCAATAACGACTTGCTCACGGCCGCCAATCTCAACTTCACCGACGTGAACAATCGTTTTCGGTTGGCCTGGTTGTCTGTAGGCTAGTCGTTGCTGGTTTTGTTGTATTGCCATATACATCACAAAGTTTGTTACAGCTGGTCGATGGCCTTGATAGCTGTTTCAAGTCGATGCGCTTCTGATCCGGATACAATGATGTACGGTTTCTGATCTTCGATGAGCCGTTCGATAAAACGCTTATGCATCCAATGACGAAACGACTCGCTTTCTCGCGTGCCATCTTGAACGAAGGGGATCTCATCTCCTGTTACGATATAGAAATCCGAGGCGCACCGTTGAGCGATCGCTTCGACCTTATCTGATCGTTCACGGAGGTAGCGTTCATGCCAAACGGTTGTTGCAAACGCGTTTGTGTCGCAGATAAGTAATCCGTTCGACGCTTCAGCAAGAGCGTTCTCTAATGCATTTTGAGCGAACGCGATACGCTCGAATTCCTCGGAGTTCCAGATATCTTTGTCTTTGCTGAAGAGTTTTCCTTCCGCATAGGTACGACCATATTCGGGAACCCATGCGGTTTGATAGTGCTCGGCGAGCGCCTTTGCGAGCGTTGTTGTGCCTGTTGATTCAGCTCCAAGGATGCACACGCGTCGAGCAAAATATCCACGCACACACGGCTCTAGGAACCGGGCATACTCGGTTGGATTTGAGCGGACTTTTGTTGCCGAGATCGGTACATCTACTCGATCTTTATCAACCATGACGTGGATAGTTCCCATGAAGCGAGCATAAGGCTCCCCGTAGGATTCGGAAGTAAAAACAACATCTGGGGTATATCCGAGCGCTTTCAGTGTAAATTCTGCCCAGCCTTTTGAGTCAGAGTCATCCAGTTTATTATCTTCGACAACTTTGATCTCTGCCGTAGGATGGATTTTTTGAAGCCATTGTGCACGCAGCGTAGGAGAAATGGTTTCCGATTGTTTCCAGCACAAAATAACAGTCACGTGGTCACACTTCGATAGAGCGGTGTCGATAAGATACTTATGCCCACGATGCGGAGGGTAAAATTTTCCGACAACCAGGCCGCGTTCATAGGTTGATTTATGGGCTTTTATCATAGGGTTCGTGACTGAATAAGTGTCATATTTACAATATATAAAGAAAAGAGCGGAGCTGTCAATAGAGCGTGAGGGTATCTGTGTTTATTTTCGAATTTCCGTCGTGGGGAGTTTGATGAGGATGTACTCGAGATCTTGCTTTGAATAGGGGTTGCCCGAGACATCTAGTACGCGGAGTCGGACGAGGTCGCCAATCTCAAGAGGAAGCCCGGTGAGATTATTATTTGCGAGATCAAGCATCTCCAGCTCGTGCAGCTGCCCGAGTTCCGCCGGTAATCCGGTGAGTTTGTTTCCACTTAAATTAAGGGATGTTAGCTGTTTTAGATACCGGATCTCGGCTTGGGGCGCTCCCGTGAGTTGATTGTTCGAGAGATCGAGGCGCTTGAGTTCCGTACGAGAAAAAACAGTCGAAGGAATAGTGGTGAGTCCGCGTCCGCTCAAGTTGAGCTCCTGACTTGACGGGTCTTGAGCGGAGGCGCATCCGCTACCAAGTAGGCTGACGGACAGGGCGAGAGCAAAGAAGAGTTTCATGGGTGATGAATGTTTTTTGACCGAGGGCCTACATGTCTGAACCAATGAGCATCCAGCGTATTCCGTGCCGTTTGAGAATTTGTCTTTTGGCCGCTGCATAATCGATAGAGAAGGAGTCGGGATCCGTATGTGGCTCAACGCCTAACGCTCGAAAGGCTTGATGTGCATTCGCTATAAAATCAACATCACTGTAATCCGGGTACCCCTCAACGGTATGTATCAAAGTCCGCATGTCTTGTTGGGCGGCGATATAGTGTGTACGCATCTCTTCAATAGAGAGATGTGGAAGATCCGCTACCTCCTCGGGGCTGAGTCGAATCTGTGGAGGGACTGGTTCATTCTTATGAAAAGAAGCAAAAGGGTCGATCCAAAGAAGGGAACCGTCCGTTCGTTGTCTATAATTTGAGAGGGGCAAAATCGTTTTTTTGTGAACTTTGTCTACGTGGATATCTGTCCAAAGGTCGTTTTGATTACGCTTTTGCTCCGCAATATAATCATCAGCAATAACGGCCATCGCATAGTTTGTTGCAGCGAACTCGTCTGATACCTGTATTTCTTTGGGAACAAACTCTTGACACAAGACTTGTCCCGAGGCGAAGAGCGTGCGTGGGAAGGCGATTCCGAGTTCAGCTAATTCAGCTTTTCTTTCCGTTGCCAGAGCTTGCATTTGAAGTAGTTCATTGGTGTAAGGTTGATGTAGCTTACTAAAGCATACATGGACCTTGATAACGTACGTTCCTGTTGGAGTAGTGAGTCTAAAAACTTCAGACTGTCCACCACCATCCATATAGTGGAGTGTATAGCCCGGTTGTAATTCAAAGGGCGCTCGTCCGACGCGGTATTTTTTGTCTTGAATACGCGGCCCCACTTCTCTAAGAGCATGATCAAGTTTGGTGAGGAGGCCGGGATTGGATTTAAGAAAAGCCTCTCCATCGGGTGTGATAAGTAGCGCTGCTTTTGACGAGCGGCCTTCCTGATCTCTGTAGGCCAAGCGGTTCGAAGAGACAACGCGATTTCCAAAACGGTCACGCCCAGTGAAGGGATCGATTTCGATATGGCGTAGAGGAGCGTTCGGATCCTCTGTGGTTTCTGTATTATGAAATCGCGGGCGAGGTGTTTCCATAGAAGAATTGTCTCTGAAAAACAGTGAGTTGTACAAGGGGATATCGATTGCCCTAGAGAATGGCCTTAATACAAAACCACTCGAATACGTATCGTTCGAGTGGTTTCGGGTCCTTTTACATCCTTGAGGAAAGAATAGAAAAGGTCCAGAAGAGTGCTCAGGAGACACTCAGGACAACACGGCGAGGAAACGTACCGTGTTTTTTTGATAAAGAAGCGATGGCCCGCGGCGCCCCTGCGCTCTCAATAGGGAACATCCTCATGAGCCCTCAGTTCCTGATGAGTAAGGTGGGAAGGAACGGTTTTACATACGTGGCGAAGGAGGCAGGTTCCGCATGGCCCGTCCGTAGGGCCCATCGAGCCAGGGAATGATGTGGATTTCCCTGCCAGTGGGGTCGAGGCGGTACTCGTTCACTGAGACGGAGTAGCTCGCGCTTCCAGAAAAGTAGATCCCTACGACGAGAAAACCACTGTCCGCCAGCTCGCCAGGACCCGGAAGGCGATAACGGCCTTCATTCATGATGTTCTGCGAGGCGCACCGTACCCTCAGTGTTCCATCAGCCGCTCCCAGTGACACTCGAGAGATGTTGCGTACCATCACGGTTACGCGACGGGACACGGTGTTCACGGAAAGGTCTACTCGCATCGGTGCGAGCGGGCCCGCGACGGGCTCCACGTACCAGCACGTGAGTGAGGCGCTGCTCTGGATGACCTCGGCGTTTCCAGCGGATGGAATGTTGAAGCCGAAACTATCTTCCAGATCACACGCCGCGAACAGGAGTGTGGCGACAGAGACGAGCGTCGCCATCAGCATTCGAAGCACATACCTCTTCATGACGGAAAACCACTTTCTGCCCAACAAAGACAGGGAGTGCCTAAACCAGTTTAAACACTCTCATATCCAGAAGGGCTCTCTCAGAAACAATAGTTTTACTATTTTATTATTTAGAGAGAGGCTTTCTCGATATATAGAAGATACAACTAATCCGACAGCAGTCAATTACCAAAAGCGCCTGTTCATGTCAATATTTTGCCTGAATATTGCATACGCATATGACACGCTGAAGTGAAAAATAATCGATGTCATCATCATGTTACCACCAAAAACCCACATACGCAAAAACCAGCATTTCTGCTGGCTTTTACGTGGCGGGTGCGAAGGGATTCGAACCCTCGGTCTTCTCCGTGACAGGGAGACGTGTTAACCGGGCTACACCACGCACCCGTGATGTTTTTGCCTGCGTATTCTTCCTGAAATGATTGTGGGTGTCAAGTTGATTTCGGTTTATTTGCAGAAAGACCATTGACAAAATGGTCTGTATGGTGTGTGCTACCCACGGAGGTGTCCCTTGAAAAGACACGAGTATATTCGTCAATTCTACGGTCTCATCGCGGCGCTGACCGGCATGGACATGCCGGTCGACGCCAAGGTCCGCGCAGGCTCCTTCGGGGTCGACGCGGACGTTGATGACAAGTTCTACGCCCCCATCCAGGGGGCAGTGAACACGTTCCCGGCCTTCAAGGCGATGAGTCTGACGGTCGACACGAAGCCGTCGACCAACCCCGATCCCGCCACGCTCCTCGCGGTGCTCAAGCGGGGCATCGCGCGGGCCGCGCAGTTCACCGAGGCGCCCTCGTCTACCGACTGGAAGACGGACGATGCCTTGCGCAATGGCGTCCGCGCTCTCGCGCAGCACATCTTCGAGCCTCCGACGGCCACGCAGCACGAGACGGTTCAGGGGCGGACGACGCCCACCGCTGTCGCCATCGTGACGGATTCTGTTCTGGACTTCGTGGGTCATGAGATGCTTCAGCACCCGCCGCACGCACTCATCCTCGCGGATGCCATGAGCAAGCTCAAGACCCCCGAAGAGCGCTACACGATGCTCGAGCGGATCCTGGCGGGTCACGACGCCTATCTGCGTGCCAATGCCGCGTCCAAATGTCCGCCGATCGAAGCGTTCCGAGCGATCGTCCAACGGGCGCTGCTCGGGTCGATGACGGGTACGACGACTCCACCCGGCGACACCCGCCCCAACTAGCGAAAGGCTCGTCATGTATACGCAACGGCTGCTGATCGTACTCATCGTCGAACGAGTTCTTCGCTGGGGTAGCGGTGTGACGGACGAGTCCACGCGCGCCGGATTTGAAGGGATTCTCGAAGACGAGCGCAAGCGTGCCGCGTACACCCTCTTCTCCGAGGGTATCGGTCGAGCCCTGCATGACACCATGGCTCCTTGCGGCATGATCGACCCCACGTGGAGCCGGCTCGGCACGGCACACAACTCCCGTCCGGCGCACGAGCAGATCGCTGACAAGATGATCGACTACGCCACGTTCCAGTGCGGTGGCAAGTCGGCCAGGGCTGTCGCGCTGGTCCTGGACCGCTTCCGGATGTTTATCATCCATCTCGACGGTGTCGGGGTTGAGGTGACGAGCAGGGAGGCCTCCCGCATCGAAGCCCTCTTCACGGATGCCACGATGTTGAACGCGCTTCAGCGTCCATGGTTCAGGGGTACGGACTCCACTCTTCCACAGGCCTAACCGGGCCTGTTTTGTTTGCTTCTAGCGGGTTTCTGGCGCTTGACAACCCGGCTCAAATCACGTAATCTTCGGCCATTCTCTATATGATTGCTGTTATCTCCACGGGCGGAAAACAATATCTTGTCACAGAAGGTGACCTGGTTTCTGTCGAAAAACTTGAGGCAAAATTGGGCGACTCAGTCTCATTTGAAGCGCTTTTGGTAGCTGACGGAGACAAGGTTCAGGTTGGTACCCCAACGGTTTCCGGAAACGTGTCTGCCGAAGTCGTCGAACAGGGACGTGCCAAGAAGATCGAAGTCGTGCACTACAAAGCCAAAGTACGACACTCCAAACGCTCCGGTCATCGTCAGCCCTACACAAAACTCAAGATTACAAAGATCGCCTAACAACAACTAACAAAAACGCCCCTTCGTGGGGCGCTTTTGTTTTTATGTTTATGTCGTTCGGTGAGTAATGGCATCGGCAAGGGTCAGGGCGTCAGCGTATTCCAGGGCAGCACCCGTGGGCAAGCCTCGTGCCAAGCGTGAGACTTTTACAGGAAACGCACTCAGTTGTTTTGTCAGGTAAAGAGCCGTTGTGTCTCCAGGGATGTCCGCGTCAAAGGCAAGTAAAATTTCTTGAATAGGTGGGACAGTGGCGCGCACCCGCTCGATAAGGGGGGCGATAGCGATCGTGTCGGGCGTGCGTCCTTCGATGGGATCGATCGTTCCGCCGAGGACATGGTACATGCCCGAAAAGGCGCCCGTGTCTTCGATGGCGCGAATCGTATCGCTTGTCGCAACAACGCACACAAGTGATCGATCACGTCGTCCGTCACGACAAATGCTGCACACGAGCTCCGTCGTCCATTGGTGGCAAACCGAGCAATGCAGGATGTGTGCGAGTCCAGATACGGCTCGTGCAAACGTTTCAATCACTTCCTTTGGTTGGCTGACGAGCCAAAACGCGTACCGAAGCGCGGCACGCGGCCCAACGCCAGGCAAGGAGTCAAACGCGCCGGAGGCTTGCTGAATCGGTTCCGGCAACGAAGGCATAGTTATTGTTTGATGGCGTCACCGAATTCGTTTGCGAGATCAAGCCCACCGATATCCTTCAATTTTGTCGCCATAATTTTTTGCACGGCTTGCGTTGCATCATTAATAGCTTCACGGATGTGCTCTTGGAGCTTGGACTTGTTTGTGAGCTCACTTTCATCAATATCGACGGACACGGCTTGAAGGTTTCCATTCATGGTGACTTTCACCTTGCCCCATGCGGCGGAACCGGTGGCGGTTTCCTTGGCGAGCGTTTCTTGCATGGCCTTCGCGCGATTTTTCAGATCATTGAACTGTTTGAGTTTGTTGAACATAGTGGTTAGAACGGTTGAGTGGTATGTATGATCGCGTTATTGTCGGGGCTTGGCAAGGATGGGGTGGGGGATGGCGCCGAGATGTGTTCCGGTCCACCGGGCGTACGCTGTCGTTCTAGGTTACGGAAGCTAGCGCGGGCGGCATCGAAGAACAGATCGATTTTTCCTACGGGACCGTTACGGTGTTTGGCGATATGGATTTCCGCCACGTTCTTTTCTTCGGGGGACAGATCTTCTTCGCGATAATTTTTGTCTTGGCTTTTGCGGTAGATGAAGAGTACGACGTCAGCGTCTTGCTCAATAGATCCGGATTCACGCAGGTGAGCGAGACGAGGAATAGCCGGTTTTTGTAATTCCACGCTTCGAGCGAGCTGCGAAAGGGCGACAACGGGAATGTTTAATTCACGAGCGATCGCTTTCAGGCCACGCGTGATTTCCGCAACCTCGTTGACGCGATTGTCTGATCCGCTTTTTGTGCGACTTTCCATCAGCTGTAAGTAGTCGATCAGGATCATGCCCAGGCCATGTTCCATCTGAAGACGGCGGGCTTTTGTGCGAATTTCCATAATGTTCGCATTTGCCGTGTCATCGATGAAGATGGGCGCTTCGGACAAGACGCCGAGCGCGTGACCGATGCGTGGAAATTCGTCATCCGTGCCGCGATCGTTCAGTTTTCCGGTACGCATGCGCCACAAATCCACGTTCGCTTCCGCACAAATCATACGGTCAACGAGCTGTTCCTTCGACATTTCCAACGAGAAGATACCAACGGGCACGCGGCCCTTCACGGCGGCGTAGCGCGCCATATCCAGGGCGAGAGATGTTTTTCCGCAGGCAGGACGCGCGGCAAGAATGATCAGGTCGCTTTTTTGGAGGCCGCCAAGCATGTTGTCCAGGGCGGTGTAACCGGTTGGTACGCCACGAAGCTTGCCTTTTTCACGGTGCAGCTCGTCGATGCGCTCAAAGGCATCCGCCAACACATCGCGGATGGAGGTGAACGTGCGCTTGAGGAATTTTTGAGAAACGCTGAATAAGCTTTGTTCCGCCTTATCGAGAACGTCTTCAACGTCTTCCGCTTGTTCGTACCCAAGTGAAGTAATTTCACCGGCCGCCTGCAACAGACGACGAAGGGTAGATTTTTTCTGAATGATTTCTGCGTAGTGAACAACATGGCTCGCGGTTGGAACCATGTTTGAAAGAGCGATGAGTTCGGCGCGACCACCGATGGCTTCAAGATCGCCTTTGTCTTGGAGACGATTTCCGAGAGAGAGCAAATCGATTGGCTCATTCTTGCGATACAGGTCGAGCATGCTTTCGTACACACGTCGGTGCTTATCAAGGTAGAAGTCATCCGGGGACAAGACGTCGGCTACCTTAATCATGGCATCCTTATCAAGCAAAAGTGAGCCCAAAAACGATTGTTCCGCTTCAAGGTTTTGAGGAGTCAGACGTTCGGGCATGCCCATACGAACGCCATCTTAGGCGGCGAAACACCTGGACGCAAGACGGATGGAAAACCCTTAAAAAACAAGAGCTCCTCGAGCAAGATCGAGGAGATGGGAGAGAGGCGATGGGAGGGTGGAATTGAGTTATGGTCGGCCGCGACTGCGAGCGCCACGGCGCGTGGGATCGAGCGACCCGGAGCACGGCGACGCCATACTGTGTGGGCGCCATCCGCCCGTGTAAGAGGCTGCTCTTGGCGCGGTGGACGCCTGTTGATGGAGGGTGTGCGGATGAAACCTGATCGCCCGGCGCTCCTCGCGATTGAGAGGGGTAACGGCTCGTGGGTCGATGCGTTCCTTGACGCCTTTTCGGTGCGACGGGCGCCACTTCCCCGGAGACGGAGGATCGCTCTCCATCTCCCACTGCCAGTCATCGTCGACCAGCATGTGAGCGAAGAGTTTGATCATCAGCCAGAGATTGATGAGCCATTGCTTGAAACGGACGAGGTGCTGGAGCATCACAATCCTTTGGTTCGAGGGGTTGTGTACAGGGCGCGTGCGAGTATGCCTACGATGCCTCGTTTTGTCAAAGCTGGTACACTAGAGACATGCGCGACCTGAAGACCTATAAAAAGTCTGTTCTTTTAATGGTAGCAACGATCATTGGGGCGGGCGTCTTTGGATTACCACATCTTTTTGCCCGGATTGGATTTTGGCCGGCAACCATCCTATTTGCATGCGTACTAGCTCTTGTAGCACTCACGCACAATTTTTTCGTAACGCTCGCGTTGGATACGCCGCACAAAATGCGTCTTCCAGGTCACGCGCATCGCGTCCTTGGGCCTATTGGTGGCATGGTGGCAACGGTGACCTACCCGCTCCAAATGATTGGCGCAAATGTGGCCTACGTGTTGCTTGGGGGGACATTTTTACAGATGTTGGTGCGTGAAGCTGGGTTGTATGCGATTGATGGAATCCACTTGTGGCAACTGATTTTTGTTGCATGCGGAGGAATAACGGTGTTTTTTGGCTTGCGAGCAGTCACGCATGTGGAGTCGTACGTGACGTGGGGATTGATCGCGTCCATGATTGTTCTTTCTGCCTTGGTTCTTGCGCGGGTGGATGCAACTGCCGTTGCCTCATTTACGACGCGTTGGTCACCAAGTCTGTTTCCATTTGGCGTCTTTCTGTTCAGCTTATCCGGATTACCAGCTGTCGGTGAGGCGGTGGAGAATGTTGGACGGAATCCAGGACGCTCTCGAAAAAGCGTCTTCTGGGGAACGATGATTGCGGGAGCTGTTTCGTACGTGTTCGCTGTCGCCTTTGCGTTAACGATCACTTCCGCGAGCTCGTCTGATCCACTCATGGCGTTGCAGGAACAGGTGCCGGTCTTCATGCGTTGGCTGATCCCACTCGCCGGATTCCTGGCGGTCGCCACATCGTACATCGCTACGGCGCAAGACTTAAAAGCAACCGTACATCTGGATTTTGGTGTTCCAAAGCTCGTGGCTTGGATGGTGGCTATGTGTGTTCCGTACGCGATCACGCTATGGATTACCCCAAACTTCTTGATCGTTATCGGGGTCATCGGGGCGGTATTCGGGGGAATCAATGGTATGATGCTTGCACTTCTTATGATGCGTTCGCATCGTGAACGAGCGCTTCCCGCAACCGTCGGCGCGGCCTATGCTATCGGTATTTTGCAAAAACTTCTCTAACATATGATGTACCTCTCTTTTGCCTGGCGTTTGTTCTGGATTTCCATCATTCGATTTATTGTTATGGGACAGCTTGTTCGGTTCTATCAAAACTTTGAAGTAAGTCCATTGCCCGAGTGGACGCTCTCCGCATTTCTGTATGTGTTGTATGTTTTGGTTGCCGCGGTATTCTCTTTGTGGCTTTGGAAAAACCGCGTTCCAGAAACATGGAAATTGGCGAGCACGATCACGGGTTTTATTTTTCTCCAAAAAACGCTAGAAATTCTCGTATTTAAACTCTTCACGTTTGGAACGTGGAAGGACGTGGTATCTGTGTACACATGGAGCACGTTTCTGTTCCCCTTATTTATCCTTGCCTCGTCTTCTGCGCTGGGTGTAGCCGGAATGTGGTGGTGGCTACGTCGTCGTGGTTTGCGCGCGACACAACCGAACAACATTCGTTAGGAGTTGAGCGATCGTCATAGGTCCGACGCCACCGGGAACGGGAGTGATGTGTGCGTTGGTGTGTGAAAACGAATCAAGATCCACATCCCCAGCGAGTTTTCCGTTGGGGAGTTTTGTTGTGCCGACGTCAATCAAGACAACATCATTTTTGACCATGGGCGATGTGATCAAGCGCGGTTTGCCAACCGCTGTGATAACGATTTCGCTTTCTCGAAGTGTCGCGGGGTCAAGGGTATCGGCTGACATAACGCTCACGAATGATCCGGCGGTGCGCAACAAATGAGCGAGCGGTTTTGCGAAGATTTCAGAATTGGCGATGAGAGCAACATGAGCCAAGTTCACAGGAACGTCTGTTGCATTAATCAAGCGTAAAACGCCTTCGTGGACCGGGGGAATAATGCTCGCCATTCCCGTATCCCAAGCAGCGAGGTGCGCCGGATGAAAGCCGTCCACATCTTTGACGGGGTCGATGGCCCCAATAACACGAGATTCATCATGACCTGTAGGAAGGGGGAGCTGAACTAAAATAGCGTGCGTCTGTGGATCGGCGTTCCATGCCTGAATACAGGCAATCAGCTCGTCGTCCGGCGTCGTGGCGTCGCGTGTCTGAACATCGAGAGCGATACCGGCTTGTTCCGCCGCCTCTCGTTTGAGGCGTACGTATAGGTGTGAAGCTGGATCGTCTCCAACAAGCAGCACCCCAAGTCTTGGTTGCATGGGTAACGTGCGTTCCATCGATGAATTGCATGGCGCGAGGATACGTGAAATAAGCCTTTTTGTCTATACAAAAACCCCACCGTATCAGGCGGAGGGGCGAAGGATGAGATCGAGCAGAGCCATGCGCACAAAGACGCCATTGCGAATCTGCTCGAAGTAGGCGGAGCGAGGGTCGTTGTCGAGGTCGGTGGAGAGCTCATCGACGCGCGGGAACGGGTGCATGAGTACGAGCGAAGACCGAGAGCCCTCCAGGGTGGCGCGGGAGATGGCGTACGCCCCACGCACGGTCTCGTACTCATCAGGCGTTGCGAACCGTTCCTTCTGCACGCGCGTGACGTAGAGGACGTCCGACCCACGCACATATTCGTCCTTCAGAGCGTCCTCCTCCATGTACTGGCCGGAGAGTCTTCTTGACTCACGGCACACGTCCTCCGGCATCCGGAGTGAGGGCGGTGAGACGAAGTTGAAGTGGATGGACCTGCCGTACATGAGTCCGAGGAGGCGGACGAGGGAGTGAACGGTGCGGCCATGCTTGAGGTCTCCCAGCATGGTCACGACGAACTTGTCCTTGGGAGGGAGGCGCTTGCGGATCGTGTACAGGTCGAGGAGCGCCTGCGTGGGGTGTTCGCCTACGCCGTCTCCGGCATTGATGATGGGGATGCCTTGGCTGGCGGCGACTGCGCGAGCCGCGGATCCGGCGTCGGGGTGACGTAGGACGATGACGTCGGCCGTGGTCTCGACCAACGTCCGGACCGTGTCCTCGAAGGTCTCTCCCTTGATGGCGGAAGAGTACTGGATGCCGCCATCGAGGCTGATGACTTGTCCGCCGAGACGGGCCATCGCGGCCCCGAACGACACAGCAGTACGCGTGGACGGTTCAAAGAACGCGCGCACCATGAGGCGGCCGGGAACCCGGAGAATCGCTTCCCGGTTGTTCACGTCGGTCTCCATGTCATGCGCGCGGCCCATGATCCGCTCGACGAGCTCCGGTGTCAGCTCGGTGATGGAAATGAACGACTTACGGTAGAGGGGGTTTTCTGACACGATTCTTGTCTCCTCG
>CAZJEZ010000005.1:0-8481 GCA_964545235.1 uncultured Gammaproteobacteria bacterium
CTTGTAGGGCCCCGACCTCACCAGCCGCGCGAAGTCGCCCAGTATGCTCCGGATCAGCGCCGCGTGCTTGCTATCAAGCCTGGCATCACCGGAATGGCCCAGATCTCCGGACGCTCAAACCTCTCCTTTGAAGATGAGGTGCGCTTGGACACGTACTACATTGAGCACTGGTCGCCCGCTCTTGACCTCTACATTTTGTTGAAGACGCCATTTGTTGTGCTTCGAAAGACGGGGGCGTACTAACGCAGACGTTGCGGCTATTGACCGCTCCTCCCGTTGTGCTTTCCCATTTGGGACAATGCGGGCATGAAGGTGGCGATCGTTCATGATTACTTCGTCCAAGATGGTGGCGCCGAGCGCGTGTGCCTTGCGTTGCATCAGCTCTTTCCACAGGCTCCTATTTTTACACTCTTTCATGATCCGACCCGGACCCATGCAGGGTTTCAGCACGCGACCTTCGTTCCGTCGTATCTTAATACGTATCCCGGCGCTCCTTCGCTCTATCAAGCTTATCTTGCCCTCATGCCACGGGCGGTCGAATCGCTCGATGTGCGTGGCTACGACTTGGTCATCAGTAGTTCTTCGAGCTTCGCGAAGGGCGTCATCGCCTCTCCGCATGCTCTCCACGTGAGCTACATTCATACACCCACCCGCTTTTTATGGGAGGATCGTTATGAGTACGTTCAACGATTACGCGCCTCTCGAATCTTATCGACGCTCTTACCACCCTTCGTTCATCGACTCCGCGTGTGGGATTCTCTTGCCGCCGCGCGTCCTGATATCGTGTTTACCAACAGTCTCACCTCCCAGGCGCGCATCAAACGGTATTATCGTCGTGATGCGTCGGTCATTCATCCACCGGTAGACGTCGCCTCCATCCCCCTCTCATCCTCGACGGGAACCTATTGGCTCGCGGGCGGACGACTTGTTGGCTACAAACGTTTTGATCTTATTGTGCAAGCATTTAACGAGCTTGGGACGCCTCTCAAGATCTTTGGCGATGGCCCCGAGTTCGCTCGACTCAAACGGCTCGCGCATCCAACGATTGAATTCCTTGGGCACGTGAGCGAACAACATAAACATGAGCTTTTTTTGCATTCTATCGGGTTTCTCTACCCACAAATGGAGGACTTTGGGATCACGCTCGTTGAAGCGATGGCGGCCGGAAAACCGGTGCTTGCCTACGGCCGAGGCGGCGCGTCTGAAACAGTAGCGCCCGGCGTGACCGGAGTCCTCGTTGAAGAGCAGTCTTCTCGTGCGTTCGTGGATGCCATTCGCGGGTTCGATGCCTCGCGATTTACCCCAAGCACGATCCGTGCTCACGCGGAACAGTTTTCTGTCCAACGCTTTAAGGACGAGTTTTTGGCCGCGCTCCGCACCCACATCGCCGTATGAAGATCCTTGTGGATGGACGTCCGCTTCACGACCCGCATCCGGGCGGCGTCACACGTGTAACTGACGGGCTGCTGCGATCCCTCCCTCAACAATCTACCGACAGCGAATACCTCATCGGAACAACGGGGGCACGCGACCCGCTCACCTCCGTTCCATTCACTTCTCACGTGCACAAACGCATTCCTAATAAGCTCTGGAGCGCCGGATGTCTTCTTGGCATTCATGCATTTGATCACCTCGCACCACAGGCTGACGCTCTTTTTCTGCCAAATATTGGATTTCTCGGCTTGATCAATAAGCCGTACACACTTCTTGTTCATGACGTCGCCTCCTGGATTGAACCTCGGTGGTTTTCTCCGCGCGCACGGTTATGGCATATCATCACACGCTCACGTGAGACCATTCAACGAGCGCACCATATCGTCTGTCTGTCCGCGCGTACCGCTTATGACGTAGAGCGTATCCTGGGCGTACCCGCTTCACGTATTTCTGTCATTCAAGCCGGTCTTCATCCAGAAGACCTTCTCCCAGCCACAATACCGCTCTCTCCATCCCTCGCCGGACGAAGATTCGTCCTTGCCTTCGGCGCGAACGATCCTCGCAAAAATATCGGGTGCGCTCGTGTAGCGATGCGCGCCCTCCAATCGCTCCCAGCATATACCGACATGCAACTCGTCCTTGCTAACGGCGCCACATCGCGCGCTGAACTTCGTACGCTGTATACACACGCGGCCTGCGTCCTCTACCCAAGTTGGTACGAGGGGTTTGGACTTCCTTTGCATGAAGCATCTGTGTTTGGTACGCCATGCCTTTCTTCAACAGCCGGAGCCCTTCCCGAAACAGCTCCCCCGGGAACACTATTCGTCCCTCCCCAAAAACCCCATCTTTGGACCGAGGCTCTTGCCCTCATCCTCTCTTCACCTGAACACTATCGAACAACCCGTGTGTTAAACGACTGGACGCAGGGAGCACAACAACTAGCAAAGATTCTCAAAGCCTTGTAGGTTGATAGGTGTATGGACACCTCTTTGTTTGATGTTGTTATTGTGGGCGCAAGCTTTTCGGGACTCACGCTTGCCCACCATCTTCCACGCACCCTCCGCGTGCTTCTTGTGGATGGAAAACCGTCCGCCGGTTCGACCGTGGAATCAACCGGCTTGATTACCGTGCGGACACGTCAGCTCTTTACCTCATTTGTAGACATCGATCGGTTTATTACCAATCCCATGACAGCCGTGTGCGTCATGGCGCCCGGATGGAAGGACACGTTTTTTTCACATACGTCTGACCCTTGGATTTTCCAAACCGACACGCGTGCTCTCGTAAAACACCTGGCGGACACCCTCCCCCCGAATGTCACGTTCCGCCCATCAACCACTTACATTGGTTCACATGGTTCCCCCATCGTTTCTTCCGTCACACTTCTCACGAACAACGAACGTTACGAAGTAGGCGCGCTATTCCTTGTCGGGGCCGATGGGAGCCGTTCTCGCGTTGCCGCCGCTACGCGCGACCTCGATGTGAATACCTCGTTTCTCTACGGTGTTGAGCAGGTCTATCTTGGCGATATTCTTCTTGGCGATCATCCGGCCCAAACGATTTACCATATTTGGTTTGGAGCCTTTTCTCTTGGATACGGCGGCTGGCTTTCTCCAACAACGCACGAAGGTAAACCGGCGGTACGCATTGGCCTCGCCAAGCACGCGCAAGATCGCGGAGACGCAGCTCGTCTCATGAAAGCGTTTATCCGCGAGCTTCATGCCCGGGGATACATCTCTTTCGACGAGCGGGCTGCTCCTGTTTTTCAATTCGGTGGAATGATCCCTATTGGTGGGGCGCGAAAACGAATTCATGCCGGGAATGTTCTCACGATCGGCGATGCCGCGGGACTCTGTGGAGCCTTTGCGGCCGATGGCATCAAGGGATCTCTTGTCTCGGGTATAGAGTCCGCCCCCCTTATTACCCGTTGGCTCGAAGGAGACGTGACCGCCCTCAGCCGCCTCCATGCGCGCATTGATACGCATGACTCCCTCATGCACTACTATCGAAAACAGGTGCTGTACCGCTGGGTGTGGGATCAAATGAAGCGTGACCGAACATTCCGTG
This sequence comes from uncultured Gammaproteobacteria bacterium, assembly GCA_964545235.1. Taxonomy (GTDB): domain Bacteria; phylum Patescibacteriota; class Patescibacteriia; order 2-12-FULL-60-25; family 2-12-FULL-60-25; genus CAZJEZ01. Next base: position 3,502 of record CAZJEZ010000005.1, read on the forward strand.
CGATGTTTGATATTATCGCCCGTGAACACGAGACCTTCTTGAATCAATTTTGTGACAGTAAAGATAGAAAAAAGAGTCTGGCGCGCATGGTCCTTCGTTGGAAGCACCTCCCCTTCTTACTCCGCTATGCGTTTTGGATCCTGATTGATATCGTCATCCCTCCCCGTTCTACCACCCGCCAAGATTGACAAAATCCTGGATTTATGGTATAAATGCCCGATTCTTTTAAGAGAATCCCTGTGTAGATTTACTCACGGGCATCCACACTTCATTGCCTTATGTTAGCCAAATTCCTCAAACGCGGCAGCGTTGTGGCGCTTTTCGTCGCCACGCTTGTTGCTATCACGGTGCCGGCGATCGCCACACCTGACGTCTGGAACTGGACCGATGCGTCCAGCCTCCTCCCCTTTCGCGATGGTCAGTCCATCGTATTCAGCGCGTCCACAAAAGGCGCGACCCTCCTCTCCGATGGCGAACACGCGTACCGTTTCGACGGTACAACGCTTACGGATCTCACAGGCGCGTTGCGCGGCCGTGACATTCAAACCGTCTCCGGTGTCTGGAGCGATACCAACAAATGGCTCGTCGCTTCCACGAACCCAACCGATACAAAGACCCGTCTTTACGTAACGGATGGTTCAAGCTGGATGGAGATGGGTAATGGACTCCGCCTCACACGTGCAGGCGTCGATGCTTCTGGATATAAGGGTCAGTGGTACATCCGTACCTATGAATCCACTCCGGACAATGCGACACAGCTCGGTTCGTGGTCGCTTGTAAACGGTGAAGGCTCAACCCCTGTTTCAGTCCAACTTCCAGCCACGATCTCCATGAACCGTGCCGGTTGTATGGGTGGTTCCGCTTGTACTGGCGTTCAGACATTCACCAACATCAATGGCACGTGGTACTTCCTTGGTGGTTCCATGGGAACACAAGGATCCAACGGCAAAATGCTCCAAGAAGCCTCTGCTGGCATTTGGAACGTGAATGGCAACGGCACAACACTTACCCCACTCACTGGCATTCCAGTCTTTAAATATGTCTCGGGTGTCTGGAATGGTGGTTCGGAAGCCCTTATCGGAACCAGCGACGTGGATACGAATCCATTCGCGATGGACCGCTTGTGGCTCTTCAACGGAAAAGAACTTCGTGAAGTAACGAGTCAGGCCTTGGCAATGGGTCTGATGTCGACGGATGCTCGCGATGTACGCGCTGCGTGGAATGGCCGCAGCTGGATGATTCTCGGTGGCAAGCGCTTAACACGTTACGACGGCACAACCATGACCGCTCAAGAACAGACACGCGATGCCTTCCAGACGATCTCGTCCAACGGCAACGGTCTCTTCGTGCTCGGTGGCGCTGAATCAACACAGGGATCTCAACTTGCTACGCTTCCGTTAACTGCAAAACTTACAACCGTCGAAGAGAACTTGAACGCCCCGGTACCATCCGGCTCCGTGAAGAACGAGGTGCTCTCCGCCTTGTACGGCCCAAAGATCACAATAGACTCAAACCCAAATACCCTTCGCATTGGCGACGGCAAAACGTTTGCCTTCACGGCAACAGCCGAATCCCCAAACGGTATCGATCATATCGACATCTATGTGCAGGGAGCCAAGGTGAAGAGCTGTTACGATAACTCGTGTACGTACACCCAGGTGTACTGGACGAACCACGAACTCACGCGCCGCGTCGATTTCGTTGCACGCGCCGTTGACACCAAAGGCTACGCCAACGACACAAAACAGACTTGGCTCGTTGTAGACCAACGCTCCAATGCCACAGGTCCCGTCGTTGTCGATGAACGCACGCCTGTCGTGATTCCTTCCCTTCAAACATGGACACAAGATGAAGCCGCTCCAACCATGTGGACGGAATGGCTCGATCCTCGCCCATCCGTGCTTCTCACATCAGACTCTGTCACGTACCACGTCGCCGCTAAGGACGCTCGTGGCGTGACGTCTATCGAGGTCTGGGTAAACGGAAAGAACATCAACACGTGTTCATTCTCCGCAGAGACTCTCACTATCCGACAGTGCTCCTTCACGTTACGCGGAGCTGACTACGGATTCGGGACAACGGTGTTCGCAAACGCGAACATCCGCTCAACGAATAAGAATGCTTGGACCAAGGGCGTCTCGATTGTTCGCGATACGACTCCCGCCAAACCAAAGGGTGTCTCTGCACAATCAACACACTCAACCGCTTCAACCGCGCTCACTACCGCCACATCACAGCTCGCCCCCAACACGGGCACAACGATGCGCGGCACAGCCGTGACGTACACCGTGAGCGCCCAAAACAACATCTTAGGCATCGATCGCATTGAGATCTCCCTCAACGGACAGATCTATCGCACGTGTAAGTTCGGCAACGCGATGAGCCGCGTCGACTGTACCGCAACCGTCGACACCATGAAGTACACCTCCGGCGCTACGCTCACGTTTGCAGGATGGCTCGTTGATACACAAGGCCACACCTTGAATGCAGAAACGCGTTCCGTTGGTATCCGTACCAACACGCAACAAACGAACACAACGTCTGCTACACGAGACCAGAATATGACCGCGTGGACCTGGCTCGCTCCAATGGTATCCGAGCTCACGGAAGGTCGCACCACGACCTACTCCGTTGGAAGCTGGTCACCAAACGGCGTCACACGCATCGAAATGATCGTGGACGGCACAGTCCGCGGCTCGTGTGTTTGGACAGCCGGAACAGGTAACCGTGAATGTTCCTACGATGTGAAAACATCAGACTGGAGCCACGGCCACACCGTCTCTGTAAACGCTCGCGTCATCGACGCTAAGGGCAATATCGTTTGGACAGAGCCTCGTGTCATCACGATCAAGCGCTCTTGGGAACCAACTGGCCCTGCTTCGTATGTTCAGCTCGAAGTAAACCGCCCAACGGGATACCTCGCCACCTCTGACCTCACCTTCACTATGCGTGGATGGAGTCAGTCTGGCGTGAAGAAGATTGAACTCTTCGTGAACGGCGCCATAGCGGCCACGTGTCCAACGGATGCGTGTACCTACACTCTCAAGAACGTCATCATTCCAACGGTTGAATACAGTGCACGTCTCACTGACTCGCTTGGCCGTGAAACATGGACGGATCTGAAAGGAACCGAACGTCAATAATCAGAAACAGCAACACCTCCGACCTTTGCGTCGGAGGTGTTTTGGTATCTGATCCGTTGACACATTGTCCTTTTCCAGTAAGATCCACAAGCCCTGTTCTCGCCCTTCGGAGGTATTGTGGACACTGTCGTCGCTCTCATCGTCATCGTCCTGCTGGGCATCGGCCCGGTCACTCTCCTTGTTTCGTGGGGGGCGAATGTATTTCGCCAGCTCTCCTCGGCCCGTCGCGAACTCTCACCTCGCACGCAACGCGAGCTCTGGAAGGCGGGGCTCCTCGAGGAGGACTACCCGAATCGCGAATAGATGGGCGCTTAGTGAATACCGGCTCCCTCTTACCTCTCCCCAGCCCCCTATGGCTGGGTCTTGTTTTTTATCTTTGTTTATCCTTGCTGAAATGAAATAAGCGGAAGCATCTCCCCCTCATCCGGATGCTCTCCCCCGAACAACACGCGATCTTCCCAAGTTTCAATCTCGGCGAGACGCGCGTCACGATCCGGCAAACGTTCAGCAAGCAGTCGCGCCTGTCGAAACACGCGAAGCAATCTATCCATATCTTCACGTTTTTGTTGAATGAGGGCGTCGAGTCCATCGACAGACGCCTGTACAAGGAGCCCGTGTATTTCCGGTCGAAGTCGCCCAAGCTCTTCGCGTTCGCGCTCCGTGAGCGCCGCACGTCCGTGTACCGTTTCAGCCACCTCATCCAACGCAAGGTCTGGATGCAGGCGTCGTAATCGACGGAGGAGGAAGGCAGTCGTTGGACGAGCGTGTGCAACCAACAACTCATGTTCTTTTTGCGCCCCGTATGGAGTCGCAACGTATGCCCTAACCCCCATCCGCACCGGCCATACATGCGATACAAGACGCTTGAGTCGCCCAATCCAGTCCATTTTTTTGTCCGGATCATCCATATTCACGAGCATCAAACAGGCATCGACATCTTCAAGCAGCTCCTTCGGAAGGAAAATCCGAATATAGTTCAAAAAAGTAGAAACCTCGCGCGTATCCTGTAAAGTAAGATTTGGCATCCATGCCTAGTATACAGGTTGTTGGAGGCTCCTAAAATACTCCTGCAGGTTCACGTAGGAGAGCACCGAAGCGACACGCGAGATCGGGATCCATTCCAAGCAGTCACCCTCGCGCTCAATCTGTTCTTGCTCGTGTTCATCTATGGGCGTTGCCAGATACATAGCTACAAACGCCTCTCCTTCCAGTTTGGTCATATACACCATATCAGGCAATCGTCTGATGATACGCACCGCGAGCCCCGTTTCTTCTCGTACCTCACGCAGAGCCGTCTCCTCATGCGTTTCCGTACCTTCACAATGCCCTTTTGGAAAGCTCCAATCATTATGGCCGCCTCGATAAACAAGTAATACCTCTGGCTCATGAAAGCCTCTTCGGACGATGATAGCCCCCGCTTTCTGCACATATGACATAGCCAGTCACAGTATATCAGTTCGTTTTATCCGCATCGTGCGTTGCACCCTTGACCAATCGCTCTTTTTCCTCTAATATTGGCCTACTTATTCCTCTTGGTCTGGCGGATTTACGCACAGCAAGAGGCACGCGCCCATTCCTGTGTGGACGAGTGCTCATAACAACGTTACATGAATAAGATACAAACCCCAGTTTCCGAAATCGCGAAACTGTTAGAAAATGAGGCTTACACCGCTTTTCCAGTCGTTGGGAGCGTTGTCAAAGGATCCGTTGTGGCCGTCGGCCGCAACGAAGTCCGCATCGACATTGGCGGGCTCGCTATTGGACTCATTCGTGGCCCAGAACTCGACAAGAACCTTGATCTCCGCACGGGAGACGAAGTCGAGGCCACGGTTATTGA
>CAZJEZ010000005.1:8491-19576 GCA_964545235.1 uncultured Gammaproteobacteria bacterium
GGTTATTGAACTCGATAACGAATTCGGTGAGCTTGAACTCTCGCTCAAAGGCGCGGGTCGCAAGCGTTCTTGGGACAAGATCAAGGAATTGGTCACGGCCAACAACGTCCTCAACGTCAAAATCCTCGACGCGAACAAGGGCGGTCTCATCACACGCATCGAAGGCGTTCCGGCCTTTATCCCTGTTTCACAACTTTCTCCAAACAACTACCCACGCGTCGCTGGTGGAGAAAAGAACAAGATTCTTGAGAAGCTCAAGAGCTTGGTCGGCATGACGATGGATGTCAAAATCCTCGATGTAAACGAAGAAGAAGAAAAAATCGTTGTGTCTGAAAAGGCTGTTTGGGAAACCAAACAGGAATCCGTCCTCTCGAAATACAAGGTTGGCGATCGCGTTGAAGGCGCCGTCACCGCTGTCACGGACTTCGGAGCGTTCGTTCGCTTCGACGAGAACCTCGAAGGACTAGTCCACATCTCCGAAATCGCCTGGCAGCGCATCGAACACACGCGCGATGTCCTCAAGGTCGGTGATCGTGTTCGCGCAGAAATCATCAACCTTGAAGGTTCCAAGATCTTCTTATCCATGAAGAAACTTGTGGATGATCCATGGAAGACGGTTGCCGCGAAGTACAAGGTCAACCAGTGGGTTAAAGGACGCGTCCTCAAAATCAATCCATTTGGTTTGTTCGTCGAGTTGGACCCAGATATTCATGGTCTTGCCCACATCAGTGAACTCGCCTCTCGCCCTGTGCGCGATGTAAACGAGATTGCGCGCGTTGGTGACGAATTCGAGTTCCGCATCATCAACATTGATGCCGAGAACCACCGCCTTGGGCTTTCGCTCCGCAAAGCCAAAGACGAGAAGGAAGAAGAAGCAAAAGAAAACGCGTAATGACCCAAAACCCCTCGACTATTCGAGGGGTTTTGAACTAGACGGGAGGGCGGGAATCCGATACCCTCACCCTACACCACTATGAATCAAACATTTCGAACCATCCTGCTGATTGTAGGCTGCATCGTCCTTGTAGGTGGAGCCCTCTCATTGGTAAACATGGAGAAACAAAAACCGATGGACGTTGGATCCTTTGTTTCGGCCGTCCAAGAAGGAAAAGTAAAAGAGGTCCTCATTGAAAACGAACAATTGACCGTTACCTTGCAAGACGGTTCTACATCCACTGTCGCAAAAGAAGCGAACGAGTCCTTCTCGACGCTCTTGAATAACTACGGTATTGACCCCGCGAAAGCTCGCGATATCAAGACAACCGTCAAAGAGGCGTCGGGTGTGAGCTACTGGTCTGGCATTCTTATTCCGACCCTTCTTCCGCTCGCTATCTTGGTGTTTATCATGCTCTTCTTTTTCCGCCAGGTCCAAGGGCAAAACAACCGGGCCATGTCGTTTGGACAGTCTGGTGCTCGCGAAACACCAAAAGATGATGCAAAGAATCGCATCACCTTTGCCGATGTCGCTGGTGTGAAAGAAGCGAAAAATGAACTTGAGGAAGTCGTTGAGTTCTTGAAAAATCCTGAAAAGTTTTCGAAATTGGGAGCCAAGATTCCGAAAGGCGTCTTATTGATGGGCTCTCCGGGTACCGGAAAAACATTGCTCGCCCGCGCTGTCGCCGGGGAAGCAGGCGTCCCATTTCTTCACATGAGCGGATCTGAGTTCGTTGAAATGTTTGTTGGTGTCGGTGCTTCACGCGTACGTGATTTATTCGCAAAGGCCAAAAAGGACGCTCCGTGTATTGTGTTTATCGACGAAATTGATGCCGTCGGACGACAGCGTGGAAGCGGTCTCGGCGGATCACACGACGAACGGGAACAAACTTTGAACCAAATCCTCGTTGAAATGGATGGATTCGAACCAAATCTTGGCGTCATCGTCATTGCCGCGACCAACCGCCCAGACGTGTTAGACCCAGCCCTGCTTCGCCCAGGACGCTTTGATCGTCGCGTCGTTCTTGATCCTCCAGATATCAACGACCGTGAAGCGGTGCTCACGATTCATGCGAAGAATAAACCATTAGCTAAGGACGTGAACATTCGCCGGCTTGCGGAACGCACACCTGGATTCTCTGCCGCCGATCTTTCCAACCTCATGAACGAAGCCGCCATCCTTGCCGCTCGCCGCAACAAGACCGAGGTGACTATGACAGAGTGTATCGAATCCATTGAAAAAGTCATGCTCGGCCCGGAGCGTAAGAGCCACCTCATGAACGAAGAGGAGCGCAAAGTCACGGCATATCATGAAGCAGGGCACGCACTCGTCGCTCACTTACTTCCACACATGGACCCTGTCCAAAAAGTCTCCATTATCAGCCGTGGACGCGCCGCCGGGTACACTATCAAGCTTCCAACGGAAGACCGACACATGCGTTCACGCGCGGACTATCTCGAAGATATCGCTGTTTCCCTCGGTGGATTCATCGCAGAAAAGACCTTTTTCGGAGATGTAACCCCCGGTGCATCGAGCGACATGAAACATGTCACAGCTCTCGCGAAAGACATGGTGACGCAGTGGGGTATGTCGGATGAATTAGGCCCTCGCGTGTACGGTGAACGTAATGACATGATCTTCCTTGGACGAGAAATCACGGAAAATCGTGACTACTCCGAATCTCGTGCCGAACTCATCGACCGCGAAGTAGACGCCATCATCAAGCATGGGCTTGAAACAGCTACCAAGCTCATTACCGATCACAAGGAGGCTATGGACCGCATCGCCAACCATCTCGTGAAACACGAAACCATCGAGCGAGATGAATTCCGCGAAGTCGTGGGACTTCCTCCAGCCAACGCGAAGAATACCTAACCCCCCCCCAACGGGGGGTTTTGTTTTTGTGCTATACTTTTGCTATCTATGCTGAACCATCGCCCCTTGTATCGTGTCGTTGTTCGAGAAGCTCTTGCTACCGCTTGGCGGCTCCGTCGTTTTTGGCCATTTGCCATCTTGGCAGCCATTCTGCAGACCGGTGGCGTGTTCGACATGATTCTCATTACCTACCGAGAATTTACAGCCAAGGGTCCTCTGCTGTTTTCCGGATCTTGGGTGGATTCTTTTTCAGCTCTCCAGGTCTCACGCGGCTTTCATTCTTTGTCTCAAATTCTGGGAACGCTTGGCTTGGTACAGGCCATCATCCTCTCGAGCCTGGTTGTTGGCGTTCTCCTTGCCTGCTCTATTGTCGCCCAAGGCGCGCTCGTGTTTGGTATCAATGGGACGATTCGCGGCCGTATTCCCACTTTTCGTGAGTGTTTAGCCATCGGAGCCCGCTTCTTCCCACGAGTAGCTATCCTGAACCTTGTCACACTTGGACTTCTTTGGATCATACGCTTCTTCCTGCTCTTGTCGTTGGCGGCTACGATTCAGCATCACACGTATCTCAATACGCTTCTCGCCTTCGTTCTGTCTCTTGTCTTTATCGCTGCCGCAATTGTTTTGACAGCCGTTCATGTGTTTTGCATTAACGCGCTTATTTTCGATAATCTCTCCCTTGCGAAGAGCCTTGAAAACGCCGTTGTCATCATCAAAAAAGGATGGCTCGTCTTGTTTGAAACATCCGTACTCATGCTCGCGGTTGGATTCGGCCTCCTCCTGATTACCTCCGCCGTGTTTGCCGTCGCTTCCATTCCCCTCTGGATGCTGGTGGTGTCTTCTCTATTTATCTCCGCAAGCACACCGTTTTTCCTCGTCACCGCTCTCCAAGCCCTGCTCCTTGTCGCCCTCGTCTTTGTTTCCGCTGCCTTCACCGTCACGTTCCAATACGACACCTGGTCACAACTGTTTACCCACATTGATCAGCATGGAGCTCGTTCAAAACTCCACCGCCTCTACTACTGGATCGCTGGTACCAACTAACCCCACCTCTCGCTATGCCATCAACTGGATCCATTGAAGACTTGCTCAAGCCGGCAAAAAAGGGGTCTGGTGGTACAGGCGCAAGCCAGGCAGCTCCCGCGTCTTCTTCAAAAAAGGCTACTCCCCCCGCACCATCAGTTGCTGGAAAACTTCAGTCCGCCCTTGGAACCATCGCTCTCGAACAAAAGGAAATCGAAGTCCAGCGACGGGCTGCAAAACTCAGCATGCCGTATGTCGCATTGCGAGGCTTTCCTATTGCTCCAGAAGCCATCTCTCTTCTCACGCGCGCGCAGGCAAACGAAGCAAAGGCGGTCGTATTCTTGTCCGTGAACGATCAGCTCCGCCTTGGAACCACCGAACCTTCCGAAGCAGTAACCGCTCTCGCGAAAGACCTCGAACTCAAACAGCGTGCGCACGTCGAAATCTACCTGATTTCCGAAGATAGCTTTGCGGCTGCCGAACATGTCTATGACACGCTTCCCGAAGTTCGCGAGGTCATTTATGGCTACCGTATCGAACAAGCTGATCTTGATAGGTTTGCCAAACAAATCGCGAACTTTGACGAACTCCAAGCGACCATAGATAAAGTGAACACGTCTGATATTTTGACGCTCATGATTGGTGCATCACTGCAATCCGGAGCATCCGATGTCCACGTAGAAGCAGAGGAAACGAAGATCATGATCCGTTTTCGTCTGGATGGTATTTTGCGTGAAGCGGCCCACCTCCCAAAAGACGTATGGAAGCTGGTTATTAGCCGTTTAAAGCTCTTGGCTGGGGTTAAAATCAACGTCGACAGTGTCCCGCAAGATGGTCGTATTACGATCTACCTCACGAACGAAAAGGTGGATATCCGCGTAAGCTTTTTGCCAACGGCGTTTGGTGAATCCGTGGTCATGCGTCTCTTACGACCAAAAGCCATCGCTCTTGAATTTGATAATCTTGGCGTACGCGGACGCGCGCTCACAAAACTCATCGAGCAAATTGAAAAGCCAAACGGCATGATCATTACAACCGGTCCAACAGGCTCCGGTAAAACAACAACGCTGTACGCCATTCTTAAAAAACTCAACTCCCCCGACGTGAAGATCATCACCTTGGAAGATCCGGTTGAATACAAGCTCGAAGGGATCAACCAAAGCCAGATCGACCATTCAAAAGACTACGATTTTGCAAAAGGGTTGCGTTCGATTTTGCGCCAAGACCCAGATGTGGTGATGGTCGGTGAAATCCGAGACCTCGAAACGGCTGATATTGCCGTTCAAGCCGCTCTCACGGGTCACTTGGTTGTCTCCACTATCCACACCAACTCCGCGGCTGGCGCTATCCCCCGCTTCTTGTCGATGGGGGTGAAGCCTTTTTTGCTCGCACCTGCATTGAATGCCGTCATCGGACAACGCCTTGTCCGACGTCTCTGCAAAGACTGCAAAGTTCCAGCAACGCTCACCGACAAACAATCCGAAACATGCAAACGTTTGCTTGGATCTATCTCTTCCGCTTCAGGAGAAAAAATCGATATTGAACACTTGGCGTTTTTTGGGCCAGGACCTGGGTGTGCCACCTGTGGAAAACAAGGGTATAAAGGCCGTGTGGGTATCTATGAGATCTTCACCATGAGCAAAGAAATCGAACAAGAAGTGCTCGCTCATGATGTCTCTGAATATAAAATTGCTGAGCTTGCCGCCAAAGATGGCATGCTCACAATGGCACAAGATGGGCTCTTAAAGGCGCTTGATGGGCTCACGAGTGTAGACGAAGTCTTTGAGGCGGCTAATACGGACGCTTCGACACCTATTGCCCCACCGACAGCTCCCCCAACACCACCTATTCAACCGTAACAGTTCGCGCCCCATCCTGTTGCAACTCGATTCGCACACGTATCACGTGTGCGTTTCTGATTGCTGAAGCAGGAAGATTTTCTGGCCACTCGATCGCTATACATGTTCCCGGCGTTGCTACCTCATCCTCAATGCCAAGAGCCATCACTTCCCGAGGATGCTCGATGCGATAGGCGTCAATATGTATAAATCGGGATAACCCATTGATACCTCCAAGCGTGTATGTGTTACGAAGCGTAAACGTTGGGCTTTTGACAACGTCTTTGCCTCCAAGTTCGCGTACAAGCTCTTGGACAAACGTCGTCTTCCCGGCGCCAAGCGGGCCCGAAAGCATCATCACCGTTCCTTCTTTTAGGTGTGGAACGATTGCTTGCGCAAGCGGCGTCCAAGATGCGCCCATGGCAATCTTGTAATTCTTCATAAGGTTCCAAGTCGCCAATCTGGGCGAACGTCTATTTTTTTCCAGTTCGTTTTTTTACCACGTTGTATATTCCAATACCCAGCCGCCGCGATCATCGCCGCATTATCCGTAATATACGCTCGGTCAGAAGGTAAAAAGGCTGCTCCAGAGGCATCGCGAGTAAGACGTTCTCCAAGCGAGTCTCGCAAATACGTGTTCGCCGATACGCCGCCTACGAGTAGCACTCCTTTTGGATGATGTGCCGCTACCGCCTGCATCGTTTTTTCTACCAAGACATCGACAATCGCTTGTTCAATACTCGCGCAGAAGTCTTCTTGGCGATCTTTCCATACTCCCGTCTCCCATGCCTGACGAACAGCCGTTTTCAGACCGCTGAAACTCATATCAAGATTTTTTTGATCGAGCATAGGCCGAGGTAATACGCACGCATCACGCTTTCCCGATACGGCAAGCCGCGCAATCTGTGGTCCCCCTGGGTATGGAAGCCCTATCAACTTCGCACACTTATCAAAACACTCTCCCGCCGCGTCATCACGAGTCTCTCCAATAATCGTATAGTTCCCAAAATTCTTCATGAGTACGATTTCTGTATGCCCACCAGAAACAACCAAGGCGAGCAGCGGAAATTGCCACCGTTTTCGATTGGCTGTATTTAACCATGCACTCGCGAGATGCCCCTCTAAATGATTCACGCCGATTAACGGTTTCCCGGATAGATAAGCGAGGGCCTTTGCCGCCTCAACGCCTACAGAAAGCGCCGTCGGAAGACCTGGGCCATTCGTGACCGCGATCGCATCAAAGGTGCGCATCCCCTGCTTCCCAAGAGCTTCACGGATCAAATGAACCGTTTCGGGAACGTGCTCACGCGCCGCCACTTCTGGAACGACTCCCCCGTATTTCATATGGATTGGAACCTGTGAGGACACTAGGCTTTTTGTCACATGTATTCGCTTTTCTGTGCACAAAAGTACGGCGATCGCCGTCTCATCACAACTTGTTTCAATCGCAAGAATACGCATATCGGGGATTGTAACCCCCATGTTATACTATATCTATGACCATGGAGGAAATGCCCCTCATCCACCCGGTAGAGGCTCAAACATCACCTGAAAAAATCGATACAAGCAAGCGTGAGTTGCCGTACGCGACGGATATCCATAAACAGGTACGATCATCTCCTTCTATGACCAAGGCACTTGCGTTTGCCTTCGCTTTACATGCTGGCGGAGGACTTGGGCTTGCCTACGGAAAAGACGCTGTCCAAAAAGGCCAGGAGGTCTACGCGGACATCCAACACCAACTCGAAACCCGCTTTGAGCCGATCCAGCATTCTCCCGAACGATTGCGTGTCGCCCAAAAGGCCTTGTTTGAACAAGAGGGCGAGACGTATCAATCTGGAACATTTATCTTAGCCGCGGAGGCTCTTGATGAAGACCTCGATGGACGCCGCGTCAATCATGAACTGCCTCGACAACGATACGCCGAACTCCAGCAACATGTACGAACTCACCTTGCCGAGATGCATGCAGGTGATCACCCAACCATAGACCAAGTACGAGAGGCTATCGCTCAATCAACGCGAGAGCTTGGGTACAACTATCAAGGCGTCGGTGGAACGCTCATGAGCGATCTGCTGCGCTATCGGAGTGGGTCTTGCAAACAGATAAGTTTACTCGTCGCCTCACTTGCCCATGATGTCGGGCATCTTCAGGACATCTCTCTGCGTACATACGCCCCCAAAGAGGTCCATGATGCTCGCGGAACACATATAACCCTTGGCCATGTGGCTCCTATCGTGATGCGCGATACGCCACGTGGACGTGTTGCTTTTGACCTCGTGACAAACCGCGTAGCCGTCCATTCAACGGCAGATACACCGCTTGAGCGGCTCCCGCGACGATTCCTGTATCCCCACATGCACTACACGGATGCCTCCGGTAATGTCACCGAACGTTCTGCAAACGCCTCATCGATTAATACGTTTCACCTCCCAACGGAAGAGAACGATCCCTACGAAGGCGGTGCCCCCTTCTTCTCAACGGGACTCATGGAGAGCAATCCGACCCCGGTACTCACCCCTCCGACCTCGAGCTCTTTCGAATCATCCTTTAGACAAGGAGGCGCACGGACGGGCGGGAACGAACAAGATCCGATCGTCGAGGAACAATCACAGGCTCAAAGAGAGCATACGGACCAGCGCCTTCGCTTATCTGAACACGTGGCCGATGACTGGTGGCGACTCGCTCCTCCAGCCGAACGCACCATTACAACCTATCGCACTGAAAATCTGACATGGTTTGATACTTCAGGCGCACCCGTCCCGGAAGCGCCCACCGCGCCTCCCCCAGAACAGACACCCGGGGATATCTCCACAAACCACAGTGACTCCGCGAATGCGTCCTCAACCATTGAGTCACTCGAGCGCGTACGATCTATCGTATCTCAAACCCCAGGGACTAATCTTCAAGCCCTCGATGCTCGCTTACTCATGCAATGGCGATTAGCGGAAGCTGCCGCCACTCGAGAACACAACCCCCTCGCCGCCCATCATGCACGCCAACAACGCGAAGCTGTTCAGGCACGATTTTCTCAAGAAGATATTAACGGACTTATTCAACGGATTAACGCTGGACGTCTTGATATAACAGACACGACTCTTGAAGGAACCGTATTCGCCCTCAGTGATCGTCCGGATATTCAACGCGCTCTTAGAAACCAACTCGAACAGGCTACGCCTAACACCATTGCGCACAGTCGACTCGTTATAGACATGTTGCGTATACGTCACACACAAGGCATGGCACTCGAGGCAATCAATCGACTCTCCCCTGAGCAGCAGTATTATGTAGCAAGACAACTTCATGTGGACGTCTCGGAGGAACTTCATGGCGATACCCGGTTCGTGCGTATGGCTCAGCTCAATGCTTTTATCGAAGATGGCAAGATCGATGTTGCTCGCAACGTATTTGGGGAACACGATGGGGACGGGGATACTGAAAAAGACGAAGGAGACCTTGTGAGCGAATCAACCGAGGGATACCAAGAACAGCTGAGCCAGCTTCAAGCATTTGAACAAAGACTTCCTCAAAGCCCAGCTTTCAGACAAGCGACCGAGGGAGCTACACCCGAAGAAATTGCCGCCTTACAGACCGCCATTCACGACGAAATCATGTTCCAACGTTAGTGGCACGTATTCAAAATCCCCCGAGAAGATCGGGGGATTGGATCAATGACCTAGTGGGTGCCATGACGGCCAGGACGGATGGTCTTGCCGTTCCGGTCGAGTACGTCACCGGTGAGCGTACGCCCGAGGGTGGTGGTCGTGCGGTCCCTCGTCGTATGCATAGCTTCGACGATACCCTCCCTGGTGCCGGCAACGGTCTGCGTGTTCCGCATGTCGAAACCCAGAATCTCGGCGAGGCGCTCACCCGAGATACCGATGCCGACAGTGGAAAGATGCATGCCCGCTTCGCGTGCGCGACGGGCCGACTCGATCGCATCCCCGTACCATGCATACTGCGCCGTGTTCTCCCCATCCGAGAGGATGGTGACATCGACGATAGGTTCGAATCCTGCCCGGCACGCCACGTCCATGAACTCGAATCCCAGGGAGAGCACCTTGTGTGACGCGAGATACAGGGCCGTGTCCCCTGCGGCACGGTAGTGATTCAGGGCGCGCGCTTCGGTGAAACGCCTCGGAGCGATGTCGATTGCGAGGTCCGTCGCGAACGAAGCTACGAGGTAGAGGGCGTTCTCTGCGCCGGGGGCCTTGGAGGCTTCGGCGATGAGCGTGTTGAGCTCCTCGCGCGGCGTCTGCCCGTGCCGAACCATGGAACCGGAACGATCCAGGACATAGGCGACGAGAGCGATCTTACGGGAAGGAACGAGACCGAGATTGATGGCCGTGGCGAGCTCCCTTGCGTCGAACTGGGTCATGACGACCTCCCTTTCTCTCGAAGAGGGGTTGGCACCTGTTTAGCAGGCACTCTCTTCGATCGTACTGATAGCGTTTCACAGATACACGTTTTGATCAACGGTGGTTAATAAGACTTAGATATATGCCTCCCTAACTTGACGAAGAGGCTCAAAATAGGTATATTTGTCGGGCTTTTTGGATACTACTACCATGGCTCCTTCGTCTATCGGTTAGGACAGTGGCTTTTCAAGCCATTAAGAGGGGTTCGACTCCCCTAGGAGCTACCAAACAAAAATCCGCCTCATGGGCGGGTTTTTGTTTGTCCTAAATCATATCTTTCTCACCCACACGCCATCCACATAATCTGCAATCGTCACAGGATTCGAATTCGGCATACCATCCGCATCGTATTCAGCCCGAATAAGTGTGGTGACCATACCTCCAAGGCGCGGCTTATGCATGCCTTGCAAGATGAAATTGTACTCCCTATAATCCCCGCTTTGAGCGTTCGGCTTGAGGGCGTAATTTAACGCCACGAGTACGCCTCTGCTATTCAGCACGCGCTCGATCGACTTGATATCTTCCTGTTTTATACCGTCCATAGACTCAATCTGCGCAAAGACCTCTCCTTCGGAAAGCTCTGGTCCTTCAACAGGTGCATAACCTTTTTCTTGTGCGACCGTAAGCTGACGTGTCGAGACCTCTGATCCAGCCTCTATATTTTTTTTGGGGCTAGGATGAAATTCTTCCATACTTCTATTGATAATATCACTGTTTAATAGAACGCCTGACGACCGTCAGTATATCAGATATACCATGCTCTATCGATACCCGTTCCACCATTCCCCCACCCATACGAGCTACCGGATGCAATACACGATCATATCCTGGCACGCTACGCAGATACATATCGAATTCTTTTGCGCTCATGCGCGCTAGTTCTTCTTTCGTTTTTTTTATAGGCGATTCAAATTCAACCATATACGCCTCCGAAGAAGCATCGCTCTCAATAAGAGCACCCCAAGCGAATATCCATAGACGCGGCCCCATAAACCCA
>CAZJEZ010000005.1:19586-33477 GCA_964545235.1 uncultured Gammaproteobacteria bacterium
AAGCAAACGATGGACACCCTTCCACAGAATACCCGGCACCTCTGCCAACGCCTCCAATCGATCCATCTTCACAAACGACTGAGATTCACCGCTCACCCCCTCTATTGTGATACTTGTTTCACACATATCAAGCGCATCCGTGCGATTCACAATATCTAATAATTCGTGCGCCATGGCCTCGGCATTATACGAAACAGGAACCCGCTCTTTGGTCGATAGGTGGCCATCCATATCAATCATAAAGATCGTCCCTTTTTGCTCATCAGGAAGCTCCGTCCATTTCACCAGCACCTGCAAACATTCAAGCGTGCTTATCTCTGGAAGACATTGATATGAACGCACACCATGACTAACGGCGCGGACATAAAATCTTTTAGGGAGCGTCCACCCGTGATGTGCTCGCACGTATTCCGCCAACTGATCAACAAGCTCCCCTGTTTTACTTATTCCTGTCGAGAGCGATGACATATCGCCCTTCATTGTATCATGATGCACGTTTCTGCTGTTGCGTCCGCCACTTGGCTATTTCAGCGTGATTCCCACTCAATAATAGCTCGGGGACGTTCCATGTATGCTTACCGGCTCTGTATGACTCTGGACGCGTGTACTGTGGGTATTCAAGAACACCTTCTTCTGTGTGTGATTCAGCTTCAAGAGACTCTTGTTTTCCCAATACCCCTGGACGCAACCGTGCGACCGCATCCGTCATGATCAGCGCCGGGAGTTCACCGCCCGTGAGCACGTAAGGCCCTACGGAGAACACTTCGTCCGCAAGATATTCTTCAACGCGCGCATCAATCCCCTCATATCGCCCACACAAAAAGACAAGACGGTCGTACGAGGCAAGCCGTTGAGCTTCTTGCTGCGTGAACGGTTTTCCGGATGCGCTTGTAACAATGACGCGTGCGCGTTTGGCTGTAGCCGTTGGTTTCCCATCTTGCTTTCGAATACGCAGAGCCATTAACGCCTCGTGAAATGGGGCGATCTGCATCACCATGCCTGGACCACCTCCAAACGGACGATCATCGACCGTATGATGATTATCATGCGTCCATTGACGAAGGTCGTGTGAAGCGAGTTGTAATGCCCCCGCTTTTTGTCCACGAAGAAGCATCGCTTCATGAATGTAGGCGTCCACCATCTTTGGAAAGAGAGTGAGGATATCGACCTGAAGCGGTTTTTTGAACAGACGTTTCATGGCAAAAGCGTAGCAGAATCTGACAAAAAATCAACCCCGCCTGGGCGGGATTGATTCGTTGGTTCACTTGGCGCGTGCGATTAAATACCAAGATCAGCCAGGTCGCTGTCGGACACGAGTCCGGCGTCGCCGTGACGAGCGGGAGCGCTTGAATCGCCTCCCAACACACCACCTTTGCTTTCCTGGTGCTCACGACGAGCGCCTTCTGGTTCGTAGATTTTAAGATTCACACGAGCGTCGTCTTTTGCACCCACAATCTTGAGCAAAATGCGGAGAGCACGGGCTGTCTGACCTTGTCGGCCAATAACGTACCCCATGTCTTCCTGATTAACGTGCAATGTGAGTAACACACCGCGTTCGTCGACGGTACGCTCCGCCTTCACGTCTTCTGGATGGTTGACGATCGACTTCACCACGTACTCAATAAACTCCTGGTCCTTGTTCATGTCTGCCATAGCGGCTTGATTTCCGTCCGCAATCGGACGGGAAACTAAGGTGTTAAAGTCCCAAATGGGATGAAGATAGAGTACCAAAACAAAAGGATTCATTCAAGATTTATCAAAATCGGCGCCAGACCCCGTGTGGGACTGACGCCGAGAAGCGCCGCGGGGGGCGCAGGACTACCCCCCTAGATTAGACGGGACTAGTAGTCACCGTCTAGATTGAATGCGGGCAAGGACGACCACTCGTCACGCCACTGTTCGATCGCCTCCCGCTGCGCATCGTTCAGAGGGACTTTGTGGACGGCGTGACCATCACCATCAGGCCTCGGTCCGAGACGGTACTTCCGATGCCAGATGATCCAGTCGTCGGTGTCCTCGTACGCGCCGTGCTCCTCCTCGAGATAGACCCGCCCTTGTTCGGACAAGGTGTCGAGGTGTCGCATGGCATCCTTGGCGTCGATCGGCGTAAGGTCGTTCGCGATGATCAGGGATCCTTCCGGCTTGAGTACCCGGATAGCCTCATTCACGAGAGCAATCTTCGCCTCTTCGCTACTCACACAGACATCATCATCCGCCGTCCTCGGGGCGATCGAGCCTTGGTACAACCGTCCCTCGATCGGCGCCGAAAGCACGTTGGAGAGAATCACGATGTCTACGAAGGCGGCTTCGTACGGCAGGTTGGTACCATCGCCCGTCTCGAACTCCACAACCCCCTCGAGGGCCTTGCCACGAAGACGCGTGAGTTGGGCGATCTCGAGAGCTGCGCTTGCGGTATTGCCTTCGTCCCTGTCGAAGCAGATGTACCGGTCACCGGGCGAGAGCGTCGTGACCGCGATCTGGAGCGCCGTGCGCACATCGAGACGACCACAGTCCTTGTGCTGATACACGTAGGAACCGACGACCCATGGAACGCTCCCGCTCCCCAGATCCAGGATGACTCGTGGTGTTTGGCTGTCTTGTTTCAAGGTCCTCCTCCCTTCCTTTTCCTCGCGCCGAACGTACTCTATTTTTGTCAAAAAGTCAATAGTCATCACGTAATCTTGACATTTTGAACTCCGTCGAGTACTCTCCCGCCATGCTCTCGAAGCCTCCACTTGGAGGTATATGGCACTCCACTGGTGATGGGGACCATCTCGAAACACTAACCTTAAACGCTACATGTTAACCATTCGTCTCACGCGTGTCGGCAAGCGCAAACAGCCGCTCTACCGCTTCATTGTTTCCGAGAAAGCCCGCGACCCATGGGGAAAGGCTCTCGAGATCCTTGGCACATACAACTCCCGCACAGAACCGGTAACGTTCGAGCTCAACAAAGAGCGTGTCACCTACTGGATCTCGAAAGGAGCCCAGTGCTCAGAGACCGTGCACAACCTTCTCATTGATCAGAAGATCTTGACGGGTGAAAAGAAGCACAAAAACTCCGTCTCTAAGCGTCGCAAAGAAAAGCTCGCCAAAAAACAGGCCTAACAAAACCCCCGACTTCACGTCGGGGGTTTTGTTAGGAATCCATGTCTGCATATCGGGCAAGCACTTCTTCGCGTGACCTGCTCGCAACCGCCACCGGACGATACTCCGAAGGATCTGATCGCACCTGTTCTTCCCTGTCTACCGAAGCGACCGTGAACCCAAGAGAATGTACAAGCCGTTGCCCGCCTGGATCGCCCACAATCCAAGATTTTCCACGCACGCCTTTTATATCCGGATGTTCCTGCAAGAGCGCGGCGAGCGCTCGCATCCCCTTTCGTAGTTCGACGTATAGCTCCGTCGGACTTGTTCCATAATTTTCTGGAACGTGTAAGACCATCCATCCATCTTCTTTCAGTTCATAGGATAGAGCTCCTGAGAGCGGAATATGCCCAGCCTCGGCTCTTCGCGTCTGATGAATCGGATGCGTTTCATCAACGAGCGCCTGGATATACGGTTCAAGTACCTGCTGCATCCCTTTCAAAAATTCACCTCGATCCGTGGACCGATTCACGACGAGTGCCTCATCGAGCATAGAAGCCGGCATACTGCCCGCCCGTATCGACGGTTCAAGCTTTTGTCGAATAAAAAGCGCACGATCCTCCGGTGAACGTGTCTGATTAAATAACGCCTCCAAGCGAGAACAAAGATCCTCACGGATGCGCGCTGCACGCAGTTCATGCCGGTCTTTTGACTGAGGGTGTTCGCTCATATGGACATCGGGGGTTAGGATTTTATGCGGAGCTTTTCAACATCCTCAAGCTTCACAGAAAGGAGCTGCGATACCCCATCCTCCCCCATAGTAATGCCATAGAGCACATGTGCCTCGGACATCGTTGAGCGATTATGCGTCACAACAACAAACTGTGTTTTTTGCGCGAGCGACGCCACGATTTGTGCAAACTTTTTCGAGTTTGATTCGTCAAGCGCGGCGTCCACTTCGTCCAACACAACAAACGGTGATGGATTGGTGGCCATGATGGCACAGATGAGCGCGATTGATGTCAGCGCACGCTCGCCGCCTGACAGCAGCGAGATAGACTTGAGTCGTTTTCCTGGTGGCGTCGCAAGAATATCGATACCAACAACGCGATCCTCGTCTTCCATAGGGAGAGCAACCCCTTCCTCATCTACTTCAGGTTCTGGATTCATCTCGACAAGCTTCGCTTCTCCACCATTGAATAACGTCTTAAAGAACGCTCCGAACTCTTTGTCGAGTTCGTGAAACGCGCGCTCGCTCCGTTCACGAATCGTTGTATCTAATTCCTCGACAACTCTTTCAAGAGAAGCGATTCCGGCCACTAAATCTACATGCTGTGTCGACAGTGTCTCAAAACGGACCTTGGTGTCCTGATATTCTTTTACGACTTCTGGATCGATGCCTCCGATCCACTCAAGCTGTGAACGAAGCTTATGGATACGAGCGGGGGCGTCTGCCGGGAGATCCTTCACCACTTGTTCAGACATGTGATCAGCATCAAGCTGGCTCTCGAGGTGCGGAGCGTACTGCATGAGTTCTGCCAGCAACGACTCACGGCGCGTTTCAAGACGCGTGAGCTCGATCGCGATATCACCAACCGTTCGGTCCGCCATCTGCACTTCTTCACGCCTTTTGTTAAGAAGATGCTGGGTTTCAAAAATCGAAGAACGCTTGATCTCTTCGTTCGCATTCCAGGATTCAAGACGCGCCTCTGTCTCGGCGACCTTGGTCGCGATATCCGCCATCTTTTTAGCGATATCGGCGATGCCGCGTTCCACTTCCGGATCACGTGTGACTGTAAGCGCTTCCGGTTCCGGCGCCGGACGCTGAAGTTTACCCAACAAATCAACGCTCCCCTGTTTGAGCCGTACGGCAATAGCACGTAAGGCCTGTACATCGGGTTTTTCTTTCGCGAGCAATGTATCGAGCTCCTCATGGGCGATACGAAGCTCATCGATCGCACCGATGATCCTGGAGAGTGGTAACGGAGCCCATGGCTTTTCTTGTTTCGCTTCGGCGACGGCGCGTTTTGTTTCCAGCTTCATCTGCTCTTCGCGCAAACCCGCCCGCTGTTTGGCGAGAGTATCTAATTCGGCACGAATTTCTCGAAAGCCCTGCGAAGGCGGGGTCGCTTTTTCAAGCTCAGCGAGCGTTTGTTCGAGTGCTTTTGCCTGAGCTTCATGCTTCGCACGATCGGCGGAGGCTATTTCACGGCGACCGCTTGCACTCTTGATAGCACGGTGCAACGTCATCCATTCGTGGCCGTAGTACGCACGCTCCAACATGTGCAACTCTTCTTCTAAAGATGCGCGCTGCTCGAGGCGCTTCGCCTGGCGTTCAAGCGCGCTCAACCGTGGACCAATTTCTTGCAAGAGAATATCTGTTTGTCTGGCATGCTCTTTTGAAGCCTGTATTTTTAGGACGGATGCCTGGCGTTTTAGCTGAAATGGACGCAATCCAAACGCTTCATCAAAAAACTCCTTGCGTTCCGATGGGCTCGCGACAAGCACCGCGTCGATCATCCCCTGACCAATGACACTGTACGTTCGCTGACCGATTCCACATTGCGCGAGCAATAATACAACGTCCTGCAAGCGCGCCGATTGTTTATTAACTTCATATTCTGATGTTCCATCACGATAGAGTCGGCGCGTGATAACCACCTCATTCATCTGAATGTCTTGCTTGTCATTGTTTTCAAGAGTCATTGTCACCTCAGCAAATCCAGAACGCGCACGCTTCTCTGACCCAGAAAAGATCACGTCCTCTCCCTTTTTCCCACGAAGGAGCTTCATCGATTGCTCACCCATAACCCAACGAATCGCATCAGCGACATTGGATTTGCCGGATCCATTGGGTCCAACCACGGCAGTCATCCCGTAACGGCCATTCGCGTCTGGAACAAACTCCAACACCGTCTTTTGGGCGAATGTTTTGAATCCTTGGATTTCGAGCCGTTTGAGGTACATAGTTGCCCCGCATCGTAGCGAAAAAACGAGGGTCTGGCTAGACGAGAATCGAGGCTCTGTATAGGATGGTTATATATGTCGTTGCGCGTTGAAGCTGGCTTTGAACACCTACGTGAAGCGATCGCCGATGTCCTCGAGCGGGTGGTTGAATTTCCACGCGGAGTGCTTGTGACCGTGCTTGCCGCCAAGGTAACAGCGAACACAGCTCATGCTCGCGTGACGCTGTCTGTGATGCCGGAAACCGCCGCAGAAGAAGTAGCACGCTGTCTTCGTGAATACGATGCGGACGTGAAAGAAGAGCTTTCAAAACATTTGCGTTTGCGACGAATTCCTCGACTCCATTATGTGTTCGACGATATGGAAGCACACGCCGCTGAAATCGAGCATGAGTTATATAAGTTAAAAAAGAAGGGTGACCTGTAGTTAGGAGATCCTCCTTCAAGGCGTCTTTGTACACCTTTTTGAATAGACTGAATCATCCTTGACGAAAAGCGTCTTTTTCTTTATAGTTCGCTGTTTCCTATGCATGAAACGCCCGTCTTTGCTGACATCGAACAACGCGTGCGCACTGCCTCGCGTATTTTGCTTGTCTCGGATGGACGACCGGATGGCGACTCAATCGGCTCGACTGTTGGCTTTTATCATTGGGTGCGCACTCTCGGAAAGACTGTCCACATGTTTTGTGCCGAACCGCTTCCTCATGCGCTCATGACGGTAGACGGCGCGCACGATGTCACAAACGACACCTCTCTTTTTACTCAACCATGGGATCTCATCATTACCTTTGATGCAGGTGACTTGAAGCATTGCGGTATCGACACCCTTTTACCCTCTACGCCAACAGGCTACACGCTCGCCGTCATTGATCATCACTCGACCAACCAGCGATATGGCGATGTAAACGCTGTTTTTACCGACGCCTGTTCGACGGCCGAATTGGTCTACCGATTTTTTCAGGAACGTGGAATCCCCATCAATGATCGCATGGCGACCGCTCTCCTTATCGGAATTTGCCACGACACAACGTGTTTTTCCAACTCCGGAACAACGTCGGCTGGCACAGAGGCCGCAAGCGCTCTCATTGCGTGTGGCGCTCGATTTTTGGACGTTGTGAATTCTATTTTCAAGACAAAAACGACGGATGGATTAAAGCTCTGGGGACTCGCGCTCTCCCGTCTTCATCACAACAAGACTCTCGATGTCGTTACAACCTACTTTTTAGAAGAGGACTTACGTGCCCCCGGCGCCGATGAAGCCGTGGATGGTATGTCTAACTTTTTGAATAGCGTCTGTGGAGACACAGACACGATCTTGGTATTGAAACAGGCACCGAACAAGAAAATTAAGGGTTCTTTACGCAGCGTCCGTCGTGATATTTCCCGGGTCGCAAAACTGTTGGGCGGCGGCGGGCATAAAAAAGCTTCTGGCTTCGTGATCGACGGAACCCTTGTAGAGACACCGAACGGTGTGCGCGTTTATTGACAAAACGGGGGTTTTGTGATAAAAACCTCCGTTCCTTCCGTCCTTTTTTCCACCTTTCTACACACACCCCGTACGGAGGACTGCAACAATGGCTGAAACAATGACCCCCGCAGGAATCGATCACCGCAACCGCTTCGGCGCCTTCATCGGGCGCTTCTCGCCCATGCATCTGGGTCACGAGGCCCAGATCCGGAGGATGCTCGAGGAGTTCGGAGGGAACCACCTGCTGCTCGTTGGGAGCTGCTCCCACGACATCTCCTTCCGGCACATGTTCACCCTGCGGGACCGGATGGAGTTCATCCGCCGCGTGTTCCCCGATGCGAAGCTCGTCGGCCTCCCCGACTTCGAGAGCGACGACGACTGGTTCCTCCAGCTCGACAACATGCTCGCGCTCACCGGTACGGACCCCAACACCGTCCTGTTTGCTGGGGGGTGCACGGAAGATGTCAGCTTCTTCCTCGAGCGTGGGCGCCCTGTGCACATCCTGAACCGGTTCAACGGCGAGACCCCCAAGGTCAGCGCCACCGAGGTACGTGACGCCCTCATCGAGAGGCGCCCCATCGCCGGACTCGTGAGCGACGTCCTCGTCGAGCCGATCACCAAGCGCTTCGACGAGCGCTGGGCCACCCTCCGCAAGAAGTGACCCTCACCCCCCCCTCCATACTGGAGGGGTATTGAATTTCAAAACCGTTAGATCGTTGTCGATAATCCCCACAAAAATTCGAACAAGGATTTGAAGCTTTCTGCTGTGTGGCGATGTACTAGTCGCGTAGCAAAGGCATGTGTTCCCGAAAACATCACCACCGAATCTCCAATAATCCAAAGGGAGATTTCCATACCGACCCCACTTGGCATAGCACGAACCCGCACTGTATGCGCCAGCGCCTCTGGACGAATAAGCTTCTCATGACCCGAGGGAATCAACGACCGCGTATGGATTCCCCTATCTGTT
The DNA here is from genome assembly GCA_964545235.1 of uncultured Gammaproteobacteria bacterium. GTDB lineage: Bacteria > Patescibacteriota > Patescibacteriia > 2-12-FULL-60-25 > 2-12-FULL-60-25 > CAZJEZ01. Next base: position 28,075 of record CAZJEZ010000005.1, read on the forward strand.
TTTTGTTTCGAGAACGTATGAAAGAGCTCATCCGGCATGATGGCTTGATAATGTCTTGCGGCCGGTGATTCAAACGTGAGAAATTCACTCCCTTTTTCAGCTCCATCGATCAACTTACACATTAAATTCATGATGCTATCTTGACTGTCGTACGTCTCAAAAACTGGCTTTCTATCAGCCTTGTGGTACTCCGCATGCAACCGACCCGTCAGCTCTTCAAATGTGGCGAGCCGTATTTTTTCACGCTCAACCAGAATATGAGGATCCTCAATCCAATACAGGCGTTTTCCGCGTTGCGTATGCACGGTAATAAAACCTTGCTCCACAAGTCCGTTCAAAATACTGGCGCTCGTTGTACGTGGAAGCTTGGCCTCGTGAGCGATGGCTTGCACGGTCGCCTCGCCTAGCCGAAGACATGCGAGGTAGATATCTGCTTCTGGAGCACGGAGACCAAGTTGGCGTAACAGGGTTTTTGTAGGTGTTGGCATATGTTTGTTGACGAAATTTTTCGTCAGAATCTGACCATACGATATACCTCTTTTTTATCTCTGTACAGCTTTATTTTGTACTAGTTGAACTGTCATAAAAATGGACACTTGTGGAAAATCCATCTCTTTTTTACAGGAAGCGTTATGCTCTGAACGTACCTCGACAACTAAACAACTCAGGAGCGACACCATGTCCACTTCTCGCTTTCCTCGCGGCATCCTCCCCCTCTCGGCGGACCCGGTAACGTACGGCCACCTCGATCTCATCAAGCGCGCGCTCGAGTTCTGCACAGAGCTTGTCGTGCTCGTCTGCCAGAATGACGCCAAGCGCGGATCATACCTTTTCTCTCTTCCGGAGCGTGCTGCGCTTCTGGAACGCGCCATCACACTCTGTCAGATCCCGAACGTCATCGTGCGCACCTCGAACGGACTCCTCGTGGATGAACTGCTTATTCACGGATGTGACGTCATCATTCGTGGTATCCGCACTCCGCAGGACCGAGAGGAAGAGGAACGTCAGATGCGCTACCATGGACTCATTCGTCCGAGCGCCGTCGAGAACGTGGTGTACATCGAAGCGAGCGACGCCTGGCGAGACGTCTCGTCGACCCTGGTCAAAGCGTTCGTTCGCCATGATGTCGATGTGACCCGATGGACGCCCTCGTTCGTGCAGGTCGCCCTCGAAGAGCGTCTCTGTCAGCGCTTCCGTGTCGGCATTACAGGGTGTATCGCCACCGGCAAGACGCATGTCTCGCGCGCCCTCGAACAAGAACTCTCCGCCCGTGGATACGGCGTCACCGTGATCTCGTTCGATCATCTCATTCGTGAGCTGTACAGCGAGAACTCTGTCGGCGCCCAGCACGTCCGCAATGGTCTCGCGCGCCTCTGTGGCGAAGACCTCCTGACCACGGATCGGCAGCACATTGACCGGAAGCTTCTCGCGGATCGTCTGTTCGCTGCCTCTACGGATCCCAAACTCCGTATGAAGGCGCAGGCACTCATGGAGCCGCACATCATGCGTCTGTTCCGTACAGCTATCCACGAAGCGCGCGGCATCGTACTGATCGAATGGGCGCAGCTCGCAGAGATGTCTATGAGCGCGACGGTGCATTATCAGAGTATCGTCGTCGATACGAGCCATGAGGATCGGCTGCAGAACTTTGCCGCTCGTGGTATCGATGCCGACAAGCTCGCCAAGGGAGCGCAGCTCCAGTGGCCGGCGGATCGGAAGGTCGAATCGCTTGCGCAGGCGGCGCATGCCGCGGGCGGAGGTTTCGTCCTCCAGTACCAGAACGCTCGCCTGTCGACGGACGCCTCGGCACAGAACATCCGACGGCTTGCTGACGAAGTTCTTCGTCATATTCCTCCCAGCATCCGTCCATCGACTGGAGGTGTTTCATGAATATCGGAAGTTATCGCGTTCTGGAGCAGCTCGGTGAGGGCGCATTCGGCGTAACGTATCTCGCCGAACACCTTCGTCTGGGCATTCAGGCCTGCCTTAAGCAAGAAAAGACAGGAGATCCTACCTTCAAGGCGGCGTTTCGTGAAGAAGCGCTTGCCCTCGCACGACTCCATCACGAATCACTCCCCTCCTTCATGGACTACTACGATGACCCTCATCCGGATGTCGGACAGGTCATCGCTATGTCCTTCGTGCACGGAGACACTCTCGCTCACCTCGTGACCAAACATGGCCCCGTGAAGGATGAGCACGCCTGCTGGATCCTCCAGCGACTGCTGCGGGTGGTGGGGTATCTTCACTACCACGGCGTCGTGCACTGCGATATCAAGCCGGAGAATTTGATTCTCCAGCTTCAGGAGCACAACGCGGTTCTCGTGGACTTCGGTCTCGTCGCCGATCGTCCAACGCGGACCACGCTTCCTAAGGGTGGCACCGAACACTATCTCCCTCCGGAGTTTCTCGTCGGTCTCCCTCCGCGCCCCGCCTCCGACCTCTACTCCGTCGGCAAGGTCGCCGTCGCTCTTCTCGGTGGCCACATCGGGACGGGAGCAATTCCCGGCGACGTCAATCCGCTCCTGCGAGCGTTCGTGGCTCCGCTCATTCGACAAGATCCGAACGCACGTCCACAGAACGCCATGCAGCTCCACGACGAACTTGCTACGGTTCGTCACACCATCTTCGGTCGTTCGACCACGAAAGACCGTATTGCTTTTCGGAACGGTGTGCATCTGTAACTCAACCCATCACCATCAGCAGAACAACCACAAGGAGGATCCTATGAGCGGTGCATTTGGATGGCATGGCAACACCTCGGATGATGCATCTCACGCCACCCCGGGCTACTTCGATCAGCATTCGAAGACAGCTCCGTCCGTCGTCGTGGCGCACGTGAACCCGCCCAGGCCGTCGATCGATTCGGTCGCGATCAAGCTCCCCGTTCCGAATGGACGGATGGCGCAGAAGACGACCGGCGAGGTCGTGATCATCGTCGTCCTCGACGTGACGCCCTCGATGAGTGAGCGTCCTGTCGAAATCTTCAAGCGCCTCTCTCACCTCCACAACAAGGCGTGCGACTACTTCGGCACTGAAGCGATCGACGTCTTGTTCATCGCCCACGGCGACGCGAGGAACGACCATCATGCGGTCCAGGTGGGCCGCGTGGGTCGCGGACAGGAGCTCGAACCGATCCTCGCCTCGTTCGACCGCACCTGCGGTGGCGGCGGGCAGGGCTCGGAGTCGCATGAGCTCATCGCGACGTACCTCACGAACCAGCTCGATGTGTCGTCGGCTCGACAGGTGTACACGTTCTTCGTCACGGACGAAGCCGCCTGCGAAGAGATCGACCCCGTCCTCGTCACGAAGGAGCTCGGTATCAGCGCACACGGGCTCTGCCTCGACACCAAGCGGGTGTTCGACGGCCTGCGCACGCGCTCCAAGGTCTACACGATCCTCTTCCCGACGGATTCGTACACCGAGAGCCAGGGGCGACAGTTCCGCGCCTCCTGGGAACGCCTCGTCGGACGGGAGAACGTCCTCCCGCTCGACGACGAACGCCGCACGGTCGACGTTATGCTCGGCGTCTTCGCCAAGACTACGGGCCAGCTCGATCGGTTCACCAAGGACCTGTCGGCCTGGCAGGGCGGAGCCAAGCACGGCCAGCAGAACGTGAGTACCGTGCTGGGGTCGATCGCTCTCGTCGGGGGCGATCTCCCCCAGCTTCCCTCGCGTGCCATCACGCATCGCGGGACCAAGTCTCTGCTCCTTCCGAGCAGAATCCCTCCCGTGAAGAAGTGAGCTCTCACCCCTCTGAATCCTTCAGAGGGGCTTTTGTATTCAAAAACCACCCGTCAGATGACGAGTGGTTGATCTCACAGAGGAATCCCGAGTTCGATCTCGAGGCTCTCCGAGAAGGCGGGGCGGAACCCCAGACGCGCCGTGTGCTTCGGCAGCGCTTCGCTGGCGTTCGAACGGTAGAGGTAGATCGCCTCCACCTTCTTCGCTTGAGCGAGCTCGATGGCCGCCTGTTCGCCCTCGACAGGCTCCAAGCGGAACCGGCTACGAGCCGTGTCCCCCTGGAGAACGTCACAGATGAGCAGGTGCGTGGCGCGGTCGAGCGAGCCGACGATCCGCCTCCCGCTCTCCGTGACACAGACCGCGTACGCGTAGCGGTGCGGGTCGGCCGGGGGCTCGACCAGGTCGATGCGAACCTCTGTCTCGCGGATATCCTCCTCTTCGCGCAGACACCGGTCGATAGCACGTGTGAGCGCCAGGCGGAGACCTGCGTGCCGATTCGCTTCGAGGCGCGTGACGACGGTCACGAGACATACGCCCGTGGTGCGTCCGATGTGGAACGTAGCGAGGCGTTCGACCGACTCGGTCCCCGGTGTGTCCGCGATCGCTTCCCGGATGCCGGTCTCGATCTCCTCTCCGAGCGAGCGCTTGAGGATGGCGTCGAGGCTTGGCCTGAAGATCTCCCAGGCCGTGTGCAGAACGAACGCCATCACCACGTACCCGAGGAGATATTCCGCCGCGGACCACCCGAAGCGCTGCACGAGGACGACGCCGACCAGCCCGACGCCTTCGACGGACCCGTCGGTCATCGTCTCCTTGCCATCGGCGACCAGGGCCAGCTCTCCGCTCGCCTTGCCGACGTAGATCTGGAAATTGCCGATGGCGATCGAGCAGACGAAGCTCCCACCCATGAGTCCGACGAGCGGCCACAGGAGCGAGCGGCTCACGTGTACCGCCTCGTGGGCCGGCAGGTGGACGACTGCGCGAACCGCCGTGTCGAGCGACGGCACAAGGCTCAGGCATCCGAGCGAGGAGTTGAATCCGATCTTGAGACCCGTGAACCCCAGGAGGAGGCCGATCACGAGCGTGAGCACGGACTCGATCTCCTTGAGCTGGAACGGGAACCCCTTCCACTGCCGCCGCCGGATCCAGATGCCGAGGACGACGATCACCGCGGGGACGATGTCCGCCAGGTTGTGAAACCCGTCACCGGTGATCATGGAGGAAGCGACGTGCGTGCCGATCGTGATCTTGAGCGCCGCCTTGATCGCGTAGTGTGCGATCGACACGGCCTGAGCCGTGTAGGGGGACTTGTACCAGGGAAGATGATGCGTCTCGCCCGTGTTGCTCATGCGGCCCTCGCTTTTTCGGGTTCGGCGACGATGAGGATCGGCAGATGTGTCCTGGCAGCGACGCGGTCGGCGTTGCTCCCGTAGAGCACCTTGCCGCGGGACATGATGATGAGCCCGCAGTCCGCCTCGACTGCTTCCGCGATCACGAAGTCCGGGATCTCGTTCACCATGCACAGACGCACGGTCAGCTTGACCCCGTATTGCTGCGCAGCCACGTCGATGGCCGCACTTCTCTCGCGTGCGCCGGAAGAGGTGTGCTGGATCGGCGCGTCGTCGGTGACCCCCTCCTTACGATAGGTGGTGTGGGTCG
>CAZJEZ010000006.1:0-9576 GCA_964545235.1 uncultured Gammaproteobacteria bacterium
TGTTGAGTTGGGGAGGGCATTGCTTCCTGAAGCAGCTCCGTATGTAGAGCTTTTGGCGCGTGTTCGTGACGAAGCGCATCGATTTGCTATCACGTTTCATCGGAAGAGACGCGGAATGTTGTCCACATAGAAACAAAAATAGAACAAAAATGAGCCACCAGGGCTCATTTTTTAGAGTGGGATACGGCTTTGACCGTGTGACATGTAGTGGCATAGAATGTGGTACAGTGGCATGAAGTGGGAAATAAACAAAAACCGTTTCGTTTCCGCGCTCATCCACCTACCCAGAGTCCCTTATGTTCATCGGTGAATATCACCATACGCTTGATGAAAAAGGTCGGCTCTCGGTGCCGATCAAGTTTCGTGGTGCCCTGGCACAAGGTGCTGTTGTCACACGCGGACTTGATAGGAGTCTGTTCTTGTATCCGAAGGAGGAATGGGACGCTCTCGCGCAAAAACTCGCCGCGCTTCCACTGGGGCAGGCGGATACACGCGCGTTTGCTCGTCTCATGTTGGCTGGGGCGATGGAGGTTGATGTGGACACATCGGGTCGCGTTCTTCTTCCCGAGTACTTGCGAACGTATGCCGGACTCACGAAAGCCGTCGTGGTTGCTGGCTTGTATAATCGCTTAGAACTCTGGGATGAAGAGACGTGGAACGTGTATGCCACGCAGACCGAAGCCCGTGGGAACGAGATCGCTGAGCGGTTGGGCGGCATATGATGTCTATCCATGTTCCGGTGTTGCTTGAGGAATCCATGCTTCTCCTCAAGCCCCGCGATGGAGGTGTCTATGTCGACGGCACGCTTGGTGGTGGATCGCATACGCGCACGCTCCTTGAGCGTTCGCAGCCAACGGGACGCGTTACCTCCTTTGATGTAGATCGGTCGGCGCTCGTGCGAGCGCGTACGACGTTTGCAGAGTTTGGTGACCGATGGCGTGGTATCGAACAGAATTTTCGATACATGGATCAAGAGCTTCCACATGCCTCGGTAGATGGTATTCTGCTGGATCTCGGTTTTTCTTCAGACGAGCTTGAAAATCCTGATCTTGGTCTCTCGTTTCAGTCAGATGGTCCGCTTGATATGCGCCTCGGCATGCGTGCAAACGATGATGGGCTTACGGCGGAGCACATTGTGAATAACTGGAGTGAACAGGAATTATTTCGGATGCTCGACGTCTTTGGGGAAGAACGATACGCCAAACGTATTGCCGCAGCGATCGTAGCTCTGCGCGCGTCACATCCGCTCACGCGCACATCTGAACTCGTCGATCTTCTTCGCGCGAGTGTGCCCGTTTCTGCTCAGCACGGAGGCATTCATCCAGCGACACGAACGTTCCAAGCGTTGCGTATCGCGGTGAATGATGAACTCCAAGCGCTGAAACAGGCGATCGTTGCGGCACATGCGTTGTTACGACCAGGCGGAACGCTGGCCATCATCACCTTTCATTCTTTGGAAGATCGTATCGTAAAACAGGCCTTCACCCAGGATGAATGGGAGCGAGAGCAGAAAAAGCCCATTATTCCAACGCCAGAAGAGGTTGCGCGTAATCCTCGCGCACGGAGTGCCAAGCTTCGATCCGCTATCAAGCTCTAAACGATTTATTTTATGCCCAGTACCTTAACGCTCAGCATGCATCGTCCGTACGAACAGCTTGGCTTGCCAACCTCTTTTGCGAGACGTTTTGAAACCGCGAAGCCGGCGCTGTGGCTCTCGATTGTGGGGCTTTGTGCGGTGAGTTGTTTGGGATTTTATTTGTACGAAGTCAATGAGACGGCGTCAAAAGGTTTCGAGCTTCGCGCGCTCGAGAAACGATTGGAACGAGCGCGTGCCTCTGTCCTTTCGTACGAAGATCAAGCGGCACAACTCCAAGCGGTAGCCTCTCTTCAAGAAAAAATTGGAGCGCTTGGATATGTGCCGGTGGATCAGATGGAGTTTATTGATCCCGTTACCGGTGGCGTTGCGATGCGGTAGCGAAGGAATGATTGGCGCGTTATACTACACTCATGCAATCACGTGCATCGATGGTCGCGCTGTTTTTCGGTGAGGAATTCATTGGAAGTATCCTTGGATTCCCTGTGTGGTGGTATACGCATGGGTTTTTTGGTGTCGTGCGATTTGGTACGACGACGCTGTCGTATCGTTGGCAGAGCTACGCGCTTGGCGTATGGTTACATAATCTATTTACACCCATGTACGGCATGCATGATTGGTCTGCCCGACTGATCAGTTTTTTCATGCGTGTAGTCGTGATTGCTGCGCGTGGAATCATGCTGTGTGTAGAAGGGTTGGTGTACATCCTACTTGGCCTTTTTTGGCTTGCAGCGTTGCCTGTGGCGGTGATTGGACTTCTTATGAATCTCGTGACGCGCCTTGTATGAGCACACAACCGATTGAGTTCGCCCAGATGGTATGTGATGCCTGCCAGGGACAATCACCGGCTCTCATGACGTGTACAACGTGTCATGGACACGGTGTATGGCTTGCTTCGCGCGATGAGGTTTTGTTCTGGGGCGTGCCATTGGATGGGTTCTCGTTTACGTTTCGTCGGTTGCGAATTCGGTTGCGTGCGCTCGTGCACATGATGCTCGTGGTTCTTGTATTGGTTGGGGTTGTTGGGGCGGCTTGGTTGTTCCTTTCGGCTGGGGGAGATGTAGCGAGTCTTACCTATTTAGCCACATTCATGAACGGCTCTTGGGCGGCTGTCTTGTTTTGGGGGAGTCTGGTTCTGCTCGCGTTTTTTATCTTCCGTTTAGCGGTGTATGGCCAGTCGTTTAGCGTCCTGCCGGAATGGAGCGTATCGACTCGTGATCGTCTGACGAGTAAATTCCGCGGATGGGTGGCGTTTGGATCGCGTATTCAGGAGCGGGATATTTCTATCTACTTTCAACCATCTGCCTGGCAGGTTTTGGAGCATGCGCTTGATCTTGCGGCTAAGCTACAGCAAGCCCAGGTCCGTCCGGTGCATGTATTTGCGGCGGCATTAAGTTCTCCGGCTGGTGGAATTTTTATGCGTCGGTTGGGAATGGATTTTGCAAAGATTAAGCCCGGGCTTATTGAGCTTCTTCGACGAGGGGAGACGAATACAGAGATTAGCTTTTCTGTTGATACGCGGAAGCTACTTTTGGCCGCTTATCAGCAAGCGGTTGACGCGCGCCGAAAGAGCGTCGGGACGATTGAGTTATTTTTGACAGCTTTTTTGAGTGATGAAGCGCTTCGTGATGTTATTGATGCGGCTGGATATCCGCAAAAGTATGTGACGCATGTCGCTGAATGGATTCGCACGCAAGAATTGTTACGTGAGCAACGTGATCGGTTTGTACACTTGGCTCGTTTGAAACCAAACTCATCAATGAATCGCTCGATGACGGCGCGACAAACGGAGTTGTTGGATCGTTTTAGCGAGGATCTGACCTTGTTGGCCCGAAACGGATATATCGCTCCGGTGATCGGTCGCGATACGGAACTTGATGAGATTTTTCGTTTGATGGATGGAGGGAGGCAGTCGGTGGTGCTTATTGGTGAGCCCGGAACAGGCAAGGCGAGTCTTGTGGAAGCGATTGCGCGTCGCATGGTGGAAGAAGACGTTCCACCCATGTTTAATGACAAGCGCCTCGTGTCTGTTCATGTAGCGCAACTGATTACGTCTGGTGATCCGGCGAGCGCGGGGGAGCGATTGCTGCAAATGATGGTTGAAGCGGGCATAAGTGGGAATATTATTTTGGTCCTCCATGGAATTGAAGCGCTTGTGGGCGCTGGCGCGCGTGGAAACCTTGATTTGGCGGAAACACTTGCGCAGGAGCTTGATAAAGGCTACGTACGCGTGATCGCTTCCACGACGCCAAGCGCGTGGACAAATCATCTTGAGCGTCGTTCATTGGGGGCGAAGCTCGGGATTGTGCAGGTGCGTCCGCTGTCTGATGATCAGACGATTCGTGTCCTTATGGCGAAGAGCGGGTTTATTGAATATCAACAGAAAGTCTTTTTCTCATATGCCGCGCTCGAGCAGATAGCAAAGCTTTCTTCTCGATATATTCGTGAAACGGCGCTACCGGAGTCGGCTATTCGCGTCGCGACGGAGGCGGCCGCGTACGCACGTTCGGTGCACGGAGAGCATGGGTTTGTCAGTGCTGACGACGTGGCGCATATTATTCATCAAAAAACGAATATCCCCGTTGAGTCCGTGGGGAAAGATGAGTCAACGAAGTTGCTTTCGCTTGAATCGAATTTGCATACGCGTGTGATTGGACAGGATCAGGCCGTGGTTGCGGTTGCTCAAGCGATGCGTCGTGCTCGTGCCGATATCCGTGAATCAAAGCGTCCAATCGCGAACTTCTTGTTCCTTGGTCCGACGGGGGTCGGGAAAACGGAGCTCGCTAAAGCGCTTGGGGCTGAATATTTTGGAAGTGAGCAGTCGATGGTTCGTTTGGATATGTCTGAGTATCAGGATCGTTCGTCTATTGCTCGCATTATTGGGGAGCCCGGTGACTCTCGTGGCGGACTATTAACAGAAGCGGTACGACGGACCCCATTTACGATTGTATTGCTGGATGAGTTAGAGAAAGCGAATCCGGATATTTTGACCTTGTTTTTACAGGTGATGGATGATGGTCGTCTGACCGATGGCGTTGGGCGCACGGTTGACTTTACGAACGTTGTCCTGATCGCCACTTCAAATGCGGGGACGCAATTCATTCAGGATGAGGTGGCAAATGCAACACCGATTGAACAGATTAAGACGGCGCTTTTGGAACGCGAGTTGCGGAGCACGTTCCGTCCCGAGTTTTTGAATCGTTTTGATGCGGTTATTGTGTTTAAGCCGCTCACGTTGGATGATGTGACCCAGATTGCCTGGCTTATGATTCATAGCATCACCAAGCGGCTAGAAGAAAAAGGTATTCTCTTTCGGGCGGAAGATGAAGCGGTGGAGGCGCTGGCGAGTGCTGGGTTTGATCCGCTTTTTGGGGCTCGACCGTTGCGCCGAGTGATTCAGGAACGTGTCGAAAACGCCTTGGCGGATCTCTTGTTGCAGCAAGGTGTGAAACGCAAGGATACGCTTATTCTTCAGGCAGACATGACACTCCGTGTTGAGCCATTCCAGCATTCATGATGTTGTCAGCGGTATGGGTGACGATCGGGTTTCTTGCGTTAGCGGGAAGCGTCTTTTGTCTTTCGTGGGCTACTCAGCGTATCGCTCGGTTGATTGGTGCTATTGATGCGCCTTCTTCCGCGCGCAAGATTCATGCGCATCCAACACCTCTGTTGGGTGGGGTTGGTATCGGCCTCGTCTTGGCGTGCGCAAGCGTTGTAGCCTGGGTGATGGGGGCTCTGACCTCTTCGCTCTTGCTTGGTTTTTTAGTCGGCGTGGCTCTTATTTTGATTGTTGGTGTGCTGGATGATGTGTACGGCGTGGCTCCGTGGATTCGATTTTCGGTCTATGCTCTTGCGGTTGGAGCGTTGATGTACGGAGGTGTTTCTATTGAGCATGTAACGCACTGGTCTGGTCGTGGCGTTTGGTCATTAGGGAACTGGTCGGGACTTATTACGTTTTTGTGGCTGTATGTTGTCTTGTTTGCAACAAAACTCTTGGATGGTATGGACGGGCTTGTGACGGGTCAGACGATTGTGGCGAGCGCAACGATTGCTGGACTCTGTTTTTTTACACCGTTTTATCAGCCGGTGGTTGGGTTGATGGCTCTTGGCGTTTTGTGTGCGTTTGGTGGATTTTTCCCATGGAATCGTTACCCCGCGCGTCAGTTCCTTGGGGAATCGGGGAGCGTGTTGGCTGGATTTTGCATAGGTCTTCTTGCGACATTATCGAGCGCGAAGGTAGCGACGGCATTCATGGCTGTTGGCGTACCGATTGCTGATGCGGGCATTGTTATTCTTGGGCGATTGTGGCGCAAGCAGTCCATGTTTCAGGGGGATACAACGCATCTCCACTTCAAATTGTTACGGTATGGCCTTCATCCGACCCAGATTATTTTGGTGTACTGGGGGATTGCGATCGTGGCTGGATTGCTGGCACTCGTTCTGCAGTCGAAAGGCAAGCTTTTGCTTGCAGGCGCGCTTGTTGGGTTAACGGCGATCCTTTCGTTTATGACGGGGAACAAGGAACGGAAGATATGATGAGGCCTGGTGTCGCTGGATATTATCTTCTTGTATTCGCTATTTTTTTATCATTCGTTTGGTTTCTTGGGGCGCATCGTTTCCTCCGTTTTCCTTGGCAGCGGGGGAATGCACCCGTCAGCGCTTCATTGAATGGGAGGTCTTTGATGCTGGAGACTGTACGAACACCGGCGGAGCGCGAACAAGGGTTGAGTGGAAGGCGCTCCATTCCCCGTGGGTATGCGATGAGGTTTGTATTTGATGCTCCTGGTATCTACCCATTTTGGATGCAGGGGATGTGGGTGCCTTTGGATATTGTCTGGGTTCGTGACGGGATTGTTGTTGAGCGTACTCAGATGGATCCGCCAAGGAACCTTTTTTCCGCTCCCCCCACTTATACGCCTCGTGCTTTTGCGAATGAGGTATATGAGTTCGCTTCCGGAGAGGCGGATACGTATGGATTAGCTACAGGTACGAGAATCGATGTGATATACTAGACGCGTTCTATGTACAATACCCTTCGAGGCCTTTTTTTGGCCCTTACAGCAGCAGGTTTCTTTTTTGTCACACAGCACACGTCGCAAGCGGCTAATTACACTGTGTGTCAGAGCGGGTGTGAGGCGACGACGATCGCGGGCGCAATGGCGCTCACGGTATCTGGTGACACGGTTACGGTGGAGGGTGGATACGTGACATCCACAGAAGTTCGTCCGATCGCCGTGTTAGATGGGCGCACATTAACCTGTGATGCGGTGGCTGTGTTGGATGGTTCCGGTTTATCCGATGCGAATGCCACGATTACTCTTGGGACAAACTCCGTCCTCCAAGGATGTTCGATTAAGCATGCTATTTTGAAGCTTGATACTGGTGAAGTGGGACAAACGATCCAGAATAATGATTTTTTAACGACAGCCACCTCATCTATTGTAGGTGGGGATTATGGGACGACCTCGACGGGAGTCTTGATTGCGAATAACACAAATATTCAGAGTATACGCACGGCTAGCCCCTACTCGGTGATCGCCAACTCAACGATTCGTGATAACACATTTCTGTTGTCTGGAGAGTTTTCCACGGCGTTATACAATGCCAATATTCAGTTCAATCGAGCTCAAGATCTTACGTTCGCTTCTAATACCATTACGCTTACAACGGGTACGATTTCCGTTGCAGCCTCCGCGGGAGTTCTCGGGGCGTTTGAAGGCGTGCGAAATACGACCATTGCACATAACACTTTTGATACGAGTCAGGTGACGTGGAGGAGTACCTCGACACTTGTTCATCTATTTTTGGTAGCTGATGGTGGGGAAATTGTTGTGGATGGGAACACCTTTCGTTTTTCGTCCTCAAATTATACGGGCGGTGATCGATTGAGTCTCTATGGTGTTTATGGTGGCGGCGATGATACCGCTAGTACACATATGGTCTTTAAGCATAATTTATTTTATGCCACGGGAACGCATGCGATAGGGACAACGGATATACGATTTATTCACTACCAAGCTTCCAGTGCGTTTACGGATTATGTGACGAGCACCTACAACTTGTTTTATGGAATAAACCATATTGGTCCCATGAATGATCTTTCGGCCCAATACTTTCGAGATAATGGGTTAGGCGGAACGCTCGTTTACGATATTGATTATAATGGTTATCCCGACTTTACGATTGATGGTCAAATGAGCACCTACTCGGGCGCTGGATATAGCACGGCAAGCGCCACGGGTACACATTCAACCACCAGAAGCCCACTGTTCAGGGTGTACGACGCGGATCCATCAAATGATCTTTCTCTCGTACCATACTCGCCGTATTTAGATGTTAATGGGGACTTGGATATTGGGCCTGAGAACTTAGCGCGTTCTCCGGAGATTCGTGTTCAAACGGGTGGAACGATTGATTATACAAGTGTTGATGCGACGAGTACGGTGACGGCTGTTCAATGGCTCTTATCTGGCGATACGCTTACACTTGGAACCGGAACCTATGAACCCTTTGCTGTTTCTTCTACCTATGCAACGTCGGGCATTGTGATTTCTGGACAGGGGTCAAACTTGACTTTTATTAATGGATTCAGCACCTCTGTTGATGCTGGGATTACGTTTCGTAATACAACTGGATCGTCTCTTGACAGCGTCTCGATTCAAGGAGCTTCATCGTCTCGTGCCACAGCGGGGGTTTATATGGCTACGAAGATGCTGTTTGCCTATGGTGGTAACGACTATAACGAGGGAGATGGCGCCATGCTCAACCCGAATTCCATGTTGGTTCTTTCTGGAACGGGTGGGTGTGATGGGAGCGATCTTGAAGCCTTTTCACCCGACCCTACCCCGGTGACTGCTTTAGTCGACTCGGTCACAGCTTCTGTTCACACGCTTCTTGCTACCGTAGATCTAGGCACCGGCCCCTTACGAGTCACGATTCTTGTGTCTGATGCGGTTACAGGGGCCGTTGCTGATTTACGTACGGCAGCAATCACGAATAGCGCCTGTCTTGCCGCGCTCGTTGTGTCTGCGGATGCGTTTGCGACGAGCACGTTTACGAGAGTCGGTGGTATCTTTACCTATGATGCGACCGCGGTCAGCAATGGTGGTATGTCGCTGCTTGGGGGGCTTAGCACCCCAACGATAGAAAGTGCGGCCAGCACGGATCCTCAGGCAGGTGTCTTGTTTTACAATGCTCACGGTACAAATCTTACAGATGTCAGTGTCTCGAGTAGTTATTATGGAGTTCGCTTTTCTAGTGGATCTGAAGGTAATGCGGTCTATCTGTCTACTTTTTCAGACAATGTGAGCGCGGATATTCGAGGAGACGGAACGGGCACGAATGCGTTTTACAATGCGACCTTTACTCGTACCGGGACGTCTCTTGCTGGAGGCGCCCAAGTGAATGTCTTCATTTCTCCCATCGTGGCCGTGAAAGATAGTTGGGACGCATTTGTCTCGGGGCCTACGATTTATGCCACATCTTCGAATACTCTTTCGTATACCACGCCTGTAGCGACGAACGGTCTTTCCGCGAGGAGTTTGAGTTATCTGCTTGCGTATAAGATGACGTCATCAAGTCTTGCTCTCACAAATGGCGGATATAATCCCTACACCATCTCAACAAACGCATCCGGTGCCTATGCGGCCACTTCGACGAGCGTCACCCTTTCGTCACCGTCTCAAGCTATTACGTTAACCGTCGCCTCGAGTACGAGCGCGCCCACGGCACCATCGTCGCTTTCGGTGACGGGGGTATCGTATACGACGTCCTCGCTCCAGTGGACGGATAACGCATCTACTGAATCGGGTTTCATTGTTCTGTATGGCTTGGGTGCTTCGCCATCAAGCTGGTCGACATCAACGGTGGCTACGCCGGATACGACGAGTACGACGCTTACGGGTCTTACTCCGGACACGCTCTATACCTTTCAAGTCGCCGCGTACAACTCACAGGGGACATCGACCTACACATCTACCGTG
>CAZJEZ010000006.1:9586-10379 GCA_964545235.1 uncultured Gammaproteobacteria bacterium
CTCCGACGCTTACTCCTGGTCAGACAACAGTGAGCGCTACGATTGTTGCTGGAACGAATAACCCGACATCTACGGAATATTCCATTTATAACCAGACATTATCCAAGTACTATAACGCTTCGGGCAGCCCGCAGGACGCCTCATTTTTCCAGGCATTCAGTTCGTGGTCGAGTCCTGTAACGCTTACGGGTCTTACCTGCGCAACGGGTTACACATTCTTGGTGACGTCACGTAATTCCGCCGGAGCGCTTTTCCAAGATGCGCGCAGCATTGTTACCGCGTATGCGACGACAACTTCTTGCAGCGCGCCTGTTTCTGGAGGTGGTGGTACAGGGAATGGCGGCGGAGGAGGTGGTGGCGGAGGCGTTTCCGTTTCCCCGCCCGTTCCTGTTTCGTCGACTACATCCACTACGTCGACCTCAATCGTCTCTCCTTCTACAGGCTCTTCAAGCGCAGAAACAACCGCCTTGCTAAGCAACTTTACGCGCATGCGTGTAAGCCCCCATGTGTTGGTCAAACTTCCTGACGATGGAGACCCAGCAACGCAAAGCGACAGCTCTATCTATTATCTCGGTACTGATGGTCGTCGGCATGCCTTTCCGAATGATCGCATCTACTTCTCCTGGTATCCAAATTTCGATGGTGTAGTAACTGTTTCGTGGTCTGATATCGCTACGATTCCTCTTGGTCGAAACGTTACCTATCGCCCGGGTGTCAAAATGGTGAAGTTTACAACTGATCCAAAGGTGTATGCCGTTGGTCTCCACCGAACGCTTCGTTGGATACAAACGGA
>CAZJEZ010000006.1:10389-24266 GCA_964545235.1 uncultured Gammaproteobacteria bacterium
GTACAGCCCCGGCGAGTACATTCGGCAACATGTGGATACAAACGGAAGAGATTGCTCGAGCGTTGTATGGGGCTACCTGGAATCAAGAGATTGATGATCTCTCGGACTCGTCTTATATGGATTACGCATTTGGAGCCGATATCACCGCTCCAGCCGACTACGATCGTATGGGCGTTCAGGCCGCCACACCCTACGTGAGTAATACGTTTTCTCCATAAATCATTGATAGATATAAAAAGCACCCGTAACAAAAACGGGTCTTTTTAGTACTATCTCGCAGGGAAGGCTCATCTAAAGAGGTGCCATGATCATCAAATGCTGTGTGTGTCCGAATACGGCCGAGGTTCTTTCTGGGTCGGTGCCGAAGGGATGGGGTCCGTTGGACATCGAAGTTGTCGATGCGCTCAGTCATCGGGTTGATCTCGAGTTTCTGTATTGTCCCTGGTGTCGAGACGCGTACGCGCAGAATCGGCGCTCCATTCCTCCTCTGTCACCCTCCGACATCTAAATGTACGGAGGGTCTCTTGTTTTTAGTGTTGCGCGTGTCCGGACTATCAAAAACGCTCCGATGAAGATTCGGAGCGTGGAGTGAGTTAGTCGTCCGCGTGCGCGGTGACCCAGGCTTGGATCTGTGGAATCAGGTCTCGTTGGACGATCAGGAGCTCGTAGTCGGTTGGTTGTCGCACGATTGCGCGAAGGGGAGGGCGCTGGATGCGTTCGGCGCTGATCCGCTCCTGGCGCAGGACCATGAATTCGAACCCCAGCTTCTGTGTGATACCGATGACCGGATTCGCATCCCACGGTGTCTCGTGTGGCGTCCCGATAAGGGCTGCTCCGACCTCGCCCTTCCAGAGGCGCGCCATCGAGATCCCGATGCTTCCACTTGCGATTTCGATGTCCTTGAACGCTCCGCCTTTGGCTGGATGCTGAGCGAGGGCTCGCGCGGTCTTGGAGGCGTGATTCTCGGGGCGTTGACGCAGGAGCAGGACGAGGTTTTTCGCGACCTGTCCCGCCGGAGCCACGAGCGGCTCTGAACGCTCGAACTCGCTCACGCGCCAGACGTTGTCTGATTCAGGGCGGTAGTAGTAGATCTCCTGCGTCATGACGTCTCCGACACAGGCAGCGATCACTTTGTCGCCACACACGAGGGAGATCATGGTCCCGATCCCGTGCGATTGACGTCGGCTCATGGCCTTTGTGCCGTCGAGCGGATCGACGGTGAAGACCATGTCGGTGAAGACCGGATCTGTGCAGGGGACGCGCAGATCGTCTTCCTCGGCGATGATGCCAAAGGTGGGGAATTGCTCGCGCATCAGCTTGACGTAGATCGCTTGTGCGGCTCGGTCTGCGCTTGTGACGACGTCGTTCATCTCGCCACTGTAGCCTTGTTTGGCGGTCGCTTCGAAGATGAAGCGCTCGTTGCGGATGGCCACGAGGGCTCGGCGTACCATCTCCTTCATGGCTATGCCGATGAGGTGGGCGTTGACGTGCCCATAGACTTGTTGTGTATCGGATCTCTGGTGGCGCATGTCTTTCCTCGGCTTTTGTTGAGGTGCGCTGGACCTGGTACAGGCCCTTCTCTCGTGCGTTGGTTGTAGGTAAAATAGGTCTATTTGTCAAGGGGATGACTCGTATCTTCGTTGCTTTTCTGCACCAAAAACGCTAAGCTCCCCCCATGAAATGTATCGCTGTCATGCCTGCCTATCACGAGGCGACACGCATTCAAGACGCGATTCGAAGCGTGCAGCCGCACGTGGCCACGGTTCTTGTTGTAGACGACGGGTCTTCTGATGAAACGGCGGCACAAGCTCGTGAGGCGGGGGCCGTGGTGATCCGCCACGTCGTGAATCGTGGACAGGGAGCGGCTCTCAAGACGGGGACGGAAGGAGCGATACGACTCGGTGCGGACATCGTTTTGCATGTTGATGCGGATGGCCAGCATTCGGGAGATGATATTCCACAGATGCTCGATCCGATTCGGAGGGGAGAGGCGCAGGTTGTTCTTGGTTCGCGCTTTATGGGAATTACCGCAGAAGGGATGCCGTTGACACGCCGGGCACTTATGCATGCGATTAGAACTTTTAATGTGTTCATTCTTGGTATCTCTGGACGGTTGACCGATCCGCAATCAGGAATGCGTGCGATTCACAAAGATGCCCTCTCCACGCTTACGTTTAGACAAGATGGCATGGCGCACGCGTCAGAGATTCTTCGGTTGCTCACACGATCCGCAATTCTGTGGAAAGAAGTGCCGATTCATGTGCGATACACAGAGGACACGCTACGTAAGGGGAATAAGACATCGGATGCGGTTCGTATTGTTTGGAAACTGTTTCTTGGCGCTTTTCAACGCTAACGGCCTATGTTAATTCAATTTGTTCTGACGGCGGTGTTGGCGGTTGGCGCCTGGCTCACATGGCGGAGATTTCGCCAGCATGTGATTCGATTTCCGGAGTTTTGTGCCTGGTTTTCGGTGTGGATTGGAGCGAGCGTGATTGTCTGGCGTCCGGGGACGTCCACGGCTATTGCGCAGGTGTTTGGTATTGGCCGCGGCGCTGACTTCGTTGTGTATATTGCGGTGAGTTTTTTGTTGATCAGCGTGTTTCAATTGCACATCGCTCATGAACGTCTTGAACGCATGGTTACAAAACTCGTTCGTCACGAAGCGTTGAAAGATCTTCCACCGAAAAACGAGTGATATGCGCGTTGTTCATCTTTCGTGTGTCGCGCCGCCTGACGTGGGTGGGATTGGGTCCGTGGCGTGGCGGACGGTCACGGGGCTGCGAGCTCATGGCGTAGATGCTTCATTGTGGGCACCAAGGCCTCTTATTGGGAGTCAGGACACGTCGTATGATCGGCAATTTGTGACGCGTCTACGACCGTTGTACCGGTTAGGGAACGCCTCGGTGCTTCCGGGGGTGCGCGAGGTCTTCGCGCAGGCGGATGTCGTGCATCTTCATTATCCGTTTTACGGCGTCGCGGAACCGTTGCTTTTGACGCATCCGCCAAAACCGGTTGTTGTCACATTTCATATGGATGCGTACGCGGGGGATGCGCGTGATTATGTCTTTGCAGCGCATCGGGCCTTGCTTCAATCAACCATGATGAATCATGCATCACGTGTCGTTGTGTCGTCGTTGGACTACGGGCATCACTCGTCGCTTGGTTCGTGGATGGCACGACATATGGATCGCGTGGAAGAGCTCCCGTTTGCTGTGGATACAGATACATTTACGCCCGGTCCGCGAACGCCCGAACGGTTCGGATTGAGTGAGGCGACCCCTGTTGTTTCGTTTGTTGCTGGGCTGGACGCGGCGCATGTGTTTAAGGGATTGCCCGTGCTCATGGACGCGCTTCAAGAGGTGGAGGGCGTGCATGTTCTTGTGGTGGGTGATGGTGATAGGCGCGCCTCCTACGAAGCGCTTGCGCAAAAAAAGAACTTACGCCACCGCATGACGTTTCTTGGGCGTGTTGACACGACAACATTGCGAGACGTCTATCGAACGGCGCATGCACACACGTTTCCGTCGACGACACCGGCAGAGGCGTTTGGCCTCGTTGCGCTCGAAGCACAGGCATGCGGTTGTCCCGTGATCGCGAGTGATTTGCCCGGTGTACGCACCGTTGTGAAGCGAGAAGAGACGGGGGTACTCGTTCCGCCGCAGGATGCTCCTGCGCTCGCGCTTGCTCTTCGTTCTTTACTGGAAGATACGTCTCGACGTGAACGCATGTCGGTGCAAGCGCGCACCCGGGCTTGCGGAGCCTATTCTTGGGAGACGCATCTTCGCGCGTTACAGCGTATCTATCGTGACGTATGCGCCTAGCCGTACTAGCGAATGCTTTTCCGCCGGATGCGCGTGGAGGCGCGGGTGTGATTGCCGAAGCGCAGGTGCGCTTGTTGCGCGAACATGGTCACGAAGTTCGTGTCTTTTTAGGCGATCTTTCGTGGACACAGCGTAACGTGCTTGCGCGGCTCGCGAAGCATGTGAGCGATCTTCAGCCGAATACAGCTTTGGTGCATGACATTGTCGCCTGGAAACCGGATCAACTCCTCACGCACAACCTCACGGGATGTGGATGGGGGACGCCGCACGTTATTCAGGCGCGTGGGATTCCGTGGGTCCATGTGTTGCATGATGTTCAGGGATTTGAGCCATCAGGTCGCCTTGTGGACGCGCAATCGATCACGACGTGGCAGCGCGTGTGGACGAAGGCGCGCGGGTACACCATGGGGTGTCCAAACGTCATTCTTTCTCCAACGCAGTGGCTTGTGGATGTGTATGCACGGCGTGGATGGTTTGTTGGTGCGCGGGTACAGGTGCTTCCGAATCCGGCGCCACGTATGGGGAAACATGAACGAGAACATGAACCGGTGCCTGCGTCTTTACGTTTGTTGTACGTTGGAAGGCTTTCTCAAGACAAAGGGTTTCCGATCGCACAACAGGTGGCTCGGACTCTCGGAGACACATGCGTTCTCACCGTGATTGGAGATGTTGGAACGGATACGGCGAATGTGCGTTATATGGGCGCGTCTACAACGGACCGCGTCCTTGAAGAAATGTCCCGGCAAGACGCGCTCCTTGTACCCTCTTGTATTGTTGAAAATCAACCGACTGTGCTTCTGGAAGCGATGTCGCGTGGACTACCCAGTGTCGCGCGGGCGATTGGCGGCATTCCCGAGACGCTTGGCGGCGCTGGTATTCTCTGTGCATCAACCGACGTGCACGAATGGGTGCAAGCGGTTCATGCGGTTACAAAAGACTGGAACACCTATTCTGTCGCGAGCCGTACAGCCTGGCAGCGACATGATCCGACACATTATGGAGATGAGCTGGTTGCGTGTTTGTCGAACGCGGACAGATCGAATTTATAGATATCAACAGAACGCCCGTGAAATGAGGCAAGGGTTGGTGCCAGGGCTCCAAGCTGGTTCCGTACGCGGTCCGCATCCAGCCAGTAGTTATTGAGAACAACATAGACGAGACGGCTTCCTGAGAGGGCGGCGGCTTCTTGGATAGTGCTCGTATCCGCTTCTTTCATGAGTTGGAGGAAGAGCGCGTAGAGGGGCCCGCCTGTCGGAATAGGATAGAAAAACACGTCTTTTTCATAGCGCTTAAATCCAAGACGATCAACCGCGACTGCGGAGACATTTTGATTAGCGAGGACGGTGTACGGCGCTCCGTGGGCATCGCGGTCAATCGCGAGCACGGCTTCGATGTCGTCACGCCCGACGCTCCAGGCTCGGCTGATGGCGGCCGCATCATGTCGGGGGAGGGCGTTTACGATGTGTCCGGTCAGAAGTCCTGTACCACTCAACACAAGAAACAGGGTTGCAAGAGGCGCGCGAGGACGAATGAGCGCCGTAAGTCCTTCAATCACAGGGAGTGAGGCAACAAGAAGTGCAAGAACCCCTAAGCGGGAAGCGTAGTTTTGGCGTTCGTAGTCGATTAAAAATGAAAAGTCTCCGATGGCGCTTAGAACAGGTGAGGCGAGGGCGAGGCCAAGGCTTGCCACGGCGAGCCATCGGTAGACGGCCGGTGTGGTACGGCGACAGAACGCAATCACAACGCAACCCGTGCAGATAATTGGAACGAAATAGGCGACAAAGGAGTACCAGTCAGCCACCAGGTTGATGTGTGTGGGTGGGGCGATGACATGTTCCTTTGCCCAGAACCACCACAGATGCGGCGCGAAGGCTTGGTCGAGACGCCAACTTGTGAGGGCTGAATTTTTGAATGCGTAGGCGGCGAAGGCGACTGGAACAGACGCGATAGCCCCCAGAAGAAGCGGGAGGCGGATCCACCAGCGCGGCGCATGTGCGAGCAGGACCAAGAAGACGAATGGGATCCCTGCGAGCGGGTGGGTCGCGAGTGACCAAAGAGCGATCGGAATTGTGTAGATAGGTGATCCTCCTCCTGCGGCAAGAGCGAGCGCAACTCCACCGAGGAGATACGCGAACGTCTGAGGGGTACTGACGAGGAGCTGATCAAGAGGCAGGGCAAGAAGCAGGGCGATCGGTGCATACCGTTTCCAGGCATCGGAATCAAGTCGACGCGTGAAGGCCCAGGGTACGAGGAGGAGGGCGACTGGCACGAGCCACAGATCGATGAGTTCATGTCCGACATGAAAGAGGCGTGCAAGCCACGTGACGAACACGTAGTGCCCCATGTAGTAGAACGGCTTCGGTTGAAGGGTTCCTGTATGTACTAAAATCCGTTCGCTTGCGCGATGAAGGAATCCGTCAAATCCATAGCCAAGGGGGTAGAGTAAGATCGGGATGGCGGCGAGGGTAAACAAGGGTATGCTGACCCCAAGTGCTAGCACCCACGTTCGTTTGGTTTCGCGTGTGAGTAAAAAGAGAGCAGGGATACTAAGCGCATAGGCAACGGGGACGCCGAGCGGTAATGCGCTCCAGGGGGATCGAATGGGAGTGAATGTTTGGTGGGTGTGTGTTGTGAAGAGGATATAGGCTCCACACAGCAAGATGGTTACACCGGCTAGGCCCACCATGACGAGCTCTCGGCGTGTCCATGGGATACGTATTTTTGGAGAGGTCGTACGTGGAAAAAGATAGAAACTTCCTATACAAAGTCCTGCGGCACCGAGGGCGCTGAGGAGATCTGTCCAAGGTCCGAGATTGAATCCAAGATAGTACGCTGCCGTTTGAAGACAGGATTGCCATGCGAAAAAGGCCAACAATCCCATGAGCCATTGTTCTGCGAGCCAGGCAGAACTAAGCGCAAGAAAGAGGAGAAAAACGGGCAGAAGAATGGCGAGCATCGGATTCAGTGTAGACGGAACAATCTCCATCTGCAACCATAGGGAGACGTATGTACATGACAAATGAGAATATTATCTTTTTCCCCCACGACAAGGTTTTTAGAAAAACTTTCGTTCCGTTGGTGCCACGGTTTGTGCATCCGAACCATATCACCATCCTCCGATTCTTCCTGATTCCGTTTGTGTTGCGGGCGCTGTATCTGGAGCAGTGGGTGCTGGGTCTTGGGCTCTTTTTGTTTGCGGCCTTCACGGATGCGCTTGATGGATCGCTTGCTCGTTTACGAAAACAAATTACGCCTTGGGGCACGGTTGCTGATCCGGTTGCGGACAAGCTCTTGATTGGAAGCGTGGTGATCTTGTTTGTGGCGCGCGAAATCAATGTGCTCTTTGCCATTCTGATTATCTGTATGGAGGTTCTTATTCTGGTCGGTGGAGTTGTGCGGCGGTTACGTGGAAAAGGTCCTGTTTCGGCAAATGAATATGGAAAGATTAAGATGGTTCTTCAGGTGGTGGGGGTCGCGATTTTGCTGGTAGCAAAGGTCTTTGGATTTACACTCGCCGTTCCGTTCGCGACGGGTACGTTTGCGATCGCTCTTGTCTTTGCGATGGTTTCCTTTTATACCTACGGCCTATGATTTCCCGGCTCAAACAACTCGTTCCGCGTCCGTTGATTGCTATCTACCATCGCTGTTTAGCGTGGCTTGCAGCGGTGGTGTATCGGGCCCCCTCTCGCAACCTTCTTCTTGTTGGAGTCACGGGGACGAATGGAAAAACGACGAGCAGCGTCATGATCGCTCGTGGCCTTGAAGCGTTGGGGCCTTCGGGTCTTACATCGACAGCTCTTCTAAAAATTGCCGACAAGACATGGGTGAATGCAACAAAGATGACCATGCCTGGTCGATTTTTCTTGCAGAGCATGCTTCGCAAGATGGTCGAGAAGGGGTGTGTCTCGGCGGTGGTTGAGACGTCGTCGCAGGGAATTCTTCAATCACGGCATCAGGGTATCGCGTATGACATCGCCGTCTTCACGAATCTCACGCCGGAGCATATCGAGGCTCATGGGGGATTTGAAAACTACAAACGCGCAAAACGTGAACTGTTTCTTCATACCGCACGTGCTCCGCAAAAGATACGGCAAGGAAAACCGGTTCCTCGCGCGGTCGTGTGGAATGAAGAAGATGTACATGCGGCAGACATGGCGAAGGCGTTTCGAGAGGCGCTTGTATCCGGAATGGAGGCGTACGATGTTTCATATAGCGCCAAGCGGATCGTTGTTCGTCGTTCATCCGGCGATGGAGTATGGCATGATGAGCGAGAATATCCTGTTCAGATCGTTGAAGAAACGGGGGAGGGAAGCGTTGTTCGTGTTGGTGGGGCTACGCTTCGTGTCCGCTTAGCAGGTCGCCACAACATCCTGAATGCGCTTGCGAGTGTTGCTGTTTGTGATGTTGCTGGAGTTGATATGCAGCAAGCCGTGGAACGCGTTGGGCGTGTTGACTCTGTTCCCGGGCGTTTGGAGTTTGTCGACAAGGGTCAGTCGTTTCGTGTGTTGATTGATTACGCTCCGGAGCCGGCGAGTATGGAGGCGCTGTATGCCACCGTTGCATCTATTCCACACGCACGGATTCTGCATGTCTTTGGTAAATGTGGTGGTGGGCGTGATCGGGCTAGTCGTGGACCGCTTGGTGCCCTTGTGGCTTCGCGTGCCGATATCACGATCATCACGAATGAAGATCCGTATGACGATGATCCATGGGAAATTATTCATGAAGTCGCCGCGGGTGCGCGAGGTACGGGAAAGAAAGATGGAGAAACACTGTTTGAAATTCTCGATCGAGGGGAAGCAATTCATAAAGCGATCGCCATGGCTCAACCAAACGATCTCATCTTGATCACGGGAAAAGGCCATGAGCCGTGGATGTGTATTGCGAATGGTAAAAAGATTCCGTGGAGTGATCGCGGAGAAGCGGAAAAAGCATTGCAAGCAAAAACGACCCCGTAAGAGGTCGTTGGAGAGAGGTCTGGGTCAGCCCCCGCACACCGCGAGGGCTTTTCCGTAGTCGATGCTATCCTTGAAGACGAGCCAGGCGCATGCGAACGTGTGCTTGTCGATCACGTCGTGGGCGCTTGGGTCGGTGATGAAGTCCGCAAGTCGAACGTAGCGGACCTTGTATCGCCGGTTGCCTTTGGCTCGTTCACGCATGAGCTTGATGCTTCCGGTCAGGGTCAGGTGCCAGGCGTGGAGCTGTCCGGCGTCGTATCCGGAGTCATTCATAGCCCCGTGGATGGGAGACGCCTCCTTACGACCGCCGGGAGTGCGTTTCTGTTTACCGCCGAACTTGGTGAGCCACCGCATACCGTGCAGTCGTACGCCAGGCACCGTGAACAGAGAGGCGAGCTCTTTGCCCACGACGTAACTGGGGTCCGCGTCAGGGATCAGGCGACTTGCGAACGTCTTGGCGTCTTCCGCATGGAACATGCGCGGTGCTTCGTTCAGGAATCGGGGCGCACCCTTCGGGAGGATGTGGGTCGTGAGACGCGCCTGGCGTACGAGGACTACGTAGGCTTCGCGCTCGTCCGGGTCGTACAGGGTACAGAACACCATGCAGCCGGTCTTGTTGATGCCGCCGAGCGTGAATCGCAGAAAGAAGTAGCGATCACGCTCCTCTTCTGGAGCGCTCGGGTTGCCCGTTCCGTACGGAGGACGAGCGAGATACTGCATGATCACGTACCGGGCCCCGTTGATCTGGGTCCTCGGCGTGTCCGGCGAGGGAAAGACGTTCACGAAGTCCAGAATTTCCCAGTCGCCGTTCTCGGCTTCACCGAGGGTTGTGAAGGGGACGATCCCGTACCGCGCGTGGATCTCGTTGATTTCCACGAGCCGGCGCCCCCGCTTTTCGCTGAGTGATGTCCCCTCCACGAGGACGACGTCAGATGTTTTTTGGGCGAGGCCCATGTTGTGAAGTTCCTTTCTCTTCCGGCTGGTTGGCCAGAAGGGGTGGATAGTACGTTGTTTTCTGTAAAAGTCAAGTCTCGTGGTTGGATCATATGTATTCAAAATCCCCCAGGAGATGGGGGATGAGGAGATGCGCCGTGGGTTGGTGCGTTCAGGACCGCGAGACGTACGAGACCATGAGCGCGCGGCGGAGGTTGGAGTCGGCCTGGGTCGCCTTGGCGAGGCCCGCGAGGCCGCGAGCGTCGGAGGACGTCTCGAGGAACTCGGTGATCGGCATCCAGCGCGCTCCCTTCGGGAGCTCGATCTGCGCGTTCGTCGGGTGACGCTCCGTCAGGACCTCGACGTCGCCGTTGATCCGCTTGATGTTGGTCTTGAGGCGCGTGAGCTTGGCGCCCGGGACGGCCTCGGCCTTGGAGGTCGACGACGTGGCGACGAGCTCGATGTCGCCGGCCCGGTTGGTGTCCGTCGTGTCCCGGACCAGGACGAAGCCGTCGTCGCGGTAGACGACGGAGATCTTGCCGACGATGCGGAGACCGTCCTCACCCGTGGTGACGCCCGGCTCCTCGTACACGATGGGGGACTTGTACCCGCCCATGTCGACGAAGCGCACGTCGTAGAACTTGCCGTCCTTGCGGCCGATGCGGATGGAGTCGAGGCCGAGGTCGTCCCCCTTGGGGAAGATGAAGCCCCAGTTGCCATCGGAGGTGATGGGGAGGTACAGCTCCCCGTCGTTGTCGAGGGTCACGGCGTTGTCGAGGAGGGCCACGAGGCCCCGGAGGAACTTGAACATGTGCGTGCTCCAGAACATGAGCGCGAGCGAGGGATCCAACCCTGTCTCGAACTCGGTGGTTCCGGTTCCAACCGGACCTACCCCGAAGGGAGGGGAGCGGGCAAAAATGTAGGGGATTGGAGGAAAAGCGTCAAGGGTTCATCCGTGTGCTATACTTTTCCTGTCTCTATGTTCCGCGTGCAGGAAGCGGTTGATTTACAGGCGAATGAGCGGGTTGTCGCCGTGATTCGGCGGCACTCATTTGTCTTATGGAAGCGTCTGCTTTTAGCGGGGGCATGGATTGTTATTCCATTTTTCTTTTTATTTCACTTGGCGCAGCAAGGAACGTGGGGATTACTCTTGTTTGTCGCCTGTTTGGCGATCGGATTGTTTTTGGCCCTTCGCGCCTTTCACACGTGGGATTCAAACGTGTTCATTTTTACAACAGAGCGCCTGGTGGATGTGGATCAGCGCGGGATGTTTGCGCGTGTCGTTCGGGAATTGCCGTGGCATACCGTTACAGATGTTCGTTGGGAGCGGCGCGGATGGATCGAAGCGATTTTTCGAACAGGGACACTTCATGTACGAGCCACAGGAACGATTCCAAGTTTGCAGGCGACGCGTATTACTCGTCCCGAGCAGTACGTGCGGCTCGCGCTTGAGTTACGTCACAAGCCTCAGGTAACCGATGCACAGACGGAGCAGCCTTCGCAGGCCTTACGCGAGCGGTTGCATCGGTTAGTGGATCGAGCTGATGAGCAAGCCTTGAAGCGAGCAGAGGCTATGCTGCAAGACGGAACGGCTGTATGACGGCTCTTCTTGCACGGGAGGGAAAAAAGCGGGTGCGCTGGCCCCTTGTTCTTGCGGGTTCCGGGGCGCTGCTTATTGTTCTCGGCATTTCGACGGCTCGTGAAACCTATCGTGGGTGGCAGGTTGACGCTGAAATACAAGGACTGCAACGCCAAGTGGAAGAGCTGGAGGGGCGACGCGCCTCGCTTGAACAGCTTGTTCAAGTTCTTCAATCACCAGATGCGCTGGATAAAGAGGCGCGTTTGCGTTTGGGCTGGAAAAAGCCGGGGGAGCAAGTGGTTGTTATTCGTGGTATGGACGCTTCGCAGGGCATTGTTGACAGCTCCGCGATCGCGCCTGTCCCATCTGTTACAACCTCCTCTAATGTGGAAAAATGGTTCCGTTATTTCTTTGTGAAACAATCGTCTTGATCTTAGCTCTTCATCTATGGCGCCTTCTATCACCTCTCTTCTCAAGTTTATTCAAAAACACACGTTCGTCGTCATGGGTCTTGCGGGAGGGGTTGTTGTTCTCGCATTTTTTGTCGTCTTCACGGTGTGGGGGTTTTGGTACCGACAGTGGGACGGGCCGGTGGCCGAACGAGTGGCTCATCTTGTTCCTATTCCTGCCGCGCGTGTTGACGGGTCATTTGTTCCGTATGCGGACTATCTGACGCATTTGAAGGCGGAGCGCTTGTTCTTATCTGGCCCTGTTGCGCGCGCCAAAGGATTAAGTATAGAGCCAATGGCAATCAAGGCTCTTGCCTTGAATCGCGCCGTTCGTACGAAGGCTGCCGAATTCATGGCAAAGAAAGAAGGAATCGTTGTAACTCCTCTTGATACGGAGCGCGTGTTTCAAGAATTGATCATGCGATCCGCTTCGACGACGGAGGCGGGTGAGGTTGAAACAGTCCTTCGAGAAAACTTTGGATGGAATGAGACGGAATTCAAGAACTACGTGTTACGTCCAGCTATGACAGAAGACACGCTGAATAAAAAGTACGAAGCCCAGGGGAAAGCGGCAAACAGCTTTACGATGGAGCTGAATGCGCGCGTAGAAACGGGCGATGTGACTCGCTACCTTCATTTCTAATAGACGTATTCTTACTTTGTTCTACCTATGCCAGACCAATTTACCGAGACCGTGACCACAGGCTACGGGAATCGTATCGTGAATTCGATTAAGGGAGTTGTGATTGGTGGCGCCCTGTTTGTCGCTTCCTTTGGCCTCTTGTACTGGAACGAGGGACGAGTCGATCTTTCTACGATTGCAAAGAAGGCGATTGCTATTCCTTCGGATTCGGTGAGTACGGATGCGGCGACGCAAGGAGCCTTTGTTTCGACAAGTGGAGTTGTGAAGTCGGATGAACTCATTGGCGATGGGCTTTATTTGAAGCCCGGCCCTTATCTTGCGGTTGAGCGACGATCCGAAATGTACGCGTGGGTGGAACAATCGGAGTCAAAAACAACAAAGAATACAGGCGGCTCAGAGACGACGGAAACCACGTACACGTATACAAAGGAATGGACGGAGAATCCCAAAGATTCCGCCGAATTCAAATACCCAGAAGGACATGCGAATCCGATGAAGATCTTGGACAGCTCGATGAGCAAGGTAACGGCCGCAACCATTGGAGCGTACACCTTTGATACAGGGACGGTTGAATGGCCGTCGTACGAACAGCTTCCGTTGTCGGATCAGACGGTTGAGCTTGATTCACTTGTTTCGTTGCCAAATGCAGACTATCTCTTCATGAACCAAGGAGAAGGGACGGGAACGTACCAGTCGCCGAATGTTGGGGATATTCGATTCAGCTATCATGTTCTCAAATCAGGATTGAACGGGACGATTTTTGGAACTCGGAACACGGGTGTGATTGAACCGTATGTTGATGCACAGGGAAACGCATTATATCGAATCTTTGCCGGGACGCGTGAACAGGGGATTGCGACACTTCATGCTGAATACACGATGATGCTGTGGATACTTCGCTTTCTCGGATTTATCCTTATGTGGGTGGGGCTTTCCGCGCTTTTTGCCCCGATCAGCGTGTTTCTGGATATTCTGCCCGTCTTTGGAGCGATCAGCCGGTCTCTTGTTGGTCTTATTGCCGGAGCGGTTTCTCTCGTTCTTACGACGATCACTATCCTGGTATCCATGATTGCTCATAATCTGATCGCCTTGATCATTGCTCTCACCCTTGCGATTGCCGGCATGATCGCGTGTATCATCATGTGGAAAAAGAAGAAGATGGCAAGTGCACCTAAGCCTTCGACCCCGTAGAACGCAAACGCCGACCTGATAGGTCGGCGTTTCTCCTCTAGGATACTCGGTAGAGGATCGCAGAGGGGATGCGATGGCTAGGTCATCGCGGGAAGTGCGGTCTCTACGGACCGCCCTAGCTGAGTTCATTGAAGGAGCGTGGAAAGTGTCAGAACCCGGCGCGAGCGAGGGCGACGGGGTACTTCTCCTTGGCGAGGGCGATGACCGAGCCGATCATGCCCTGGTTGTTCGCCTCGTCCAGGATGCTCTCCCAGAGGTCCACCGGGCGGCTGCTGAGCGTGATGCGGCTGATGTCCAGCC
>CAZJEZ010000006.1:24276-27376 GCA_964545235.1 uncultured Gammaproteobacteria bacterium
CGGCGAACATCTTCGCGGTGTTCGGGTTGTTGTACAGCCCCCCCATCACCTCGCGCAGCGCCATGTGGCGCTCTCGGGTCCAGGTCTGCGGTTGCCTGGTGGAGGGGGCGGGGGCCGTGAACTTCTGCGCGAAGGTGGAGAGCTGGGGGTTGTCCGGGTTGGCGTTGCAGGCCGCCGCGAGCAGGTCGCCGACCCAGCCGTCCGCGATCGCCCTCTCGATGAGTCCGAACGTGACGTCGGTGAGGTTGCCGGTCGCGATCGCCTCCAGGTTGAGGTTGAGCTCGTGCTTCACCATCCTGGCGAGCCCGGTCGGGGTCGGGAATGCGGCCAGCAGCGCGTTCAGGAACATCTGCTGCTCCGAGCCGCTGAGCCTGTCGATCCTCGGCGCGCCCGGGATGGGCGTGCGTCCCACGGACTTGCCGTTGCTGGCGGGCGCGGCGTTTCCGCCGTTCCCGCTACCCCCGAAAGGGTGGCCGGGGCGGTCCTCCAGGCCGCCGCCGGTGATCTCCGAGCGGGACACGCGGAGGCGCGGGAGCGTGCTCGTGGTCTTGCGCTGCGTGTAGGCCAGCACGAGCGATCGGGAGATCGCGCCGAACGTCTTGAGCGCGTCGGGGTCACTCTTGCTGCGGAGCGCGTCGATCGTGCGCCGCAGCTCGAGCGGGTTCTTGATCACGGCCAGGATCGCGCTGTCGCGGGTCTCGCGCCCGAGGGCGAAGACCTGCATCGCGGTCTCGGACGTGTCCGCCCAGGACTCCTCGCCCTCGACGCACTCGCCGTCGTCGCGCAGCTCGCAGCCGTGGGCCGGGCAGATGCTGACGAGGTCGAGCTCCGCGGGGAGCTCGCCCAGGCGATAGATGGAACGGAGCGTGCCGTCGGAGGCGCTCCACGACTTGCGGGGCGGCTTCCGGGCGACGACCTCCTTCACGAGGGCGACCGTCGCCGGCTGGTCCACCGTGCCGTCGGGGTTGAACACGATGCAGGGCGCGGCGCGCACCTTGCGGAGCAGCGCCTCGCCGTACGCGTTGTCGGACTCGCGCGGGTCGTAGCCCGCCACGATCTGCTCGATGGGCATGGCCGCGATCTGCTGCTCGAGGCTCATGCTCACGACGTGCATGGCGCCGGGCACCCCGGAGGGGGCGTGGCCGGGGGCCGCCGCGTGCGGCGCCGCCGGGGCGGCCGTTGCGACCGTCGCGTCCGGGGGCGGCAGCAGGGCCTTGAAGGCCTGCCGGGCGACCCCGATGGGGAGCCCCATCGCGACCAGCTCGTCGACGGTCAGGTCGCCGAGGCTGTCGACGGACGTGTGGCCGTTCTCGAACAACTTGTCCTCGAAGGCCCCCCAGTCCACCTTCTCGCCCTTGCCGCGGGCCTCGATGGCCTGGTTGTGGGCGTTGACGACGGCCTGGGCGCTGGCGAGACGGGCCTGAAACGAGCTCTGCTTCGACATGTGCAATTCACTCCATCTCCTCTTGCGGTCCGCACTTCACTCCCCATCATGGGTGAGCTGTGGGAACCGACCGAGGACGCGGGTCTGTTTTTGTCTAAACAGAGCCATGTCCTCGGGAGGAGTAAGTAATAATAGAGCATTCAGCCGAAGGAGCAGGATACCATAAAAACGCCATTTTGTCAATATATAATCAAAAACACTCCTTTATGGGAGTGTTTTTGTATGGAGCCAATTCCGGGATTTGAACCCGGGACCTCTGCTTTACGAAAGCATTGCTCTACCAGCTGAGCTAAATTGGCGGAAACTCACCCCCTCGTGAGAGGTGAGCCTCTTTGAATCCTCTTGCGAGGATTCCTCGTTTTCGATCCTGCGAGGATCTTCGCCACGCCCATTCGCCTGCACGAAGTGGTGTGGATGGACGGCTATCAATCGCGTAAACGATGTCGAGCCGATGGAGCGGGTAGCGGGAATCGAACCCGCCTCACGTGCTTGGGAAGCACATATAATAACCACTATACGATACCCGCATACGCGGACGTTCTTCCCGCGTCTACAGGAGGAATGTGCACGCAGGATACCGAAAGCTCACGAATTCATCAAGTCCTCCTCTTGATACGAAGAAAAGAGTGAGCGACGACGGACGGCAACGCTCTCCGCAAAGGCGATGATTGTAAACGAAGCAACCATGGATGAAGCCGCTGCCGAAATGAATGGAAACGGAATTCCTGTGATCGGCATGATCCCAAGATTCATGCCTGCATTCACAAAGACATGTACAAAGAGCCCGCTCGACAGGCCTACAAGCAGGAGTCCGGCGAAATCGTGCTCAGATTCCGCAGCGATACGTAGAACGCGATAGAGGATAAAGCTGATCAGACCAAGAACAAATGCGATGCCAACAAAGCCAAGCTCTTCACCAAGAACGGAAAACAAAAAGTCTGTGGCAGCTTCGGGGAGAAACCGAAGGCGTGCTTGAGACCCTTCAGCGATTCCTTTTCCAAACCACCCTCCTGATCCTATAGCGATGCGTGCTTGCATAGCATTGTACCCGCTTCCACGAACGTCGCGTTCCGGATGAAGAAATGTGAAGACGCGATCTTGTTGGTAGGGTTTCAGAACGTAGTTCCACGCAATACCCCCAAAGAGGAGGGCGAGGGTTGGGAGAATGACCCACGCACGTTTTGGAAGCCCGAGAAACAAACACATGATTCCCCAGATACCAAAGAACACCATCGCTGAACCAAAGTCCGGTTGAGCGAGAGTGAGGAGAGCGTAGAGAAGGGTCGCGATGCCACTTAGACAAAACGTCTTCCAAGAAAGACGGCCTTTTCCGTGTTTAGTAAAGAAACTTGCAAGATAGACGGTGAGGGTGATCTTGGCGATTTCAACAGGTTGGAACGAGAGAACGCCAATACGGAACCATCCGCGCGTTGTGTTGACGGAGACGCCAAGGGCAAGAACGAGGGCAAGGAGCCCAGCGCCAATCAAGTACGTGAGAACGCTGAATGAACGAGCGTGCCGGTAGTCAAACAGGATTCCGCAGGTGACAAGGCAGAGGCCAATAGCAACGGCCGCGAACTGTTTATACAGAAGGAAGAACGAGGGGGGAGTTTGTGAAATACCGATTCCGTACAAGGCGATAAATCCGATCGCCGA
>CAZJEZ010000007.1:0-27304 GCA_964545235.1 uncultured Gammaproteobacteria bacterium
GGCTCATCGCACTGAGCGATACAATCAAAGAGGGGGCAAAAGACGTTGTCCGCCAACTGCAACGCATGGGGTTAACGACCGTGATGCTAACCGGTGACAATGAGCGAGCAGGCATGTCTATCGCTCAGCAAGTCGGTATTGACACGGTTCTCGCGGAAGTTATGCCTCAACAAAAAGCGGATAAGATAAAGGAGCTGCAACACGCCGGACAACGTGTCGTGATGGTAGGAGATGGGGTGAACGATGGACCCGCTTTAGTCCAAGCAGACGTTGGAATGGCGATGGCAACCGGCACAGACGTTGCCATTGAGTCGGCTGGGATGACCTTGCTCGGAGGAGACATTGGAAAAATTCCCCAGGCGATACAATTAGCCCGTTTAACGATGCGCACCGTGCGACAAAACCTCTTTTGGGCATTTGTCTATAACCTCATCGGTGTTCCTCTGGCTTCCGGAATCCTGTATCCATTCCTTGGCCTCTTGTTGAATCCCGTCTTCGCTGGTCTTGCTATGGCTTTTTCAAGCGTATCCGTTGTGAGTAATTCCTTACGTCTAAAAACGAAGAAGCTATAATATGACAAAAACCTATACCTTTCATATCAACGGGATGCACTGTCACGCCTGCGTCGTGTTAACTGAAACAGAACTACAAGATGTGACAGGGGTCACGCACGTAAAGACCTCTTTCACCACAAATAGCGTTGAAGTTACGGGAGAGTTTGGAGAAAAATCACAAGAGCAGATCATGGCGGAACTAAGCACTATCCTCAAGCCTCATGGCTATTCTTTGTCGTTAGACAAAGACGTGAAAACCGCAAAGTGGTCAGAGTTTCTTGTTGCGGTACCCATCGCCCTTCTCTTCGTACTTGCGTTCATCCTTCTTCAAAAGCTTGGGATCGTGCATCTTGTGAATACGTCGAATATCAACTATGGGACAGCCTTTTTGGTAGGATTGATCGCCTCGGTTTCAACCTGCATGGCGGTCGTTGGAGGCCTGGTCCTTTCGATGTCGGCGAGCTTCGCCAAAGAAGGAGCTGCCCTACGTCCACAGGCCCTATTCCATGTGGGACGTCTCGCCTCCTTCTTCTTATTGGGAGGGGTTATTGGCGTACTCGGGTCTGTTTTTCAATTTGGTCCAACCGGAATGCTGATCTTGGGTTTACTCGTCGCTCTTGTTCTTCTTATCATGGGACTCAATCTTCTTGATCTGTTTCCGTGGATGAAGCGTTTCCAGATCGCCCTCCCAAGTAGTATCGGAATGCGTGCGTATGGGTTGCGACATATGAACCATGTCCTTACTCCCCTTTTTGTTGGGGCGATTACTTTCTTCCTTCCATGCGGGTTCACCCAATCCATGCAGATCTATACCTTAACCACAGGGAGCTTCTTCAGAGGAGCGCTTACCATGTTCGTATACGCTCTCGGAACACTACCTGTCTTGGCTCTCTTAAGTTTCAGCGCTCTTGGAATCCAGAAAAAAGCCGCATCTGGTGTATTCTTTAAGACAGCGGGACTTATCGTCATATTCTTTGCCGTCTTTAACTTCATCAATACGTTGGCGGGCGCTGGCATAATCAACCCTATCTTTAGCTTCTAACCTACACAGACATCTTTCTATGAGCAAAGCTGTTATCGGTTCTCTCGTCGTTGCGCTTCTTGCGATGGGCGGAATCTTCGCGCTCCTCCAAGAACGCGAGCCCAGCGCCCCAGCCAGCCCTACTAAGCAAACAACTAGCCCTGTGGTTAATGGGAAACAGGTCATCGAAATTAAGGCGAAAGGGGGGTATGCGCCCCGAGTGACCATAGCGCAGGCGAACATACCGACGATCATCAACGTTCAAACGAATGGTACTTTTGATTGTTCGTCTGCTCTCGCGATTCCTGCGGTTGGGTTTCGCGGCATACTTCCATCTTCTGGAATAACCCCCATTGAAATTCCTCCCCAAAAACCAGGCACAACGATCAAAGGAGTCTGTTCTATGGGAATGTACAGTTTTTCGGTTAGCTTCAAGTAAAGCGCGCTGGGGGCATTTGCTGTAAATATCATCCAGCCCTCAATTGGATGAAGTGCAAACTTTCTCTGTTTTCAGCGTATACTCTTTTCGCCATGTCTCCTGCCGATTTCGTAGGACGTGCCGATGCAGAACTCCTTCAACTGGCCCCCGGGTCACAAGAAGCGTTTTCGGTACTTGTTGATCGATATCACAAGCGATTATATACCTTCGTAAAACGATTGTATTTTTTGGAACACGAAGAAATTGAAGACATCCTCCAAGAGTCATTCATCAAGCTGTATCGCAACCTGCATGCCTACAATCCTTCCTTCGCTGTTTCAACATGGCTCTATCAGCTTACGCGTCATATCGCAATCGATTACTTGCGCAAAAAACGTATTCAACCAAAAACCATCGTCCTTGAAGATGACGAGTGGGAGCGTGTTGCCATCGCCACACCCCTTTTCTCGGCACACACCATGGACATGGAGCGCGTGAAGCAGACTCTCCTTAAGCTCCCCCTGGCGTATCGTGAAGCCTTTACCCTGTTCTATCTTGAAGAAAAAACCTACGAAGAAATGATCGATATCTTGAAAAAACCCAAAGGGACGATCGCCTCCCTCCTCAACCGTGCAAAAAAAATGATGCGTAATGAGCTTGAACGCACCCTCCTATGACCGATGATTTTTCCAAACGCCTTCTCGAGCGCCTAGAAGACGAACACGTACACCCTGTCCCGCGATGGATCATCCTCGCGAGACGGTTTGTGCTGGCTCTTGTTTCCGTCCTCACGTTCTTGTGTGGCGCTCTTCTCTTTTCGCTCATCGTACTTGCAGTTATGCATGTGGACCCGGCATTTCTTCGCGCCTCTTCGTTTGGCCCTATGCTGCACCTTGCCGTGAATTATGTTCCCGGAGCGTGGATTCTCTTGTTTCTCGCCTTTCTTTTTGTCGAGCTGTTCGTGCTCCGAAGTCAGGCGCGCGCCTATCGCTATACCTGGTACAGTATTGGGGGATTCGTGCTTTTCTTTGTGGTTCTTGTTGGCCTTGGACTCTATGCAAGTAATATCCCTCACCGTGTCGAGTCTTCGTTCGATCGACTACCGGCCCGCATGCAGCCCTGGATGCGACGTGGCGCCCCCCTGCCACGCCCAGAAGATGGCGTCTTGTTTGGGCGTGTTCTGGATATCTCACCTTCTTCTCTCTCCCTGGAGGATCCCCTGCGTCATAGGTGGGAAGTGCGCTCAAAAAACAACGAGCTCCTCTCCCAACCATTTATACAAAGGGAGCAGTTCATCTTGATACAGGGTGACATGGAGCGGCCCGGACTGTTTTACGCACGGACTATCAAACCCCACACACCACCAACCAATAGAACCCGTCCTGCAAACTTTTGAATCACTGTGCGTATACCTCTGTGGAGCTCCACTCTTCACTCATTGTTTACGCACATCATATGAACTTCCCAACACGCCTCGCGCTCAGTGCGAGTACCATCGCCCTCGTGGCGACCACTGCTCTTCCGTCATTCGTGAACGCGCAAAGCCTTCCTACGGATCAAGCAGATCCTCGAACGAGCCTTATTCAAGCCATGGTTTCTCGGTTTCACCTATCTCAAACAGACGTTGAACGAGTCTTCGCTGAACAAGAGACAGTCATGCAGGCGGCACGACAAGCTCAACACAACGCACAGCTAGATACACGCCTCACGAATGCCGTCTCGCAAGGATCGCTTACCGACGCCCAAAAATCGGCGATCATAGCCAAAGCAAAAGAGGCTCAGGCGAAGCACGCGGAAGCACGCAAACTTTCTCGTGAAGAATGTAAAAAAATCATGGATGCCTACCGCATGGAGCTTGAGGCCTGGCTCACGTCACAAGGATTGGATCGGAGTTATCTTCCCCTCATTCTTGGTGTAAAAGGCGGGCCTGGCCGCGGCATGATGGGAGGTCCACGGGGTCAGCATGGGCAACGCCACCAGAATAAGCAGAATGGTCAGGCCGGTTCTCAAGGATTCGGCGAAGGCCCGGGTCAAGCAAGAGGCGCCTTCTAATCAGAGCACAAAAAAATCGAGCGGCATGGGCTCGATTTTTTTGTGCTCGTAATCCACTCTTATACCTCATGATCACTCACATGCTCCATGAGCCTCGCTCCAACAAAACTGTATTTGATTTTTACATATCTCGACCAAGGGCACCCGCTTTTTCTCATGCGGTATTACATTGAACACATGAGTGAGCTGGTCATGACTGAATCCTCATCAACTGCAAACGATCGGTTCATCCGGTCAACCCTTCTCAGGAATACCCTCTTCGTTCCTCTCGCTACGGGCGAGGGACTGGAACTGGGGATCGTGTCCTGCCAGGTTCCGGAACTGGCGCGAGCCGTTTCATCCCTTCTCACCCGTTCTTTGGAAAATGCAAAAGATACGAATGGAGGACACCTGCCTCCGGCCGTGGTCGAACGCACCCAGCGTACGATTATTTCGCCGCATGGCGTGGCGAACATCTGGGGACTGACGGGGCATCGCTTCGCTCTCACGCGTCCCGCCGGATCCGGGCGTGATTCCAATATTGGCTTATCTTAGCTCTATTGGTGCACTTAGAATCAGGCCGAACAGCTCATCTGTGTAAATACCAACTTTTCTATTTTTTATACTTACTATTATATCTCAATTTTCTTATTTTGTCAATATAAAATAAGTCTATTTTACTCTATTAAGCTAAATATTTTACCAACTTTTTTATTTTTGTTCAGTATATACTTTACAACAATCCCGACTTTTCTTCCTGTAACATACCTTCTGTAAAAGATGTATACTAAGACACATCTATGAATTACCTTTCACACGCGTGGCGAAAGCCGACCTCTGTCATTCTCGCCCTGGGGATGATCGTGAATTCTTTCTTACCTAGTGCGCTTTTTTTCGCACCCCCTCTCGCCCAAGCAGCGACCCTTGCTGAGACCTTGCCCGTTGTCCCAACCATTGACGCGGGGATGCAGGCACGTCTACGCGCCATTTTGAGTGCCGGTCAAACGGCCGGTAACCGCGCTGCCGTATTCGCAAAGGCCGGCGACAGCATTACAGCCACCGGTTCATTCCTTATGGATATTGGGTGTCCTTCGGATCCGCCAAATACCTTTGCCGGACTTGGGACCGCTGTCACCTATTTCAAAGCAACAACCGTAGGCACGACGAGCGCCTGGTGCGGTGCATCAAATTCGTTTACACGTGATACCCGTGCCGCCGCCTCCGGATGGCGTGTGAATGCCCTCCTTGGTGTCGCGACCGGTGACGCCCCTATGCGTGCCGGATGTACGAGCGGAGAAACTCAACTCGCTTGTGAACTTCGGCTCACCAAACCAAGCACCATTCTTATCATGGTTGGTACAAACGATGTAGACGCTCTTGCGGACGGAGCCGGAACTCTCGCCGCCTATAAAACGAATCTTCTTTCCGTCGTCGACCAAGCGATCGCTGCAGGTGTAATTCCTGTTCTTAGCACTATCCCTCCACGCTTAGACCGAAGCGGCTCTTTACAGGACGAGGTGGCTCAAATCAACCAGGCGATTATCGAGGTCGCTCAAATGCGCACCGTCCCACTCTGGAACTACTGGCGCTCTCTCCAAGCGCTCGGCTCGACAAATAACTATGGCATGGACCCAGACGGGATCCACCCAAACGTCTACCGAAACGACCAAGCTGCAGATATGACAGCTGCTGGGCTTCGTTTTGGATACAATCAACGCAACTACCAAACCCTTCAAGTGCTTACAAAGATAAAATCGATCGTCATTGATAACGGGACGTCGGATAGTGGATCAACACCCACTCCTACGCCCACCCCAGCGCCGACCCCAACCCCAGAACCAACCCCCGCTCCGGCACCTGTACCTACACCTGCCCCAGCTCCGGCGCCAGGTACACCACGCACCCTTCGCGTCTACGTCGCCGGTGAAAGTATTGAGCGCCGCAACCGCATGACAGAAGCCCCTTTCACGTCTACCGGCGCTCTCAACAACCCGACCAACAACGATGATGACCAGTACGGATGGATGATTCCTTTCGCCGATCGTCTTCGCTTACGCGATTCGGGACTCACGCTCCAGTTTGTTGGAGCGCAGCCTTGGGCAAACGCAGAAGACAATACCTACACAGGATCCTATCCATCGACGACCCCAGGACGGACCTCTGCGATTTCTGGATCAAGTATTGAAGATTGGACGGCTGCCCGCCGAGCTGAACTCACCGGACGAGCGCATTGTTACGATATCGCCTTTGCATCTCGCGGAGGGAATGATCTCGCTACTGACGACGCTACCTATCAATCGTATCTCACAACATTAATTGGATTACTCGCCAACGGCTCTTCATGCAACACAAATCCACTGATTCTTGTCACAGGGCACATGCCTGACAGCCAAGGATCCATACATGCTCTGCGAGCAAAATTCGTCACGCGCGTACAAACAGCCGTACAGAACTACGTAAACACACACCCATCGCAACGTGTCCGTTTCATCGACATGTTCACCCCGTTCGCGAACAACCAAGCAACGACCGCCTTCCCAACCCCAAATTGGGTGAGCGGTGAAAACTTCAACATGACTTTGATTGGTCGGATTGGTGACGGATTACATCCTCGTCGCTTCGCATCGATCTACGCAGGCGAAGTGGCGGCTAATGCCGTGAATCTTTCTGATGTGGGCGGATCGGGCGGAACGGCTCCAGTTCCAGCGCCAGCGCCCGTACCAACACCAGCACCCACTCCTACGCCCACCCCAACGCCGACCCCAACCCCAGAGCCCGTCCCCGCTCCTACGCCAACATTTACCATCACCCCTTCTCGATCTAGCCTCACGATTGGACAAACCTATCGAGGAACTCTCAACATCGCGATTAACCGCCAACTTGGATTCTCAGGGGTGGTTCGCTTTACCTTTAGCGGTCTTCCAACAAACGCACGTATCTCCTTTAACCCTGTTCGTACGGCTGGAACCAGCTCCGTTGTCACCCTGAATATTCCACGTACCGTGGCGACCGGAACCTACACGGTGAACATCCATGCAAGCAGTGGCTCCATCACACGTAGCATCGCCATTCCGTTAACCGTTATTACGGCCGCAGAAGCAGCCCCCAACTTTTCTCTCGCGCCCGATCCAGCCTCTATCTCGCTTCAACAGAACTCACGCGTTCCCGTGTCCGTTACCGTTCGACGTACGAATGGTTTTACAGGGTCCGTCCGCGTGACCGCCTCTGGATTACCGAGCGGTGTTACAGCTCCGGCTATTACCATTGGAAGCGGATCAACCAACGGAACCATGTTCTTTACCGCAAGTGCAACGGCTCGTGTCAGCGGTCCGACAATCGCAACGCTCACAGGGACCAATAATCTCATGAACCGTACAGCAACGCTTGGACTCACCGTGACCGCAACGCCTCCCGTTGTTCCGACTCCCACACCAACGCCAACTCCGACACCAACTCCCACACCAACAGGAAGTATCGGCGTCTATGATATGGGTTCCCCAACTCTTCGAGATGTCTGGGTGGACCCTGTTAACGGCAATGACTCAAACTCCGGAACTACACGGACCCAGGCGCTTCGCAGTTTGGGTGCTGCCTGGAACCGTATTCCTCAAGGAACACCTCTGACCGGAACAGGATATCGTATCTTGATCACCCCCGGCACCCTCACCACATCCGGCATTCCCGAATACATGGAAAGCCGCTATGGAACATTCCAGTTTCCCATCATCATTCAAGCGGCTGATGGACCAAACACCGTCACGTTGACGGATGACCTGAACATGTATGACGTGCGCTACGTCTACCTCCTTAACTTCCGCATCGCTCCAGGCCACGACCCGCTTCATGTTGAAAAAGGAAACCACATCCTTCTTCGCGGCATGGTGATCGATGGTGGCACCAGCCGACCGTCGCACGAAGCGATCAAAATCAACCAATCCCAGCACATCTATATTGAAAACTCCGACGTATCCGGTGCGGACGATAATGCGATCGACTTCGTTGCCGTGCAATACGGCCATGTTATTAACAACAAAATTCATAACGCAGGAGACTGGTGCGCTTACGCGAAGGGCGGGTCCGCCTACCTTCGCTATGATGGCAACGAATTCTATAACTGCGGCACGGGCGGATTCGTCGCCGGACAAGGAACCGGCTTCGAGTACATGACGAGCCCATGGATCCACTACGAAGCGTATGGTATCGCGTTCGTAAATAACATCATTCATGACGTTGGAACATCCGGATTAGGTGTAAACGGGGGCTACAATATTCTCATGGCGTACAACACCCTGTACCGCATCGGTCAGCGCGATCACCTTATTGAATTCAACTTTGGCTCACAGGGTTGTGATGGAGACACGACCCCAACAAGTCCGGGACATGTCCTTGCTGAAAACTGCACCACGTACCAACAAGCGGGCGGATGGGGTGACCGCACAAGCGGCGAACTCCCTGTGATTCCAAACAAGCATGTCTACATCTATAACAACATCTTCTACAACCCAGCCGGATACGTGAGTCCAAATATGCTGCAAGTGCCGGGAAGCTTCGCTCGCCCTCCAGCCAGCTTCAACCTTCCAGCCACAACCCGCGCTGACGAAGATCTCCAAATCAAGAATAATATCTTCTGGAATGGAACGTCGGCTGAACTTGGCATCGAAGGCTCTCAGCATTGCCAGAACGACAATCCAACCTGCAATGACGCTCAGCTCCGACGCGACAATCGCTTCAATAGCCTGCAACCACAACTCGTCAGTCCGGGGGCTGGCGACTACCGCCCAACAAGCGGAAGCAACCTCCTCAACGTTCCAGCTATTCCGTTACCAAGCTTGAACTGGGGGGATCTTCCAACGCGACCCCAGGCCCCAGCCGGGTACAGCACAATCAATGTCGGCTTGAACCGAGACGGCGTGAGTCGCTCGCTCTCAAACACGATCGGAGCGTACTAATCGAGTCGCCCAAGCAACACCCTCGCATCCTTGACGATGCGAGGGTGTTTTGCTACAAAAATTGGGCCAATAGCCGAAAAGGAGTCTGGCATGCGCACCTTCATCATCGT
The DNA here is from genome assembly GCA_964545235.1 of uncultured Gammaproteobacteria bacterium. GTDB lineage: Bacteria > Patescibacteriota > Patescibacteriia > 2-12-FULL-60-25 > 2-12-FULL-60-25 > CAZJEZ01. Next base: position 9,084 of record CAZJEZ010000007.1, read on the forward strand.
ATTTGCGCTCGCGGGCTCCTTGCTTGGGAGTCGCTTAGCGCACAGTCAAGCGCCGACACATTCACAAACGCGTCCGATAGCCACCTGCACGCAACCGAGTGCCCGGTATTCCGTCTATCGCTGGGTCCCCTTCAACGAGGGCAACGATGCTCATTTCCTCCCGCTCATTACGTATGCAGCACGTCATCAAATCGATCGGGTTCGAGCACGTTGGTGGGAAGTCCTCTTCCGAAATGTCACTCAACAAGCTCTCGAGCGTACCGCGCAGGAAGAGCGCTCCCGCCGAGATCCCGTTGCGGACGCAGACGATTCAGATACTGATGCGTCCGTGACACATCTCGCCGACTATCCGCGCTACGTCTTGGAACGAGCGGATGTCCCCTGGCGAGAAATCTGCGGGAACCGCTCCCGCATCCCCGAGATCGCTCGTGTCCCAAGAACCCGAACGTATGCGGTCCTGGAAATACGAATCTATCGCCGTGGAGAAACGGTTCCTAGACCCTGGATAGAACTTGGCACCAGCTCACCCGTGAACACGGCCCGCGATAGCATCAGTTTTTCCTGGCTCCTCACCGAGCCTACCGACATGACCATCGACTTATAAAGCTGCTCGCTCCCCCGACACATCCTGTCGGGATTTGTTTTTCCTTGTTTTACTCGGCCTCTTCGAGAACACGTACGCTCTGGTGATTGAGCTGTTCCATGCATTTACGTAGAGGCGTCATCGATAGCCGCGTATGGCGTTGATACTTCCCACAACCCATCAAACATCGTTTGCATGAGTCGATGAATTTCTGCCGAATCGATCAGAATCGCAGATGTTGAACGTAGTGAACTAATAATAGCTACTTTTTGATCGAATAAAATCACGACGGATTCAAAGCGTCCGTGGAGAGCTTTCGGAAGGTAGCGTGGATTGCGAGCAATCACCTCTTCATGCGAGAGCCTCCCATCCTCTTCATTCGCACCCCGTTCCCACAGGGATCGTGCGGTAATGCCGCGCGCACGACGCGTGTTCAAAAAATACGTCGAGTACGTTTTATCAAATTCCGAAAAGAAATTTTTCTTCGGTGCAAGAATATCCCACGTGCGTGATTTGCAGTATAGCGCTTCTTCGACAACCGTCTTCACTCCGTCGATTCCTTCGAACTGCATAACGTTCATTGTCGTCGCCTCCATGGCTGGCATCCGTTCACGCAGGAGCGGAAGGAGTTCATCGATTCGTTTTTTACGCTGTTCGAGTCGTTCAATAGATTCGTCTACCGTTCGACGTAATCGATCGGGAGGCGTCATCACAAACGCAAGCTTGCGAGCCGTGCCATGTTTTGAGACTAATCCCTTTTGCGCCAGTGTTTCGAGGGCGTGATACACCGTTGGGCGCTTGATCCGTGTGCGTGTAACAAGCGTATACACATCAACAGATGCGTGCCCAAGCCCCTCCACGTACACAGCCCGCTCCGTGTCCGTGAGCCCAAGCTCTCGCAAAAGCGCATTCATGTGCTCCATAGTTTAATAGAAAGAATAGCTTTATTTTGGCTTATTTGTCAATTTTTATTGAACTGTTTATCACGTATTATGAACACCTATTATAAGACATCTCGTCTTCACGTAGCGTGTCTATAGAACCTTCGACAACCTACATTCAACTATCCAAAAGAGGAGCCCTTCCTATGTGTACGCTCATCCTCATGCGCGACCAGTTCCCCGGCTACCCGCTCGTCGTCGCGTCGAACCGTGACGAAAACAATGCGCGGCCTTCGGCCGAACCGACCGACTGGCCGGATCACCCAAAGATCTACGCTCCGCGGGATCTGGTGCTCGGTGGAACCTGAAGGCGCTGCTATGTTGAACGTATGCAGCAACACGTCTCGCGCAACGCGTGGCGATCCGCTTTCCGGCGGACCTGTTTTGCATAAACATCGTTGTACACGATGTCGTGCACATCAATCCGCCGTGTCCGGCGGGTTTTTTGTTGCATGCGCTCTTTCACACAACGGAGACAGGACATGGGTATCACTCTCTTCACTGATTGGTTTCGCGTACGCAAGACGCTGACGCAAGAAACGCGGGGGCAGGCCGCCTCTCAACGTGTCGATCGCGTCATGGAAATCCTGCCTTCCCTGCTCGCGCAGTGCGGAGAAGGATCTCAAGCGCGTCGCTCAGTTCTCAAGATCGCTCGCGCACTCGTCGTGGAATCCCCGCTCGTGTACGCGCCCTGCTGCCCGGACTACACGCACGCGAATGGTCGCTACACGTTTCGTGGACTGGGCGAAGGCGTGTCGCTGCTCGCCGAACGGCAGATCCGGTTTCTGGAGCCGATCGCGGAGCTCCTCCCGGAGGCACAGATCGTCCTCTTGCTCGCGGATCAGGAATCGGAGGACGTGGAAATCCGTCAGGCGATCGGGGTAGATAAGTCGACGTTCGACGAGCGGATTGCCCGCTCGCTCCAGGCTCTACAGGAACGGGTTCACCCCTTCGGGTGGGCGGCTCGCGCGATGACCAACGAAGTACCCACGCTCATCGACGAGGAGCACCGTATCGCAAATGAGCTGATAAACGACCCCGGCAAGAGCCAGCGTCTTCAGACGGAGATGTGCCAGCGCTGCACCATGCACGACCGGATTCGGCATGCTATGCCCACCGAAGAACGCTTTCGGCGGACGGTTCGCACCGCCGCTCAATACGTCGCCTTGGGCCGGGCGGCCCTGGAACGCCGTGCCCTGATCTGCAATCACACGACCACGAATCTTTCGTGGTATAACGAACTCGACGTGGCCGTTCTCCACAATCCTGTCTCCGTCTACTAGCCTGCTGCCAAGAGGACTTTCTCTTGGCTGTTGCTGGTAGCTATCGCTGCCGTTCTTCTATGATTCTATTTCGAAAAATTCTTGCGTATCCCTTGTCGCCAGAAACAAGAGATGTATTTACATATCTTGACGGCGTAACCACGCAACAACTTGATCCACCAAGTCTTCATCCACACACGTTTCGTCCCGAAACCCACGTAGTGATGCATTCCATCCTGCGACGCTGCCAAGAAGCACTCGACACAGCATCTGGCACGCAATTTATTTCCACTCCAGAGCTGAACGAAATCCCTTTTTCTCTCGCCGCTCTGTGCTCTCAACAAGAATGGGAACGAGAAAAAAGCATGATCGTTCGCCGACGATTCAAAGAAGCATTTATCAATGATCGACTTCCGCTTTCGCGAGCCGAAATCGATGCTCAATTACGCGGAGTGTTGCTACAAGCCCCCCAGTACACATCCATCACCTTGCTTTCTCACTCATTTCGCTTGAAACTTCTCCAAGGATTTATTCTCACACGTGGACGTCTCTGTGCTCATCCGGAAGAGATTCATCGTGTGTTGGATGAACAGCAAAAAACCTTTATATGGGGCGAGGGATTCGATGCAACCGAAGAAGAGATTAGAGTAGCTTGCTCCACATGAGCGTCGCCACGCGTAACCAGCTAAACGAAGTAAGACGCTGTTCACCACATGTAACAAGGCGTGCCCGCAAATCCGTATTCGATGCGAGTTCATTCATAGCCGATGCAATCGCCTCTCCATCCGTTGGTGGCGCGTACATGCACGCATCGCCCCCCACTTCGCGAAGCGTCGGGATAGCTGATGCGAGAACAGGCGTACCGGCCGCAAATGCTTCCAACACAGGAAAGGCGAACCCTTCTTCCAATGACACATGCGCAAGAAATGAAGCGCGCGCGAGCCATGCCCATTTTTCTTCTTCCGATATGTAGCCGGCATGCTCAACGCCTGGAGATGTGAGAAGCGGCTTGATATCTTCCTCGAATCCAATCCCTGCTTTTCCGATGAGAACGAGCCGCCAGTCTGGATGCGCCACATGAAATTGTGTGAATGCTTGAATGAGGCGCGCAACATTCTTTTTTGTCTCGAGCCGACCGATGAACAGGATCATTTTTTCGCGGGTACGTTCGACGCGTTCAGGACGTTTGGCAGGCGTACACCCAAAGCCCGTGACCATAACCTGTTCATCACGAAACCTGGCAAGCGTGATCAGATCTCGTTTCACCGCTTCCGTTGGAACGAATATCGTTGAACATAAGCGTCGCGCACGCCACAGATCGATTCGCATGTAAAAACGGTCTTGCCACTTGTACACATCCGGTGTTCGAAGAAAGGCTACATCGTGAATAATCCGTACGACCCGCTTAGGACACCACAACGGAAGCGTGTGCACAGGAATGAATAAGACGTCTGGCTTATCTTTCCAGAGCATCCAGCTGAACGCGATGACGGTCCACAAGCGCTTGAGCGCAAAGACGCGTTGCGCGTCGGCAGGCAGCCATGAGATACCTGCTGACGTGTAATAAGTAAGAACAGCGTCGTCTGGAGCGCTCGCGGCAAGCGCTCTGATCACCCCATCACTCGCCACCTCGACTCCCGTCTTCTGTATCCATTCACCTGAACGCGAAGCATCGATCGCAATACGCGTTCCCGTTACCAACGCCTTCATCTTGCTCGCGAACACCTCTGACGAAAAACGTGTCGCTTGCCGTTCGCATGCTTCGCGCATCCCGAGCGCACGTTCGGGCGTCATGGCCTGCACCGCATCAATAAGATCTTCGACCCTGCATGTAGCCGGAATACGCATCCCCGTCTGTCCTTCGATAATCGTTTCTTTGAGTCCGCCCTCGTCTACACCGATACAGGGCTTTCCAGCCGCCATGCTTTCAACGGGCGACATCCCAAAATCTTCATCAATAGGAATATAGATCGTCGCGATCGCTCGACCAACGAGGTCGCGAAGCGTATCCGCTTCGACCCATCCACGTACTGAAATATTAGAGTGACCCGCTGCAAGCGAGCGAATCGTTTCGAGATCCTCTCCGCCGGATACGATAATGAGTTTTTTATCCGACATTCGCTGAAACGCTTGCACAATCACATCGATACGCTTGAGCGCATCTACACGTGCAAACGAGAGGTAATAATCACTTTGACCAATCCATTGAAATATTTTTGTACGAATTGGCGGATACACAATCCTGGCGTCCGTATGACAAAACCGAGCGAGACGATCGCGTACGTTTTCGGAGTTAGCAATCACGAGTTGCATGCGCGCAAGCCCCGCTCGATAGATCGCTCGAATCCCCCACTTCCCAATATCGTAATACAAGACACGCTTCCACAATGTCAGCTCGTCTGCACGACGCTTGGCGAGCAAATCATACACATACCGCACTGGTGAGTGGCAATAAAACACCGTCTTTTTCCCGATCAAGGGACGTATTGCCGCCGACAAACAATTATTCCCCGAAAACACGAGCATATCGTAGTCTCGCAAGAGTTTCCGAGTCTTCCACCAAAAATTCCATTGGGCTCGAACGTAGCGAAAAACGATAGCAGATGGCTCACCTTCACTAAGAACAATGAGCTTCCCCGACACTTCTTCCCGTGGATAGGTTTCGTTCGTCCAGAACTCGGTGACGATGTCTGCATTCAACGTTTGCGCTAATTCCAAAACAAGCCGTTCGGCGCCCCCTCGGAACTGGAATCTGTCATGCAGGATCAAGACACGCATATATCCAAACTCTATGCGTATCCTAGCTGGAAAGAAGATGAATCACCAGAATACGCGTTTTGCAAGGAATTCTTGACAAAAAGGCATCTTTAGACTAGGCTTCTTGGTTCCGGCCTTCTACCTGGGACAGAGAGAGGAGTTCCTTCCATCATGAGAACCGAAGACAGGCCTTCTGACACCAACGTCAACGCCACTCGCATCATCCCGCTCGGTGGGCTCGGCGAGGTGGGGCTCAATTGCCTCGCCATCCAGCATCCTGATGCTGGAATCGTGATCATCGACGCCGGGCTCGGGTTCCGGCGCGGCTCGTCCGGCGAGCAGCAGGTGCTCGTCCCCGCATTCAGCTTCCTCCAGACGCACGAGCGCGACATCCGCGGCATCGTCATCACGCACGGACATGCCGACCATGTGGGCGCCCTCACGACCCTGCTCGGAGGGCTCAACTCGAAGCTGAAGATTCCGCTCTACTTTCCCAAGTTCGCCCACAGACTCCTCCGTGAGGAGCTCGGCGAGGAGCATCTCCGGCGGCATCCCGTGTTCTTCATCCAGCCGCGGGCGCGGTTCGACGTCGGCGGGTACGGTGTGCAGGCGCTGCGTGTCACGCACAGCATGCCCGACTCCTTCGCCTACGCGATTCACACGCCGGATGGCGTCGTGATGCACACGGGCGACTTCAAGATCGAGGACGACCCCATGGACGACGAATCCATCGACCGCGAATTGTTCGAGGCTTATGGCGCTGGAGGCGTCCGCGTCCTGCTGTCAGACAGTACCAACTCGGAGCGGGGCCTGGGTGAGACGCGGGAAGCCGTTGTCGGCGCGCACCTCGTGGACCTCGTGACCGAGATCCAGGGACGCGTGTTCGTGAGCTGCTTCGCCACGAACGCCTACCGCATCCAGAGCCTCGTCAACGCCGCCAGAGCGTCCGGACGAAGCATCTGCCTCGTGGGTCGTACGACCGAAAAAACCGTCGGCGCCGCCCGAGCCCTCAAGCGCATCGACCTCAGCGGTGTGACGCTGCAGCGGCCTCACAGCCCTCGCGAGTGGCACCTCATGGGCAACCAGGTTCTGTTCGTCGTCACCGGTTCGCAAGGCGAGCCCGACGCCGTACTGAACCGGCTCTCCGAGGACCGTCACCGGAACGTCACCCTTCATCAAGGCGACACGGTCATCTTCTCGTCGCGAGTGATCCCCGGACACGAAGACGCCGTCGGTGCCATGATCGGGCGCCTCCGCGCACGTGGGGCACGCGTCATCACGAACATCGATGACGACCTCGTCCACGTCACGGGGCATGCATCCCGCCAGGAGCAGGCGGACATGATCCGCTGGACGTGCCCCGAGACACTCATCCCGATCCATGGGAATCCGAACATGCTCGCGGCGCACGCGGCACTGGGTACCAGCCTCGGTGTGAAGACGCTCGTCCTCAGAAACGGTCAGATCGGAGCTCTCGGAGCTTCTGGCGCGGCCCTTCTTCCCCAGCGCGTACCCGTGGGAAGCATCATCCTCCCCGGTCGATAGACTCTACCGACTGCAACCCCTCCATCCTCTGGAGGGGTTCTTGTTTTCAAGTATTCACGCCTGCTCTCCGACTATCAAAAATCCCCCGAAGGAATCGGGGGATGTGCGCAGCGCTTGAGTTACGCCGCGGTTGCGCGAGCGCGGATCTCGTCGAACGTGTGGTCGACGAGGAGTTCGCCGTTGCGGAACACTGGGACGAGGAGATTGCTTTCCTCGGGCAGGGGGTTGGCGTCATCCTGTGCGACGGTACGGTACCCCGTGCCGTCGTTGATGAGGAGGAGCCTTCCTGCCTTGGACTTCTTCCCAGGGTCCGTGACGGGATCCTTGAGCACGTCGCGCCAGGTGCTCTCGCCGTCTACGAGGACAGACGAACACTTGAACGCATACTTGCTCGTGTCCCGGTCGGTGTTCTTCTGGAGGAGCCCACCGCCCGAGCCGAACGCGATGTTGTCGCCGGACCACCCGGCAACTGCCATCGTGTCGAGGATCCGCTCAAGCATGACGGGGTCGATGCCATCGCCCTGGATCACACGGACGTGCGGGTCCAGGACCTTGTACCCCTTCGCGTTGGTCGTCGTCCCGAACGCGCGGCCGAGGATCTCGAGCACGCGCGGAACCACGACGATCGGGTCGCCGGAGTCGGGACGGATGACGAGCGTCCCATCACGAGCGAGCACCTGCTCGCGAAGCTCGCCACCCCACAGGCGCTCACACGCGCCGTAGATATCGAACGAGTCCGACACGACCGCGACGAGCCCCGTCGGGAACTGCTCGAGCATGTTCTTGAACGCGAGCCCTTCGTTGGAGCGGCCCCACGACGTAATCGTAGAATGCTCCGCCGCCGGAATCGAAAAGCCCGCCATCCGCGCGCCGTAGATGTGGCGCGCCAGCAGGAGCGCGGACATCGTGTCCGTCCCCTGGAAGTTGACGAGATGCGCGGCCCCACCGATCGCTGACGACTCGACCGAGGTCGAACCCCGGAAGCCGAAGTCGTGCAGTTTGAAGTTGATGAGGTCCGGCGTGCCCGTCTGCTCGAGGTTACGGAGGATCGCACGACGCATCATCGCCGAACGCGTGCCGACCGTGCACGGATACCACACCTGCGAGAGCAGCGTCTCGAGGTAGTTCGTGAGCCACGGCAGATCGGGGTCCGTGTTGACCGCCGTCATGAGCACGTTCCTCGTAGGGATGATGGAACCTTCCGCCACCGCACGAATCTCGACCGGAAGACGACCGCTGTGCACGCGGAGGACGCGCTCCCAGCCGGCACGATTGAAGGTCTGCGCATCGCCCAGGTGAGCTGCGACGAGCTCCTCGGCCTCATCAATCTTCTCAGCGGTGACGACCTGGCCCTGCAGGTAGGTCTTGAGCCAGTACTGCAGACCGAAGAACATGGTAGCCGGGAATTCCCCGCCACGACTCTCGAAGAACGAGAAGGCGTGGCGCGTACCCGGCGGATACTGCTTCCAGTGCGAGAGCTTGTACGAGTCCGTGAGGGCGATGATGTTGCTGAAGAGTTGCGTGTTCATGACACATGTCCTTGGTTGGAGGTGAGATGGAGATGGTAAGCGACCCGTTTCCAGATCGCACGATGGAAGTCCGCGATGCACGCCTCGACGTCGTTGAACTGCACCCATCGAACTTCCGCGAGGTCGTCCCCCGCTTGTGCCGAACCACCGAGGTACGGCACAACGAAGATCGATGTCATGACACTATCTGCGCTTCCGCGGTAGCGCACATCATCGATCGGCTGGCTACCGACGTACACCGGGTCACCGATGTCGAGACCACTCGTCTCTTCAAAAGCTTCTCGCTTGGCCGCCGCCTCCAACGAGACGTCCGCGGGATCAACGAACCCGCCCGGAAACCGCCAGCGCGTCTCACCCGTCTTGCGACCAAGCAGGACTTCGCCCGTCTCGTGCCGTACGATGGCGATGTCAACCGTGGGATAGGCCGTCGGAAACCGATTCAGCGTGGCGTAGATTACTCCCTGGCGGAACGCTTCGCTGCCGATCGGCAACTTAACAGCCTTGGCCAACTGGCTCGCGCTATCCTCATCGAAGATCTCGTCGAGCACGCAGGCCTTGAAGCGACCCGCGTACGACGTAACGAAACTCTCGCGAGAACCGTAGAGGATCACTTCGCCCCCGGCCTCGGCGCACGCCGCGATACACTCGTCGAGCGCCATGCTCCATGCGGCGTGCGATGTCCGATCCATAACAGACCGCACGATCGCCTTTGGATAAGCCTTCCTGATCATAGCTGCCCTCGTTGCAACGTCGAGCGGGTTACGGTTGGTCCGCTGCCCGCCACTGTCGCTCAGGACAACGAGCAGAGACTCGTGGCGAGACGCCACTTTATGCAGCAAACGCCGATACCCCTTGTGCAACCGATGCACCTGGAACCGTCCGATGACGACCCCGAGAGATGCGTTCTTTTTTGTATCCATGATTCACCCGTTCTGTTGTCAAAAGGCCCTCCCCGAAGCGATTCTCCGGAGGCGCCTCCCTTTTGTAAGGGAGACGTCTCGGGACAATTTTAAGTGTTACTATTACACTAACATTGCCTACAAAGACAGAGTTGCGTCACAAGAATATCTTTGCTTGGTTTAAAGAATCTCTATTTGCTCAACCGTCTTTGCCTTGAACCGATAGAGGCGCGCGGGACGCCAGCGGTCACCCGACGTCTTGTGTCCTGTATCTTCTAATAAGCTGAGTTTATCGAATTTTTTTCGGAAGTTCCGCTTGTCGAGTTCGCGTCCAAGAATCGTTTCGAACGCCTGCTCAAGTTGCGTGAGTGTAAATTCGGTTGGCAAGATTTTTGAAATGAGCGTCGTGTAGCCGATGCGCGCACGCGTTCGATCGATCGCTGTTCGAAGCATATCCGTGTGATCATACGCTAACTTTTTGAGCTGCCGCACATCCCCCCACCAGCACTGTTCTGTGCTTGCTCGTTCTGATGTCGAAAGCTTTTCCCAAGGAACGTAAGCTGTATACGCTACGGCAACCACACGGTTACGAGGATCGCGATCGACCTCGCTAAAAGTTGCCAGCTGCTCTACATAGACATGCCCTGGAGCGATACCTCCTTTTTCCTGAATAAGACGACGCGCAGTTGCTTCTGCGGTTTCATCTGACTGTATCAACCCCCCAGGCAGTCCCGGAACTCCATCAAAAAAGGGTGGGCGATCAACCCGCACAAGACGCACCAAAAGCTCATTCTCGCGAAGCGTGAGGATCACCACGTCTGCAGCAAGGACGGCGAAGCGCGTTGGCGTGGTGGGCATGGCGGTAGACGCCTTCTTCGTGTTATTCATAATGTAAAAATAACACTAAGGATAGATGCTGTCAAGTCTCTCTTTTTTCCTTTTCATTTGCTTAAAACGGTCTTTTGTGCTAGACTGGCTCCGCCTCATTTGTCTCAAGATTAGATCTCTTTCCGGTTTGGAGAGCCATTCTCCAAACCTGTCTGGAAAGCGGGACGCATCTTGAGAGAACGGAGGAACTGTTATTCTTAACGATTTTTATCTTTATTCTATGGAGTTTCTCCCTCTTGTTTCAGCTACATCTGGTGAACGCACAGGCGTCGTTCTCCCCCGCCATGAGGCAAAAGCCTCACAGGAAGCCTGGTGCCAAACAACAAATATCTACGTACTCAATCAGCATGGACATCTCCTGTGCCATCAGCGCTCTCAAAAAAAGGATTCTTTGCCAGGCGTCTGGGTAACGCACTTGGGCGGACATGTCGGGGTTGAAGAAACCTTCGAAACCAACGCTCATAAAGAACTAGGCGAAGAGGCCGGTATCCATGTAGACCCGTCTCAGCTCCTTCACTGGCGAACAACAAAAATCGACCGTTCACGTTTATGGGTTCGAGAGTTTGTTCTCCATATCGACGATCGAGAACACACGCTCATTGCCCAACCCGGTGAAGTTGATGCGTTTCGATGGATGCCTATCAGCGAGATTCTGCGCGAACAAAAAGAGGCCCCCGCCTCTTGGTGCGCCGGAACGCATGACATCTTTGTCGAATACCACTGTTTACGCGCAGCCCTCACGCTCGCCCAGACGGTCGGCATCATTCAACCGCCTGTTGCGCTCCACGCGTGGCACCCGGTCTCGTTACCAGCCTAAAACCACCTCCGCCGGATCCACCCCCCCCCCTCATTTTATAGGGGGTTTTGGTTCTTTTAGCTCCTGTTTATCGATACCGAATGGAATAGCCTTTCGTAGCCGCTCTTTCGTTCGCTCATCCTCCACCTCTCCACGAAGCACTCGTGCGTCTTTCACGAGTCGTTCTGCTTGACGTCGAAGCGCCGCAAACTCCGTAGTAATTGCTTCGCGTTCTTTCGCTGGATTCTGTTCATGTGTCATAGGCTAGTTGCTTCGTGAACGGAGAACCTCTTCGGCCTGCGCTATCCCCTCGAGTTCCTGCGCTTGGGATGCTTGCCACCCCTGTTTTGCTTGAGTCATTTTTTCAACAAGGTCAGCCTGCTCCTGCATGACTGCGTTATACGAAGAAAGAATCTGCTCTCGACGTCCACGAAGCGCCTGACGACGCACATGAATTTGCTCGCGCATAGCACCCAATCCAGCGAGTCGCGTCTCGGCCTGCTGTATCCATGGATCCATCTGGTCAAAAAACGTTTTTACATGTGTATAATTGGCCGCGTATTGCGGATTCTCTGTATATGGACGGAAGTATTCGTATTGCAATAGCCGTTCACGTGCCTCCTCGATTTGCTCCGTGAGCTTCCGCTGTTCACCAGCGATCTGCTCATCCTCCTCTTCAATAACCGCAGACTCCTTTGATGCCGTTGCCTCAAATCCAGCCCACTCGGAACGTAAAATCGTCTCTTGACGCTGAAGTTCAGTCTGACGCGCGAGGCTGGCGCTGATCATGTTCTCGCTTTCCTGCAAGCCCGTTCGCGCCTCTGTAATCTTTTGAAAGGGGGCGTAGTCCATCCAAAGCTTGGTGGCTCGCTCACGAAGAGCATCTGCGCGAGCTTTGACAGCATCTCTATCGATAATCAACCTGCGATACTTCAGCGTTATCTCTTCGGATTGAGGCGTGTAGAGGGGGTACTTTTCAAACTCAGCTTCAACAGCTCCTATGCTCGCCTCTATCTGTCCATACAGCGCTTCGCTTTGCGCATGCCATCCCGCCACTTCGTTATACTCCTTCACAATGTCGCGCGCCGTTTGTTCAAAGAGTGATACTGGACGTTCTTCCTGACCGTTTTCTGGTTGATCGGAAACAACCCGCTCCGATACCACAGGCTGTGGAGGCACCTGCTCTTGTTGCGCACCCACCATCTGTCCTTCGTGCATGACTACAGAGTATCACGTTTTTTGTTCGGCTGTAGACGTTCGATCGCGTACCGAAACATCGTGCGTGGCATCGAGGGCTCATGTTCCCGTAAAAACGCCTTGAGCTCCGCTTCGCCCACATGCTTCCCAACTTCGCGCAGCATCCATCCACAGGCCTTGTGGATCAAATCCTCTGTGTCATTCATTCGGCGTTTTGTGAAGGCAAAAATAGCGCGTGCATCACCTTGTTTGATGTCGTGTAGCGTGGAGACAATTGCGATGCGACGTTCCCACAGATCCGAGGACTGAGATAATGCCTCTCGTTTTTTACGCCACGCCGAGGACGTAACAGCAAGCGGCCCCACAATGTGATACGCCGCCACATCCACAAGATCCCAATTATTCATCCAACGTGTATGAGCAACATACCACTCACCAAGACGCATTCGCTCTTCTTGTGTTTGAGCTTGCCGAAACCGTTCGACCAAAATCACAAGGGCTGCAAATCGCTCTTCGTGCCAAGGACTCTGTATGAGCTCGTGTAGTTCATCAAGTGACGTGTTGGCATGCGTTTTGGCAATCGCGCGTATCATGGGAACCTTGATGCCTAAAAAACGATCTCCTTCGCCGTACTCCCCTTCTCCTGTTTTGAAAAACCCCGCGTAGACACGTGCCTGTACGGGATTTTTGAGCTTTCGAAGCTCGCGTTGAATGGGATGCATTAGCCGCGTGACTGCCCCCCTCCGCCTAATCGTTCAAAAGCGCGCAGCACTTCGAGTGGAACAGCGAAAACAACTGTATTGGACTGATCGCTCGAGATGTCGTTGATTGAATTGAGCGTTCGAAGATGTAGGGCTCCCGGTACGGTAGAAAGAATTTCTGCTGCTTTGCGGAGGTTTTCAGCGGCGGCTACTTCTCCTTCTGAATTAATAATTGTAGCACGACGTTCACGTTCAGCTTCCGCTTGTTTACCCATGGTGCGCTTCATGTCATCCGGTAAGGCGATATCTTTCAGCTCAACCCCTTGTACTTCGATGCCCCAGTTCGCCGTGTGTACGGCAATCAACTCCTTAATACGGCTTGAAGCCTGGTCTCGCTCGGCAAGAAGCTCGTCGAGCGTGAGTTCGCCACACACGTTACGCATGGTAGTTTGAGCAAGCTGGGAGGCTGCGCTCCATACGTTCTCAACTTCGATCACCGAACGAGCTGCATCGACCACATGATAGTAGATCACGGCGTTGATTTTGCATGATACATTGTCGCGAGTGATCGCGTCCTGATACGGAACCTCAACAGCCTTTGTACGGATATCGACGCGCGTCATGGACTGGATGAGTGGTAACACCAAGCGCCACCCCGGTTCAACAATCCCTGAATATTTTCCAAACGTGAACCGCACCCCGCGTTCGTATTGATTCACAACACGAATCGAAGGAAGAACGATCATGACAGCCAAGAAAAGAAGTGGTGAAAAGAGGAGTTCCATATGCCACAAGCATACGGTAGACCCTCATACCACGCAACTCCTTCAGTTCTTCCCCTCTTTTACAAAAAACAAAAACACGGGCCGTGCCCGCATTTTGCATGGTGTCCCCGGAAGGAATCGAACCTTCATCAGCGGCTTAGAAGTCCGTGGCACTATCCATTATGCTACGGGGACAATCGGTGACCGGAGGGTACCGTCACGATCCCTCGTCGTCAACGAACGGGCTCTCTACCGGGCTCATATGTTTCCATAATTCCAGCACCTCGATTTCTTTCGTAATATCATCTTGACCTTGCTTTAAAAATCGCGTGTCGCGCCACGTGACGTAGGAGGTATACGCCCGTTCGAGCACGATTAATACCATCACGACGGCCGCCCACAACGTCGCATCACGCCAGTTTGGCATAGGGAGATTTGCCACGGTCGTTAACCACGTCCCCTTCGCTGCCAGCGCGGCTCCTTTTGTTCCTGATCCAAAAAACAACGTGGCCGCTGGAGAAAAATCCGAAAGGGAGGTTGTGATAATCCACTGCGCCAATTTGACCACCGCTCCCATCGCCCAAATCACCGAAAATACTGATAACCCAACAAATAAAATGCTTTTGATCGTTGAAATAAACTGAAAACTCGTTGTCCGATGTACCGTCTCAAACAGGCGTTTCATACGATCTCGTTCAAGGAGCGCTTGATTCAAGATCGTCTCTGTTTGATCCGGGTGAGCAAGCAGGAGTTCTCGTGTAGCAAGGAGTCCTGGTGGACACGGTTGGTGGAGTGGCATTGGCATACGCGGTTATGTTTTCTTTTTTGGTGGCGTTTGTTTTCGTTTGGTCCCATGAAACGCTTGGTGCACTTCCTGGAGCTGCTGATTGGTAATGTGCGTATAGATCTGCGTTGTTGTGATAGACGCGTGCCCAAGCATCGTCTGAACACTTCGTAAATCTGCCCCGTTCATGAGCAGGTCGGTTGCAAACGAGTGACGAAGCGTGTGTGGTGAAACATGTTTTGTGATACCCGCGATCACGGCATACCTATGGACGAGCCGCTCGATCGAACGAGGCGTGAGCGGGCCGTCGATCTCCCCTCCGGCCGCTCGATCATGCCGAATAAATAAAAAAGGTGATACATCCGAACGTCGTTCAAGGTAGGCTTTGATGGCGTTCTTGGCCCGGTCTGATAAAAATGCGATGCGGGTCTTATCTCCTTTTCCACGCACCGTAAACTCACTACGCTTGAGATTTACCTGTTCACGCGTGAGCGAAGCAAGTTCGGAAACACGCATTCCTGTTGAAAAAAAGAGCTCCAAGATGGCACGATCACGCGTTTGAACAATACGTGTGTTCTCGCTCGCTTCGGGAGCGCGTAAGATACGCTCGAGATCGTCCGCATCTAAAAAGGTGACTTCGCGTGAGCCTTGCTTGGCAAGGTCCACCTTTTCCGAAGCGAGCGTACGTACATCGCGACGAGCCAAAAACTTCAACCACGTTCGTAATGCGATCAAATGATAATTCTGTGTTGTTTTTTTGAGCGTTCCTTCGCCGCGCGCTTCAAGGCGATTGAGGTACAGACGATAGTTATGCATCATTTCCTCCGTGATGTCTGCTGGGTTTGGATCCTTTGCCCAATCAATGAATCGCTGCAAATAGAAGGCATAATTCCGAACCGTGAGGGGTGATCGTCCCTTGTCTATTTCGACGTACTCCAAAAAGGGTCGCAAATAGCTTGAAAGCTTGGCCATGAAGACTATTGTCGCATAAACACGTCGGTGTCGCAAAACAAAACGCGTGCTACACTAGAGTCAATCTATGATCTTTCGTTTTCTCCGTGGGGCGTTCCTGTTTTTCGTGATGGCGTATTTCGGAGTCATCTCCCCCGCTTTCGCGCAAACCCCTCCGGCGGCGACACCGCCCGCTGCCGCTAGTGGTAACACGAATGAGTATGTGATCCCAACTCTTTCCGTACCGATTCCCGGAGTGCGATTCACCGCTCCGACAGATGGTGAAGGCGGCCTTTCGATCCCCTTTTTGATGCAATACATCAATGGAGCTTATCGCTTTGCGATTACTCTTGGCATGCTTGCGGCAATCATCATGGTGATGTGGGGCGGATTCCGCTACCTTGCTGGCGCCACCGTCGATAGTACCCAGCGTGGAAAAGAAATTATCGAAAACGCGATCGCTGGGTTCGCTATCTTGCTCGCTGCGACAGCCGTCTTATCCACCATCAATCCGATGACGGTTAAGATGCAGGGGGTCACCATTCCTCCGGTGAGTACCGAACGCATGGAAGACGCGACCACCGTATATGACGATGATACGGGCCAAGTTCGTGACGCGAGTTTTAACGCCGGCGTCGCGGGTGCTGGCCCGCACTCACTCTGCCGAGATAATTTACGGCCCGTTGGCCATGCCTGGTGTGCCGCATGTAACATCGCTTGTGAAATGCGGCCGACTCGCCCGGACAACGCGTGTCTCGGCGTTATCAACGGCGCCCCTCCGTGCGGAGGCTCGTTCGGTTATTTCTTAAAAGCGCTCACGGACAACTGCCAATCAAAACGTTTTTACTGGCTTGATGGACTCGATGGAATCACCTTTGGTATTTTGCATTCCACGGAAGACAATATCCCCTCGTTGATGCGTCGCTTCCAATCTATTGATAATGCTGGGTTCCAAGCGGCTATGGGCGACCAAGCCGGGCACGCCCTTGACCCCACCTGGCTTTGTAACGCTCAACGCCAACAACGTGGTGTCATTTGCGATCAGGGCTTTCGAACTGCCATGGAACGCGCCCTTGCGAGCCGTGGTTTTATGCAAGCTCAATTACAGGATGCTTTTAGCAAGTATCAGCGACGCATCCAACTTGGGTCTAGATATTTTCGAAGTGAATTTGGTCAATTAATGTGGGCCGTCGCTCTCAATAATCCAGGAGCCTGTGGAGCGGACTTTGGACCTATCGTGCGGGCCTGCTCGTCTGAATTTGCTGGAAATGATGAGAACGCAAAGATCAACTGCTTTCTGGAACAGTTCCCTCGTATTCCGTGCCGTGGAGGCGTTGCTGGGGCTACTCGCCGCGCCAACTCGATCCGAAACAATCTGGCCAACGCTTCAAAAACCAACCCGCCGACCCCCATCACCATTGAAACCATTATGGCCTGCATCCGCTAATCTGTATGCGACGACTTGATCTTACCTTTACCGCCCTGTTGGTTCCGCTCGATTTTCTCGCACTCTTAGCCGCAGGGCTCACGGCGTACGCGCTTCGTTTTTCCGGATTATTTCCTGATCTAAAGCCGCTGATCCAATACATTCCACTTGGGGACTATGTATTGATGTCCAGCTTCTTTGCCCTGGCCTGGATTGGTATTTTCTCGATCGCCGGACTCTACCAAACGCGCTTGCGCCGCGCGTGGAATGAATTTGGTCGGATTATCATCTGCTGTACCGCCGGCATCATGTTGATCATCGCTACGGTATTTTTTAGCCGCGAGCTCGCGACATCTCGTTTTGTGATTTTGGCGGTCTGGGGAACATCGATCGTGTATGTCGCATTTGCACGCATCGTCTTACGTTTGATTCGTTACGCTATCCTTCGTTCTGGTCAGGGACACTTACGGTTCGCCTTGGTTGGAAACGCACCCGTGACGCATGATTTGCAACGAATGCTCAAAAACCATCCATTCATCGGCGTAACGATTGTCCGCCACGTTGAATCTTGGTCGAAACATGCAGAACAAGATCTCACAAAACTCTACACGCACGGTGGACTAGATGGGATTATTTTGTGCGATCCATCCGTGAGCCGAGAACATGCGCTGAGCGTGATTTCGTTCGCGGAATTTCATCATCTCGTGTTTCGTTACCTCGCCGATCCGTTTGCGGCTCGTTTTTCAAACGTTGAAATGTCCGTCCTTGGAGGTATTCCCTTGATTGAGGTCAAACCCACCCGCCTTGATGGCTGGGGTCGTATCGCAAAACGCGCTTTTGATATCTTCGTCGCTGGAACAGCTTTGGTCGTTGCCTCCCCCCTCCTCCTTCTTCTTGCCATTATTCGCGTCCTTGAAGACGGCTGGCCCTGGATCTTTCAAAATGAACGTGTCGGCGAAGGCGGAAAACTCTTTTATGCCCTCAAAATCCGCTCCATGTGGAAACAATACTGCATTGGTCCACAGTTTACTCAGAATGCTTCCGACCGCTTAGCGATGGAACAAAAAATCATCAAGGAACGCAGTCTTAAAACGGGACCCGTGTACAAAATAGGTGATGATCCGCGCGTCACACCATTCGGCGCTTTTGTCCGTCGGTGGTCCTTAGACGAGCTTCCCCAGCTATGGAACGTCGTCCG
>CAZJEZ010000008.1:0-24311 GCA_964545235.1 uncultured Gammaproteobacteria bacterium
ATAGTATACGCCGGCTTGATAAAATCTCGGATCTCAAACGTACGAGTACCAATCAGCTTGTCCTTACGATACGCATTTACCGTGTACCAACCAGGAACAAACTCCTTCCACGCAAACGTGGCCTTATAGGCACCCACAGCATCTGTCGAAACAACTTGCTCTTCATAGGGAGCTGTGCGGTCATACGATTGTCCATACCCATACCAACCCATGTTCTTTTCTAGACGAAGAGTCACCTGGCTCACTCCACTGCCTGCGAGTCGGTCCTGAACAAAACCAAAGACATGCGCTTCGTCTGCCATACGATAGATGGGGCGATCCAACATCAGGTAACGTGCCGTGGTTGGGTCAAGCGGTTGATAATAGGGCTGTGATTGGATACCAAACGCGGAGGTTTCCGAAGGGATAAATGAGCGCTGCTCCCCGGAACCAATCTCAATCAAGAAGTTCGCATCCTCCAAACGCGTAGAGCTGGCTTTGCGCTGGAGACTCTCCGTAGAAAGCTTTGCCACACCCTTAGCATCCGTGAGAACCTGTTGCCCCTCAATAGCCACCTGAAGAGCACCGAGCGGACGGCTTGTTGTCTGATCAACAACCCAGGTATACAAGGCATTCATATCAGCCGTTGCATAGGCGGCGTGTGTCGTAACCTGTAACAACATCCATGTAGAGGTGCCGTTGCTCGTTGGCTGAAAACGCACAACGTACGAGCCAGATCGCTCAATCGGAGGAAGCGTAAAGACGTTCGGCTGATAATCTCCGGCCTTGGTCGTTGTTGCCGTCACACGAAACGCAGGGGTCGCGCGAGCCAAAGCCTCATACTCGGCAAATTCATTTTTTTCAACAATCGTCCAAGCCGGAACCTGGCGGCGTGTATATACAAGGCGCTTCGCCTCTTCGTAGCTCACCGCATAGCCCGTTGCCTCAATGGAAATATCTGCGTGTGGCGTATAATAATCCCCCACGTATCCTCCAACAAACAATTCTTTTTTTGGAGCTCCTTGCTGGAACTCTCCATTCGCGATGGAAAAACGTGCAGGAGCAGGCTGACCAGGAACAGCGGGCGGTGACGTCTCAAAATCCAAGACAACATCGCGGTCGAGGGCAAGTGAGGAGCTCTCAACGCCGAGCCCCTTTTTCAAGGTAACAACGTACCGCGTTCCTGGCGCGAGCTCGCGCTCTGGAACAAACGCAACAGCGCGACCATGAGTTTCAAACTTCCCCTTCACCTGTGGCGTAATCGAAAAGAAGGAAGCGAGATCTTTCACATGCTCATGCGTGAAGGTGAACTCAATACCCGTGTTCGTTGGAACACCCGCCACTTTCGTTCCTGGAACCGTCGAGATGACACCAAACACGCTCTTTGTCTGAAGAGCCCACTGGTACGTATGTGGCTGTGTAGAGCCGTCCGTCTTCGCAATATCAGCAGCAACACTCACTTGATATAGCTCCCCCGGTTTTAAGGCGTTCTTTGGCTGAATCACAAATGACCCATCTTTTTGTTGATTCACCGCTACTTCGACGGCTGGCACCACAGTAAGCGTTTGCTTCAACACGTCGGTGCTCACAGCGAGTTTGGTCGTGAGCTTCCATCCGCTTCCAACATCCACGCCAAGAGCGTCCTGTGCGAGAGGTGTAAGGTGAAAAGCTTCTGAGGCCAAGGCTTCAGGAACCACAATATGACCAAAAGCGCTCAACGTGGCTTGCGGCTTGTTTGAAAACCAGTTCGCCGGGGCAAAAAACACAAGCGCAAGAGCGGCGGCCATGGTGGCAAATCCCCCGAACATAAACCAACCACCACGGCGCGTGATCATGGGTTTACGTGGCGGCTGCACACCGGTGGCAGGAGCAGCAGGAGTCGCTTGAGGAACTTGTGGGGAAGACATAGGAGAAAAGCTAGTAATCTTTGAGCGAAGAGCGGCCTTCTTGGTCGGATCCATGGATTCCGTCCCTTGGATAGCCGAATAGAGAGCCTGCTTCGTCTCTTCGAACGGACGATCAGCCTCACTATGACGGGGCACCTCTTGTGGGTTAATGGGTTCCATAGGTTTGAAGATAAAGCGAGCGAAGCTTTCCTACCGCGCGATACAGGAGCACCGACGCATGATTGGCACTTATTTCAAGGAGAACCGCAAGTTCCCGAGCTTCTAGTTCCGCGAAAAAATGTCCGTCCAGAATCTGCTGGTCACGCTCGGGAAGCTGTTTGATGAGTTCAAGGAGTCGACCTCGTTCGAACCGACATTCCACGTACCAGGCCGGATCCTGTGTGACATCCGGAGGGTCCCACGCCTCTGGCTCTACATCGACCCGAAGTTTCACACCCGCACTCCGATAGTGATCGATCACAAGACGACTCGCCACGCGAAAGAGCCAGGCATGAATCGGAGCGCCACGCCATTCCAGGTGAGGTAATTCACGCAAGAACATCTCGAACGTATGGGAAACAAGATCCTCGGCGACCTCCTTTTGTCCAACGCGCCGAAGAAAATAACGATAAAGCCGATCGACGTAGCGATCATAAACCTCGCCAACGCCATCGGAACCCTGCTTGGCGCGCTCAAAAAGCGCTTGATCGTCCGATGCAGTTTGCATAACCGGAGAAGGAGGACTCTCCATACAAGAGAACGGAAAAGAAGGACAAGAATGACAATACAAAAAACACTGAACACAAAGAGTATACATGGAAAAACAGGGCGGTGCACGACGCAATACCTTCTACCGCCACTTCTCTTCAAGGAATTTACGAATATCGTCTAACCCTGCCCCCGTTGTCGCCGAACACGGAAAAAGAGGAATATTGCCATGCGTATCACGTTCAACCTGCTGAATCGCTACATGACGTTGATTATTCGAAAGGCCATCCATCTTCGTCATAACAATTGCGTACGGAAGCCCGACGCGCTCAACCGTCTCAAACATCTCAAAATCGAGTCGCGTCAAACCAATACGCCCATCCACCAAAATCAAAATCGCTCGAACACACGCATGATTCGCCGTTTCCAAAAAATCAGAAATCAAACGCTGAAATTGCTCTCGCTGCGTCTTCGACGTTTTAGCAAAACCGTAGCCAGGCAAATCCAACAACAACTTATATCCATCAATAATATAAGCATTAATAGTCGCCGTTCGACCCGGATTCGCACTCACATGCGCTAACCCTTTTTGCCCTGTTAATACGTTTACCAACGTAGACTTGCCAACATTCGATCGCCCAAGAAAGGCCACCATAGCTCGAGAATCCTCAACAAGCGGCTGAGCTTCTGCGAACGACTTCCAAAAAACAGCTGTCTTCATAGCCTATTCAGCAAAATGCATAATGTAGGTAAGAGCGATCCCGGCCAAGGTAAGAAGCCACCCCCATCGACCCATTTTTCCAGAAGCATGCGCCTGAGGAAGAAGCTCGACCAAGGCAAGATACAGAAATAATCCAGAAAACCCCGCAAGAAGCAGAGCGATCGAAGATGTATCAGGCGTAATCCACTGACCAACAAAAAAACCAAATACAGGAGCCACCGCGTCACACACAAGCGCCCAACGAATAGCGCGCGTATTCCCCTTCATCACCTGACGCAGTACAGAAACGAGACTCATGCCGTCCGCAAAATCATGCAAGAGAACCGCAATCGTCACGACAACACCAAGTGACGGATCCACGGCAAATCCCCCACCGATCGCAAGACCATCCATGAAACTGTGAATAATGAGACCGCTTGCACGAATAAACCCACGCAATGAAACGTGCCGATCGTTACCCACACATTCCCTATGCCCATGGTCAGCCTCCCCATCATGATGTCCATGAAACCCAAAAACGGAATCAAGGAGATAGAGGGCAAAAATCGTGATCAACGGCGCATAAAACAAGTGGTCGGTCGAAACGACCCCTTCAGCACGTTCAAATGCCTCTGGAAGTAGGTGCAAAAAAGCGACGCCCAACAACAATCCTCCAGAAAACAGTAACCACGGATGCAAATCCCGCTTCCAACGATACACAACATACCCCCCAAGAAAGGTGGTAAGAACCGGCAAGGCGGCGAATAACACGTAAGACATGAAGCAAAATGGTGCGCGCGGTAGGGATCGAACCTACGACCAGGTGTGTATAAGACACCCGCTCTACCACTGAGCTACGCGCGCATGTGCCCTAGAATGCCCGTTTTCTGGGTTCTGGGCAACCCACCAGCCTCACCCTGGCTCACAAATAGCCCTGTCTCTTGACGTTTTTTGCGTATTCCTTTATTCTTCCGTCATTCTTAACGCTACTCCTATGGCCGATACACTCACCTTGCCCGCCGTTATTTCCACGTCTCAAATTGAGACAGGGATGACCATTCGCGTGCACCAAAAAATCAAAGACGTCTCCCCAACGGGTGAAGAAAAAGAGCGTGTTCAGATCTTCGAAGGTATCGTTGTTGTTGTCAAAGGCAATGGTGTTTCCAAAACCATGACCGTCCGCAAAATCTCTGACGGCATAGGCGTTGAACGCATCTTCCCTCTCACGCTCCCTTCCATCGTAAAGATCGAGCTCACCCGAAAGAACAAGGTGCGCCGAAACAACATCAGCTTCATCCGCGAAACAAAGAAGCGTCTCCGCGAAGTGAAAAACATCGTCCTCAAGACGGTCTAAACAAACACACCCCACAGAACGGGGTGTTTTTGTTAGCCGAATAACTCACAAGGTCTGCTAGGCAAAGATTACGGTAATGCGCTGGCGCGAACACCCTTGGCGGCGACCTAAAAACGGCGCTGGTCAATCCCTTTATCCTTCTCAATAGTATTCGTTGAATCGTAGATCGTTTCGATATCTAAATCGAGGGCGTTTTCAACCGGTTGTCCAAACACATAATTCACGTAGAACGCCTCCGAGATATCATCCACACGCTGATTCCACGTAGGCCCAAACCAACGCCGAGCGACTTCCTCTGATTTTACCCATCGTAAGACGCCGCCGCGCGTCACAGCGTAGGTTTTCGGATCCGTTTGAAATTTCACAAGATTGTACCCGGGGTGGTAGGTAACATTCGCCCCAATTGGAACAGTGGACATCTGTTCAATAGGGATCACTTTCACCTTCTTGAAATCAGTATACCAAGAAAAATACACCTTTTCATTCGGGAATACATAGCGTTTGCCGTCACTCGCATACAAATACACCGCCGTATCACTCAACGTCTTCATATCTCCATCTTCTGGGATTTTAATCAAATCTCCCGCCTGAAGATCCACAAAACTCCCTCGCGTTGTAGCTGTAAACGTAATACGAATTGTTTTTGTCATCGGACGGTCATTCGCGGTGACCGTAAAAATACTTGTGCCGGGCTTTAACGAACGAATTTGAAATCGAATCTTGCCCAATAAATCCGTCGCCGTTGTCTCGGGCTTAATATCATCATCCGACCCACGGGAAGAACTCAATGTGACACGAGCACCTGTAATGGCGTTTAATTTATCATCTTTGACCGTTACGGAAATACGCGCCATATCAATGCCATTCGCCCCCAGCTCCGTCTTATCAACCGACACAGAGCTGTACAACGCGCTTGGCAAAGGAGCAGCAGCGAACACAGAAGCACTTGGAAGGAACGCGGCCATAACTATGGCGGCGAACGAGCACGTAGATTTCAACATACGGGAACAAGTGTATCACGATTGCGCTTCACGATCGCGTAAAGCAGCTTCAATCTGGTCCGCCGTCTGCTCTGCACCATTATTACGCGTCGTGTCAATCACAAGATCATAGTGCGATGGATCCGTGTACGTAGTGCCATACCATTTCTCATACCGACGAGCATCTGATGCCATACGCAACTCAATTGTGTGCTTCGTTTCTTCAAGAGATGCGTATGCGGGCTCATCATCACGATCGCCCTCCGTATGACGCGCTAAAAAAATACGCCGAGCCGACTCCTCAAGGTCGCACGTGAGCAGAACTTTGAACGAATGTGGGATAAAATGCCAACCCATGCGCCCTTCAATCACAAAGTTGTCTTGCGTACGTCCCATTTCTCGCTGGAGATCATCCACATCCGTGTCCGTAGTCTTGTCCGTCTCACCAAGAGCATTGAGTTCATCAATAGTAATCCCCTTCTTGTGAGCGATCTCTGCTCGTAACCCACCAGCAGAATGCCAAGGTATACTACGTCTCGCTGCAAGAATCCGCGCGACCGACGTTTTACCCGACCCAGGCACACCGGCGATGGTTATAATCATAGGAGACGGAGTTGTTGAAGAAGGTGATCAAACGCGGGATCGGGCGGAAGCACAAACGAACAACGCTCACCCGTTGATGGATCCGCAAAGGATAATCCAACGCTCTGCAACATGAGTCGCGGTGGTTTCACCGGGGATTTTTGAGCGCGTTGCTTATATAATTCATCCCCCATGATCGGATGCTGAAACGCAAATAGGTGCGCACGAATCTGGTGGGTGCGTCCCGATAAAATCTGGAGCTCTAGCAAAGTCGCATGAAGCAGCCGCTCTCGAACGTCATAGTGGGTCCACGCAGCCTTTCCCGTTGCATCATTCTTTGGGCGTGCAGCCATGCGCGCAGAAGTCGTCGAGCGGGCAATAGAAAACCGAAGGTCCCCTTCATCTTCTTTCACTACTCCATGAACAAGGGCGAGATACGTTTTTTCCGTTTCTCGCTGAGCAAACTGGCGTTTCAGCTCATCAAAGGCATGCTGTGTCTTCGCGACAACCATAAGCCCACTCACTTCTCGGTCTAGTCGATGCACGATACCGGGTCGCGATGGGTCCTCCCCGATCTTGGCGATCCCAGGATCGTGCGCGAGCACCATATCTACAAGCGTAGGCTCCGTGGTACGCGTCGTTGGATGTGTAAGAACGCCTATCGGTTTATCAATAACCATCCATGCAGCCGTTTCTTGAATAATGGTAAGAGGTAGAAGCGTCTTCCGTACAGGCGTGGGTAGAGAACTTATTTCATCCTCCACACGGATATCGTCTCCCCACACCACCGAATCCCCTTCTTTCAAAAAGTGATGAGGCGTCACAACAAGACCATTCACACGGATTTCTCCTCGTTTAATGGCAAATTGAATCGTCTGACGGGAGCTGGTCACCGCCCGTTCCTTTGCAAACAAGTCAAGGCGCTTCCCTTGATCATCAGCTGCGACATGCCAGGTATACATAAGGATGCGGCCATCATACTCAAAAGCCCTTGGAAAACCAAGGGCCTGTAGCAGGCGCGCGTTCAATGCACGTTGTAGTGATGAACGGCGGAGGCGATCGCGCTCGCGAACGCCCATTCGATGTTTCGGGCAAATGGCATCGTGTAGGGATCCCCGAAGGGCTCTCCCATGACCGCTTGCCATGCCTCACGAACGAGCAACGGAAGCGGGACAAGCTCCATCGAACGACGTGGCGCGTCAATCCGGAGCACGATCTCGGACAGAAGCGCGAGCTGTTCGCGCGCATCATGTCCGGTGAGCTCCAGAGGCTCGGCGTTCGCGTCGCTCCAAGTCGTCACATGACCGGCGACACGCAAGTGAGCAAGAAGTGTGACCACTTCCGGAACCTCGAGGACACCCGGGTGATCACGGACCATGGCAGCGAACGCTCGACGAAGGGCCGGGGCCCCCGCGAGCACAGCTTCTGCACGGCTAAGAGCTCCGAGTGCGCCCATCAGGACACCACGAGACGCAGGCGTCTCGAAAGCCCATGAGGAACGATCACCGCCGGAGGCGGCTTTGCCGTGTTGAAGCAGAACGCCCTGTGACAGAGCTGCGCGAGGTCCGTCTTGATCCAGTCGATGACCGCCGCATGCCCCTCCGGGTTCTCAGCGGCGGACATCTCGAGGATCCTGATCGCGGAAGACAGGGCTTCCGCGAGATCGTTCGCGACGCTCGCCGGCTTCCCACGCGGGGGCGGAGAGCGCATCCAGTTGATCGCAGAAAGGCTGGCCACGCCGGGACGGTACCCGCTGATCGCGTAGGGGTGCTCGAGTACCTGTGCCTTTGCCTCGTTCATGCGAGTGACGGCGAGGATGTCCTCGAGAGCCTCCGCGAGCGGCGCTGACGTCATGAGGGCGGTGTGCGCCACCATGATGGGCGTGAGCCCTTCACGGAGCGCTCTGGGGAGCCTGGTGAGGTCGATTTGATACACGGAAAACCTCCTTACTCTTGTAGAAGAGCGTACGTTCATCCAACCATGAATTTAGCTTTTTGTCAATGCAAAGATCCGCTCATCTGAGCGGATCTACTTTGATAAACGTTTATACGCCCTTCGGAGACGAGAGTACCTCTTTGAGATATTTGGCCGTTGCTCCCTTCTTGGATTTTGCGACGTCTTCCGGTCGACCTTCGGCTACCACTTCTCCACCATACATACCACCGTCCGGACCCATATCAATCACCCAATCAGCGGACTTGATCACATCCAAGTTATGTTCGATCACCAAAATCGTATTCCCCTTGTCGACAAGCGCATTCAACACAAGAAGGAGTCGTTTGATGTCCTCAAAGTGCAGTCCTGTCGTCGGCTCATCCAAAATATAGAGCGTACGACCCGTTGCGCGACGTGATAATTCCGTTGCGAGTTTTACACGCTGGGCTTCGCCGCCAGAAAGTGTGGTGGCTGGTTGACCCAAACGGACATACCCCAACCCCACTTCGTGCAACACCGATAACTTTTCGTAAATCAATGGTTGATCCACAAAGAATCGACGCGCCTCTTCAACTGTCATGTCGAGAATGTCAGCAATATGTTTTCCACGCCAGTGAATTTCGAGAGCTTCCGCATTGTAACGCTTGCCATGACATTCAGAGCACTCGACGTACACATCTGGCAAAAACTGCATGGAGATCTGCACATACCCGTCGCCGCTACATGCCTCACACCGTCCCCCACCCTTCACGTTAAAAGAAAACTTGCCCGCATCGAACCCGCGCATCTTGGCTTCCGGGATTTCTGTAAACAAATCGCGAATGGCCGTAAACACACCTGTGTACGTCGCCGGATTCGAACGGGGCGTACGGCCAATTGGCGACTGATCAACCGTCACAACCTTATCAAGATGATCAATGCCTTCGATTTTTTTATGAGCACCAATTGGATCTTTCGCCGCGTAAAAATGCGTAGCGAGTGCTCGACCAAGAATATCCAAGATCAATGTGGATTTTCCTGAACCGGACACGCCGCTCACACAGACAAACTTCCCAAGCGGAATAGAGAGGTCAACATTCTTCAAATTAAACGCGGTCGCTCCTTTCACGGTAATAGCCTTACCATTTCCTTTGCGACGCGTCTTCGGGGTTTCGAGTTGTTTTTTTCCGGTTAAATACTGCCCGGTCGAAGAGTCCTTCGCCTTTTTGAGTTCAGCGAGCGTGCCGGCAAAAATCACTTCTCCTCCGTATTCACCAGCGCCCGGACCGATATCAACCAGATAATCCGCCGCTTTCATCACCGCTTCGTCGTGCTCAACCACAATGACCGTGTTCCCCAAATCACGCAAGCGCTTCACAGTATTGATCAGTTTGTCATTGTCGCGTTGATGCAGCCCAATAGACGGTTCATCTAAGATGTAGATGACACCTGAGAGCTCAGAGCCGAGCTGCGCTGCCAAGCGCACGCGTTGAGCTTCACCACCAGACAACGACATGGCAGCGCGGTCTAACGTAAGGTAGTTCAAACCCACATCAATAAGGTTACGTAACCGACGCGTCACTTCATTGGTCACTTGATCGACCACCAACCGTTCACGTTCGGTAAACCCAGCGACATCCGGTGCAGCAGACGCTTTCACACGAATAATTTTTGATGCTTTTGCTTTTTGCGGACCTTTGCCAAGACCTTCAAAAAAGAGAACGGCCTGATCAAGTGGAATGGAAACGATATCCGAAAGCGTCTTGCCCGCGAGCGTCACCGCCAACGATTCTTTACGCAAACGCTGACCGTGACAATCCGGGCAGGTAAGGACACGCATGTAGACTTCGATTTCCTTTTGAACATATTCCGAGTCTGTGTCGCGGTGCTTATCTTCAAGAAGCGCCAAAATACCAGGGAACGTGGCCGCTTTTCCTTCGACGTCATAGGATTCTGGTCCCGTTCCATCAAACAAGAGTTTGATGGATTTCGCACCAAACGAACTCACCGGCTCATGAATGCTAAACCCATGCTTCTTTCCGACCGCTTCAAGTAACTTGATGTACCCTGTTTGATTTCCAGCCATCCGCGTCCATGGCTTGATAGCGCCTTGAGCAATAGTTAAACGCTTGTTCGGAATAACGAGATCCGGTTCCAAAACAAGCTTCGTTCCAAGACCCGTACACGCCGGACACGCACCGTGGGGAGAATTGAACGAAAATAAGCGTGGCTCAAGCGCAGGAAGAGAGCGATTGCAACGAACACAGAACAATGACTGTGAGAATAGTGTTTCGTCACCCGATTCTTCATCGTACGCAAGAACGATCCCGTTCCCAAGATCCAACCCTTGCTTCACACACTCAAGCGCCGTTTCCAAAACGATATTGGTCTGTTTCTCAAATCGTGTCACAACGACTTCAATGGAGTGCTCTTTTGTTTTATCAATACGCGTACCGAGCATCTCCTCGATGTCCACAAGCGTCCCATCAAAACGGACTTCGTTGTACCGAGCGTTATGCGCCGCCTGCAAGGCCACCTTGTGCTCTCCGCGTTGTTCGCGGACAAGAGGCGCAAGCAAGATAACGGATGACTTCTTCGTCATAGCAAGAACGCGCTCCGCAATCTCACGAGGAGGCTGCTCGCGCACAGGATCTCCGCACTGCGTGCAGTGCGCTCGCCCGGCACGCGAAAATAGCACACGTAAAGAATCGTACACTTCCGTGACCGTTCCAACCGTGGAGCGCGGGTTGTGCGATGACGTTTTTTGATCAATAGCAATCGTCGGCGATAGCCCCGTGATCTCATCTACATCCGGTTTATCCTGCAGTTCCATGAACTGGCGCGCATACGACGACATGCTTTCCATGTATCGACGCTGACCTTCGGCGTGGATCGTATCGAACGCGAGCGACGATTTCCCTGAACCGGAAAGACCAGTCATCACGATGAACTGATTCTTGGGAAGATCAATGGAAACATTCTTCAGGTTATGAACGCGCGCGCCACGAATAGAAATGCGGTCGTGCGCAAAAGATTTCTTTGACATGATGCGCGCGAGCGTAGCATGCATTTTCCCCTCTGACAAGGATACGATAGGACCTTTCTCTGTATTTTGTTGAGGAGATCTATACAACAAACAAGAACGCACCGATGAGGGCAGGGCGCGGACCCGTCATACAGGCATTTTTACAGCCTTGTACCCGTTGTGTTTACAGCCTGCAAAAACTGTTCCAAGAGCGCACGAAAATGCTCCCGCTCAAGTCCGCCATCCACCCGAACGCCTTGGAAAAAAAAGGTTGGGGTCCCGGCCGCGCCAAGCTGTGCTCCATAGGCCTGATCCGCACGAACACGCTCCGCAGTTTTCTCTTCTTGCAAACAAGATTGAAACACCTCCTCGTTCAACCCAACCTCGCGAGCGAACTGAAGATACGAACGATCATCGCGCTGCTCTGGATGCGTGTATAACTTATCGTGAAACCCCCAGTACTTCCCCTGATTATGCGCGCACTGTGCGGCGACCGAGGCCCGAAACGCCTGCGGATGAAGCTCCTCGATAGGATATTCATGCGCCACAAAACGTACTCGACCCGCGTAGGCATGCATCAGTTCTCGCCACACAGGGTACGTGTCTTTGCAGTAGGGACAGTCATAATCCAGAAATAAAGATACCGAGAGTGTAGATGTAGACGATCCAAATCGCGGTGCCCGCGGATCATCAAGACGGGCCAAGTCTTGCTGCGTAATAGGACGTTCTTCAAGCGCTCTCGAAACGCGTGATTGCAGTTGTTTTTGTGCAAGAGGATTACCAGTGATCTCTCCACGTCGAAGAGCGCCGTAGTACCGATAGGTCTGCACACAGAAATACCCGACAATCAAAACAATCAAAAGCAAAAAGAGCCACAAAATAACTTTACCAAAAGAAGGGCGTTGCATGCGGGAAGTATAGCGCATGATTGACGAATAGCCCACGACGGGTTAACGTCTACAACACTATGCGACAGACTATTTTGTCGGTGACGCTCATCATTCTCTCCGTGATTTTGACCGCGTCCATCCTCTTACAGCAACGCGGCAGTGGCCTAGGCGTAGCTTTTGGAGGTGAAGGAAACGTGTTCCGAACAAAACGCGGTATCGAAAAAGGACTCTTCTACGTAACTATTGCTGTTTCCTGTCTATTTTTTGCGGTCGCTATCTTGAACCTCCTCGTCGCCTAATCCCATGCGCACCTGGCTCAATCAAGTGCGGAGCTGGTGGAACAAGGCATTTCATAAAGGAACCCAGCACGATCACGATCTGCTTCTCGCAACACGCGCCCGAACGCGCGTGCCGAGCTTGAAGCAGATTCGTTTTTCGTTTCATGTTTTCTCAAAACGAGAACGATCCGTTGCTCTTGGAGCGCTTCTTCTAGCCCTTGGAACAGGCCTAGGCGCTCTTGCGCTCGCTATTTCTCCTCATATTGAACGCGTTCCTGCCGCCGGAGGCACCCTGACCGAGGGGCTTATCGGAACACCTCGACTTGTAAATCCAGTATACGCATCCAAAAATGCAGAAGACACCGACTTAGCCACGCTTGTTTTCTCTGGATTATTTCGAATCGATGAAACCCTTCGCCCCGTACCGGATCTCGCCGAACGATATCAGTGGATAGATGACAAGACGCTAGAAGTCACGTTACGCAAAGATGTTGTTTTTCATGACAACGAACCGCTGACTGCGGACGATGTGGTGTTTACCTATCAAGCCATCCAAAATAAGGCGTGGCGCTCGCCGCTCGCAAAAACACTCGCGGATGTAGAGATCGTACGTATCGACGAGGCTACCGTACGCTTTCGTCTGGGCGAGACCAATGCAAGCTTCTTAACAAACCTGACCGTCGGCATTCTCCCCGCACATCTCTGGTCCGATGTGGACGAAGATCATGCTATTTTAGCCGATTTAAACGTGCGCCCCATTGGTTCTGGGCCGTATCAATTCGACCAATTCACACGCGACAGCAAAGGAACCATCATCTCCTACCGCCTCAAAGCATTTGATCGTTATTACGGATTAAAACCGCATATTCAAACGTGGATATTTCGTTTTTTCTCCGATCGCGAACAAGCGCTCACCGCATTGCGCGGAAATCAAATCGATGCGCTCGGATTCATCTCTTGGCGCGACGCAGAAAAGATTAAGAACGATCGCATTCGAACGGTTCCCATGGAGCTTCCTCAGGAAACCGTCGCGTTTCTCAATACGAAAGACTCCATTCTCAAGGATGAACGTGTGCGCCAAGCGTTAACACGCGCCACAGACCGGGATGAGCTCGTTCGTCTTGTTGGACATTCCGTGGCACTCAACTCTCCGTATCCCCTAGATTCTTCAACCTCAACACAACTAAACGATATCGAGGGTGCGAAAACACTTCTTGAAAAAGCGGGATGGAAGCTCCCAACCACAACCAGCACCGTACGCATCCTGATTGATGCCTCAACAAAGAAACCTGTCAAAAGCGCTACAGCTTCGTCAACAGAACTCGCCCTGCTCATCGAAGTACCCAACCAACCAGACTTGATTAATGTTGCAGAAACACTCAAACGCCAGTGGTCCTTCATTGGAGTAAAGGTGGATCTTCATATCGAGGAGCTGCGACCCCTTTTTCAACGTATCATGGCGGATCGCGAATATCAGGTATTACTCTGGAACGTGATTCTTCCTCCGGACCAGGACATTCGTCCATTCTGGACGGTTCACGCAGATGGAACCAAGAACGTGAACTTCTCCAACTTCGTTGACCGTACCGTCGAAACCGCACTCAACCAGGTAGCTCTCGCCACCTCGTCGGAAGCGATGATTGTAGCTCAAGCACGCGTGACGGACGCTATCAACAAACACGCTCCCGCCCTATTCTTATTGCGACCGCAATACGCATATCTGATGTCAACCGCCGTTCACGGGATTGATTCAATGCGCCTCTCAACCCCTTCCAACCGCCTTGAACAAGCGAGTAAGTGGTACCTCAGTACAAAATGGCGATGGAAATAGAAATAATCGTTACTGCTTGCGTGCAATGACATGCAGCCATTTCCCATGGTCCGCGTAGTCAAGATGAAGAATATCAACACCACGTACAGACAGAAGAGCGTGAAGCTCTTCTTGTGTGTGATAACAAAAATAACGTGGAGCATCCATTTTTTCAGATGTCACCTCCTCCCCAACGCCTGCTTTTAGAGAAAAGGCGATGACGCCGCCTGGTCGTAAAAGAGAGAGTACGGTATCTAACACCGATAAAAAGACTGCGGGCGTGGCATGTAAAAGAACAGCGTTGGCAAACACACCATCAAAAGAACCGATCCATTCAGGTAAGGGCTTCTCTCGAAAATCGAAAGACGCCGTCATAAATCCCTGACCAGCAAGCGCTGCTAACGCTTCAGGAATAACGTCCGTACAGAACACGCGATATCCTCTTTGGGAAAAATAACGAGCATCTCGACCGGAGGCCGAACCGAGTTCAAAAATCGTTCCACCAGAAACAATGTGCGAAAGGAACGAGTCCATCCATGCTTTAAATTCCCCTGTCGGCTCAGAAGGGGTCCGGGCTATATATGTTTGAAATCCAAGACGGTACGTGTTCACCGTTTCATCAAGTTCGTGATGCATGCATTCTAGAATAACAGGAGATCGATGATCTAGAAACACACCGTCTATACGGTGTGTTTTGTAATGGTGCCGCGAGAGGGACTCGAACCCTCATGACCTTGCGATCGCTGGTACCTGAAACCAGTGCGTCTACCAATTCCGCCATCGCGGCTCTTTTTTGTTGTGACAGCGTACGCATGAGAATGCCGAACGAACACGCTCGGGTCAATGGCACCACTCCTATTTATCGCTTTCTAAAGCCAAATTTATCGCTTTTCTTTGACAAAACCGCCAATCCCTGTTACGCTATCTCCGTTGATACGTTTTTTGCCGGTCGCTCAACCCCAAGGTTCAGCCACTCCAAAAGTCGTGACAATCGTACGGACAACCCAAGATCAGATCGAAAATGGCGTGTTTTCGAGTGAAAATCATGTTTTTGTACGGTGAATGGCTCATTACTCTTGTGATTTTTTATGGATTCTCCATCAAAACCAACACCCCCCTCTTCTTCGCGTCCACCTGCGTTTCGGGGCTCTCGAGGAGGAAATTCGTTCAGTAAAGGAGGATTTCGCCGACCAAATCGCGGCGGAACCTTCGATGCCAAAAAGGGCGTAACCCCTTTCCGTCGCGACAGTGCTCACGCTCCAGGCGGAGCCTCCTTCGACACACGCGCTTCAATTAAGACAGGTCTCTCGCGCGAAGAAGGGACTCCTCGTGGAACATCCGACGCCCATGAAGTTCAACGACGTGGACGCGGGAGCAACACAAAACGTGGCCCATCCATGGGCGGCGCCTTTAGCTCCGCTCCTCGGACGAGCACGTTTAAGAACGAACCTGTACGAAAAACAGGAACAGATAAAGACATCTTGTCGTCCGATACGCGTCTTCGCATCGCCGTGATGGGTGGAAACGAAGAAATCGGAAGAAACATGACGATGCTTGAGTTTGGCAACGATATCATTCTCATTGATATGGGATTGCAGTTTCCAGACGAAGACATGCCAGGCGTCGACTACATCGTTCCAAATATTTCGTGTCTCAAAGGCAAAGAAAAGAACGTGCGCGGCGTTATTATCACGCATGCCCACTTCGACCACATTGGCGGCATCCCACACTTGATCCCTCGACTTGGAAATCCCCCGGTCTTCGCTACCGATTTGACCTGCGGCATCATTCAAAAACGCCAAGAAGATCATCGCGATGCTCCACCTCTCAATCTCTTTGCCGTGAAATCAGATGACATCCTTCAATTAGGCGTGTTCAAAATCGAATTCTTTGGTGTCGCGCACTCTGTGCCTTCATCGATGGGAGTTATCGTGAACACCCCGTGTGGAATTGTCGTCCACACAGGCGACTTCAAGCTCGAAGCCGGTCCAGGAGGACAGTCAATTCAAGAAACCGAAAAAATCAAAGCCCTTGGTGAGCGACAGGTACTCGCGCTCATGGCCGACTCGACGAACGCGTCGAAACCCGGTCGCCAATTGGCTGAAATCGAGATTCAGCACAATATCGATGAAATCATTAAGAATGCGAAAGGCAAAATTATTATCGGAACCTTCGCCTCAATGATTTCACGTATTCAACAAATCCTTCTTGCGTGTGAACGTCAGAATCGTAAGGTCGCGATTGAAGGATTCTCGATGAAATCGAATGTCATGATTGCTCAACAATTGGGCTACATGGTCATTCAAAAGGGAACGCTCATTGATTCAAAAGACGTACACAAGTATCCTCGTGAAAACGTCGCTGTCATCTGTACAGGTGCTCAAGGCGAAGAACGCGCGGTGCTCATGCGTATTGCGAATCATGAACATCCCGTGATCAAAATTGAACCGGGAGACACCGTCGTGTTCTCCTCCTCTATCATTCCTGGAAACGAACGCTCTGTTCAGCGCGTCAAAGATACGCTGTATCGCGAAGGTGCAGAGGTGATTCACTACAAAATGATGGACGTGCATGCTGGCGGTCACGCGCAACAGGATGACCTGAAAGAAATGCACGAAATGGTCAAACCAAAATACCTCATTCCTATCGAAGGACATTACTCATTCTTGTGCGAACACGCCAAAATCGCACGAGACAACGGGTTCAATTCAAACAACATCTTCATTGCCGACAACGGCCAAATCATGGAGTTCGACATGCACGGAAACGGCATGCTCACGAACCGGAAGGTGCCAACCGATTATGTCTTCGTTGATGGACTTGGCGTTGGAAACACAAACCAGATCGTCTTACGCGATCGCCAAGAACTTGGAGATGACGGCGTTGTCGTCGCGGTAGCGGTGGTCGACGGAAAAACCGGTCGCCCAGAAGCCATTCCCGATATTATTTCGCGCGGATTTGTCTACATGAAAGAGCATCAAGAGCTGATTAACGATGTACGGAAGAAGGCGGACGCCATCCTCCGTGAACATCGCCCCGGTGAGCTCAATGCCGAAACAGGCATGGTCCTCAAAGACAAATTACGCGATCAACTCGGTGAGTTTATCTACATCAAAACGCAACAACGCCCCATGATCATTCCTGTGATCATCGAGGTATAAAGACAAAACACCCCTTCGTGGGTGTTTTTGGTAGACTTGACATATGCAAATCATTTGCATATAGTAGCTGGCACGAACTATGCGTGTCGCATTCGTTGGTAAAGGAGGAAGTGGGAAAACGACCGTATCGTCCCTCTTCTGCGCGTACGCACAAGAACAAGGAAGAACCGTGCTTGCGATCGATGCAGATATCAATCAACAGCTAGCATGGGTGCTCGGCGTCCCCACCGAAACAGCACAGCGCCTACCAGCGATGGGAAATCGTTTACCCGAGATAAAAGACTATGTACGGGGAACGAATCCACGTATTCCATCTGCGGCAGACATGCTCAAAACAACGCCCCCCGGCTCTGGTTCGCGGTTTATCCACGTTCGTGAAGCCGACCCATTTCTTCAGACGTTTGGATATCGTCACGAAAACATACACCTCCTTGTCACTGGCGGATTCGAAGAACAAGACCTCGGCGTCAAGTGCTATCACGCAAAAACAGGGGCCGTTGAGCTCGTACTCAACCACTTACTCGATACAGAAAACGACATTGTTATCGTTGATATGACGGCGGGTGCGGATGCCTTTGCCTCGGGAC
Organism: uncultured Gammaproteobacteria bacterium; assembly: GCA_964545235.1. Classification (GTDB taxonomy): domain Bacteria; phylum Patescibacteriota; class Patescibacteriia; order 2-12-FULL-60-25; family 2-12-FULL-60-25; genus CAZJEZ01. The sequence goes on from CAZJEZ010000008.1 coordinate 17,855, forward strand.
TGTTCACAAAATTTGACCTGACTCTCGTGGTTGTTGAACCGACACTCGCTTCCATCGACGTCTATCGCCAATACAAAATGTACGCCTCAACATTCAACGTCCCTGTAGCCGCCATCGGAAACAAGGTACTCGATACAGAGGAAGAGCGCTTTCTTCGCACACATCTCTCGGACGATCTGATCACCATCATCCCCTACTCTCAAGCAGTAAAAAAACGGGATCGTGGCGAACCATCAAAAGATGCATTAGAACCAGCGGTACACGCGGCTCTAAAAATAGTTGAAAATCATCTCCGTAACAACACACGAAACTGGGATCGACTCTATCGTTACGCCGTCGACTTTCATGAGCGGAATGCCAAAAGCTGGGGAAATACTCATGTTGGAAAAGATGTGAGCAATCAAATTGATCCAACATTCAGCGCAAGTGATTTGATTCGAGCGTGCAGCTAAATCGTGTTCGTCCCCATGCGCATACCGCATACATGAGCATGGGGTCGGACATGATCGCATCACGTGGTCAAACACCGACAGTTCAACCAGGCCTCAAACAGGAGAAGAGACCATGTCCCTCAACGTTCCCGAAGACATCCTCGAGCGCGTGCGAGGCGCTCGTACCGAGGTCGTCGACGAAGCGACCTTCGTGAAGATCTGCCGCACCTCACTGCCCGGAGCCGTGAAGATGTACGAGCAACTCCGGGACCGCCTCGTGCACGAACCCACCGGGGCCGTACGCCTGTGCTTTCACGGCTTCACGGATCGCGAACAAGGCCACGTCATCCGAGCGTGCTACGGGGATGCCATCAACCAGGCGATGAACAAGGCGTTCGGCCTCATCCTCGTGCGCGCTTCGACGGGACGCGTCATCGGGTTCACCCCCGACGCGGCAGCCAGGCCCGATTTCCGGGCGCGCGTGTTCGCCCTGAGCGACCAGCAGGCGCACGGCGACGATACGGTCTCCGCGCCCGCGATCGTCGACGGCGAGCGCACGCTCGACGCGATCCGCGCGCTCTACCCGCGCGCCTTCGAACGCATCGCCCGCCACAAGGGCCAGCCCTTCGTCGACCTCGAGCGGAAGGACGCCGAGACGTTCCGGGAGAACGTGGCGATGCTCTCGACCCGTCCGTACCGGTGGCTCCTCGAGGACGCCTTTGGTCCGCTCGTGACCATCAACTGCTGCGGTGACCTCGGACAGGGCAAGGAAGACCCCAAGAAGCGGGATCGCTCGAAGGATGCGCCGCCGAAGGGTCCCACGACCGACACCATGGGCGCGATCGACTGGGGCTTCGTCCGCTCGCGCACGTTCCAGATCCAGAACCAGGAACCAGCTCTCCTCGACTGCTAGCCGTACCGTCTTCGTGACGTACTCGGCATCTAAGGACTTGTCTCAAGTCCTTTTTGAATGCACAATCGGGGCATGCCGATATCTCATGTCACCCTTCTAAAACAGCACGGCTTACGCGTCACACCTATTCGCTTACGTGTGCTGAGCGCTCTTGAACAACAGCGACATCCCATCGGTATTCAGGAACTTGCGCAAACGATAAAAGATGTAGATCTTGTGAGCGTCTATCGAACCATTGAGGCATTCGTAGAGTCACATCTGGTACACAAACACCACATTGGACACGAACATGAAGATTATGAGCTCGCCACACGACCACACCATCACCATGTTTCCTGCACATCCTGTGGAAACGTTGAAGATATCTCTATCTGTAGAGATCCAAATACGATCGAATCACAAGCATTAGCCGCTACCCACTCATTTCATTCTATCCAAAACCACGAAATAACCTTTCATGGACTCTGCAACACGTGCGCAAGAAAAAGACCCGCTCGGTAATGCTATACTCTTCTCATATGCAAGATCTCCTTCTTTCGGGCGTCCAGCCGACCAACAATCTACACATCGGAAATTATATTGGCGCGCTCAAACAATGGACGGACTTGCAGCATCGCTACCCCTGCTCGTTTTGCATTGTGGATTTACATGCAATCACCGTTCCTCAAGATCCAGCAGCTCTTCGCGAGAATACATTGCGTACAGCGGCCACCTACCTAGCAATTGGTATCGACCCAAAACGCAGCACCGTCTTTGTGCAGAGTGAGGTACCGGAACACGCAGAACTCGGATGGTATTTGAATACCATCGCCAAAATTGGCGAGCTCGAGCGGATGACGCAGTACAAAGATAAGTCTAAAAAACACGGGGAACAGACGAGTCTGGGATTATTTGGGTATCCGGTCCTCATGGCAGGCGATATTCTTCTCTACGACACAACCGTTGTTCCGGTTGGAGAAGATCAGATGCAGCACTTAGAGCTCACGCGCGTCCTTGCACGGCGATTTAATGACCAATTCGGCCCAACGTTCACCATCCCACAAGCGCTCATTCAAAAAGTTGGCGCCCGCATCATGGGTCTCGATGACGCGTCCGTAAAAATGAGTAAGAGCGCCAAATCAACGTACAACTACATCGCTCTTTCCGATGACGCTGATGTGATCCGGAAGAAAATCATGCGCGCCGTGACGGATACCGATGGCGGTGTGCAGTTCGATCAGACTCGTAAACCGGCCGTCTCCAACCTGATGACCATCTACCACCACTTTTCTGGTGAAACGATGCCCGCAATCGAAGCCAAGTATGCGGGAAAAGGCTATGGAGATTTCAAAAAAGATCTTGCCGAGGTCTGCGTTGCCTACATCGAACCCATTTCAAAACGTATCCACGAGTATATGGACGATCGTGCCGAGCTGACACGCATTCTCAACACGGGACGAAATACAGCCCACGAACTCGCGAGCAAAAAAATCGCCCTCGTTCGCGAGCGTATGGGCATCGGCCGCGCTCATTAAAAACGCATGTCTGAACATCCGCCCGTAAACAGGCGCATCGAGCCTCGACCAACGCCCGAACAACAACCGGCTCCCCGATCTTCGGCACCACAACGTCAGGCTAAAACGCTTGGATGGCGAGCATTTACGATCGCTGCAGCATCCGCGCTCCTTCCCGATGCGGAACATCGAGCGCAAGCACACAAGAACGAGCGAACTTCACATGCACGAAGAGACATCGATACAACCCCAAACACAGAAATCACGGAACATATACGAGGATTTCATGAATCCTGGCGAGACGAAACTCTTCATGAATACGCTCGCCTCTTTGAACCAGATGGTCGACCCTGGCGAGAAGCTGTTCGGCGATGTTTGCGACGTGACCGAGCCGGCCACGTTCGATATATCGCTCCCATTGAAGAAGCCACACAACTAACCGGAAACTATTTTCCAGCAGGATACGTGGCCGGCATGGTAGTTCACGAATCACGCTGCCGCGCCGACATGCACACCGTAGACGGCGGCACCGGCTACGCGCAAATCACCCCCTACCACGGACATATTGATGCTCGCTTTTTTCGTGAGGCTGCACGTCTCCTTGGACATGAGCCTGATTGGCAAAACAATCCAACAGACAATATCGTTCTTGGATTAGTTCAGTTACGCATGTCTGAAGAGGCTCTCCATTCACGAGAACTAGGCCTCGCCGCATACAACGCCGGCATCCAAGGCGTGCGCAACGCCATGCGAGAACACGGTTGGCATGAAGGCCTGCCCACACCATCACTCGACCAGATCCATCCCTTTTTACCACACAGGCCCCGCTCCTATGATGCGCGCTTCTATGCGGCAAAAGTCCTTGCTACTGGAATGCTCGCAGAACGGATCCGGCGCGGCGTTCCAGTCACACGTCTCCCTCACCTTCCAGCCACCATTCGCCTCGCGGATTTTCCGGGAGCAGGCCCCTCAATACGTTGACAAAAACGAAAAAACCTGCGATACTCCGCCATGTTCTGGCTAGGCGGATGACCGCGCTCGCGCAAGCGGGTGAGGAAAGTCCGAGCACCGAAGGGTCCGCAAGGATCCATGAACGCGAAAGCGGCTAACGACCGCCAGACATACGCTCGTTCCGCCTTGTGCGGACGAGCTAAATCTAGGGAAAGTGCCACAGAGACAATACTAGCTCGCGCAAGCGGGTGAAAGGTGAAAAGTACGCGCAGGTCGTTATCTCCTTCGGGAGCAATGAGGGCGAGCGCGTTCCTCCGTTGGTAACAACGGGTGGTGGTAAACCCTTTCTGGTGCAAGAGCAAATCCTGTCGCAAGATGGGAATGGTCGCTCGCTGGATCTTCGTGGCAACACGAAGACAAGAGAGATGGTCATCCGTTGTGTTCGTAAGAACATGACGACAAAACTCGGCTTATAGCCTGGCCCGAACATCAAATATCCCTCCTTACCGGAGGGATATTTGTTTGATGCACATACATCTACCAACTTCCGCCACCTCCCCCACCCCCGCCAACCCCCGAACGCCCTCCAGAAAACCCACTCGATGTTCCAAAACTAGATGCGTAGGCGCTCGACATCGCGATCGCCGTCGATGCGTTCCAAGACATACCTGTAGGCATGACCACATACGAAGGCTGTTGCAGACCGATGATATCAAACCGATGCACCCACTTCTCTTCCACGCCGAGCGCAATCGCCGCAGGCAAAAACTTCTCAAATGTTTCGGGACGAAGCTCGGGAGCATTAAAAAACGCGAGACGATCTTTTTCTGTCACCGATAAGAAGAGTTTGAACCCGTCGATCTCCTCTTTGCGTTCCGCACCCGACTTCGTCACACGGGGCATGTTATATCCAAAAACACCGATAATAACCGCGCACGCCATCAACGAAAATCCAAGGACCCCGCCCTGGATCAGATGGCCTGCAAAAAAACAAACAGCTGCAAGGGTCATCCAATATCCTCTCACGATGTCAGGTGAGCGTGTAAAAAAACCGGCCTCTCGCAACCGTCCAAATACATCTTTATGAATATCCATTCGTTGACGAGCTAAACGCGGACCGGCACTTGTAAACGAAACTCCCGTATCTTGTACTGCCCCCAAAAAGATAGAATCAAGCAAACGCTTTTCTTCGGGCCGAAGTTCTCCGTCCGCCTCACGAACACGAAAAAGATGAAACGAGTTTGATACATTTCCAAGCCCCGTCTTCGACCACTCGAGTCGCATATACCCACGACGCGCGAGATCAAGCAACGTCGCCAAAAACGATCGTGAGTCAATAACTTGCGAAGCGAGCGCTCGCATTTCCATAGGAGTCATCTTCGCCGGAGGTTCGTACTGCGCAATGACCGTTCCACGCCCACGAGGTTCTTTTCCAAATCTCCACCACAACGAAAGCATGATCACAAACACAACTACAGGCAATCCAACGGTCCAGTTATCTTGAAGAAACCACCACGCCCACGACCATGCGGGAAGCGGAGCAAACGTAGACGCTGGCCACCGGATCGCAATCGTAAGCCCCTCTCTCGACATGAACGGTACCTCGTTCTTGATTGTTGTCGCCACGCCATTTGTCTGAATCGTGCAACGTGACGCCGTGCTTCCTGTTGAACCCGTGTAACAAAGCGTCCCCGTTGGAACAGCCGGACCCGTGACAGTTACCGTCGCAAGATCAATCGGCACATTCCACTCATTCCCCGTAACATTCCAATAGAGTTCCGGGCCTGTTTCAAACTCCTGAATAAGTCGATCCGACTCGTATTCGATAGTGTAATTGTGCGTTCCATCGATGTATTCATCCGGATCACCAATCTTGATCTGGTGAACGCCGCCCGAATCGGACTCGGTCCATTCAACGGGCACATCATCCTGCAAAACACGTCGCACACGAAGTCGTAACGTATAGGAGCCACCGTACCGCTCATAGGCGGTAGGGATGTCCCGATAGATCCCATGTCGACTCGAATCGCCAAAGTCATACGAGATGCTTTCTGTAACAACAACGCGCCGATCAGGAGTAACTTGTATATCTTCCACAAAAGCACGAATACGCTCCCCTGTTGATGCGTACACTATCGGACTAAAGGCGCACAGCACACAAACAGCCACAATCGCCTGAACACACCAAAGAACGCGTTTCATACACCAATGATACGCGCTAAGAACGCACACGAAAAGAATGCGTACCGTATAGAGCGCATACGGCGAGTGGACCTCGTGCAAAAGAACTTCTGAATCCTGGTTCTTTTGCACGAGGTCCACGAGACAAGATGCGCGGTAAACAAGAATCCCCCCGACCGCAGAACGCAGCCAGGGGGATGAGGATCACGGGCAGCCGTTGGCTTCCCGGATCTGGAAGACGAGCTCGCGCTCGCTGTCCGTGTCCGTGGAGCGCACGGTCGGGCAGCGGTCGTTCGAGTCGTCGGTCGCGACGTGACGCCTGTGAGAGCGCCCGTGTCGCGAAGGAGCGGGGTCGGCAGGCGGCGCAGGAGGCGTCGCCTGAGGAGTAGCCTGGGGAACCGGCGGGTTCTGGAACCCGGTGGTCGGATCCGGCGGAAGGTCCCACCGGCCGGTCATCGCACGATACGCACGGGGCGACGCAATACCGT
>CAZJEZ010000009.1:0-11267 GCA_964545235.1 uncultured Gammaproteobacteria bacterium
AAGGCCTCGCCCGTCGTCGTAATGAACCGGTCCTCGGCCGGGACGGAGTTGCGCCCGACGAGAGCGCCTTCCCCGTTGGCGAGGAGCGGAAACTGCGGGGGGATGCCAACGATTCTCGTCCCCGCCCCGAAGAGAAGCAGTGCGAGGGTGACGGCAGCACCGTTCGCGAAACGCCGCGGGATCGCTCCCTTGGCGTCCTTGAACGCGTACCACACCACACCCGCGATCGCTCCCAGGATGAGGAACGCGAGCCAGTTCGCCACCAGGACGTGGTTGAACTCGCTGAGCAGCCGGTTGATGAGCATCACCGGGGTCACCGGCGCGCTACCACTCGACATCCCTGAGAGGTTCACGAGCTGGATCGCGAAGACGGCCGCGAGACCGATGTACACGAGGAACGCCGCGTTCCGCTTCGTGCCATCGAGATCCGCGTGGATGCGCGCCAGGCCACGCTCGAGCAGGAGCCCGAACGCGATGTACGCGAACGCCGCGATCAGCGCGACACCGAAGTGCTGCGTGACCATGAAGATCCCCGCGAGCACGAACGTGCCGTCCACGATGGACTCGAGAACCGTGAACACGCCGGCCCGCGCACGCGCGAAGGGAAAGTTGAGCTTCTTGAGCATCGAGGCGACTTCCGCCCCCTCGAGCCCGATGATGAGCCAGTCGATGAAGGGCTCCGAGGTCTCCTTGAGGATGTCCTGGAGCGCGCCGCCGAAGAGCTCACCCGCGTGGGTGCCCTCGCGAACGAAGAGCGCCGCGACCTGAACGGACAGGTACAGAACCCCGCCCGCGAGCACGGCGATGGCGATGCCCATCCCGTAGCTCATGATCCCGGCCTGACCCAGGATGGACATGAGCGCGAGGATGGCGATCGCCATGATGCCCGTCGAGATGAGGGGCATGATGAGGACGCTGAGCGAGACCGTTGCCGGCCCACCCATCATCTCCACCAGCGCCTCATCCTCGACGTAGGTATCGGGAACATCGACGCTCTCCGGGTCTTCGCCGCGGCTCTCGGCCTCCGCCACGTCCTCGCGGTACGTAACGTTGTCCGAGAGGAGGGTGAAGTCGACAGGCTCGACCCCGCCGAGCTGCGCCTGGACCATGAACGGCCAGACGATGCCCGCGACGAGAGCGACCACGCCCGCCACGAGAGCGAGCCCGAGAAGCTCGGCGTTCGCCGCGATCGAGCCCTGGGGGGCATGCGCGAGCACGTACGCGAGCCAGAAGGCCGCGACCGCGCCGAACACGGTGTTGAGCGTGAGAACGGGACCCACGACCCGGTCGCGGATGACCGCGGCCAGGGTCCGGTGGACGAAGAGCCAGCCGTACATGCGGACCTTGTCCGCCTCCGCACGGAGGTTCGTGACGAACCACCGGATGGTGGGGCGGTGCTCAGCGAGCATCGCCCACGAGGCGACGGCCTTGAGGATGTCTTCCAGATTCGAAGCGTTCACGGGAACTCCTGCCTCCCACCGTCTTCCGGCGGGAGGACTTTGTTGTTGGGGTTGTGGAGACGGTAATGGTAAAGGTAACGATCAGTGCATGGTATCTGTATGTGGTATGGAACCGACTACCGACGCGACCGGTCTTACCGCCGCGTAATGCGCCGGAGAAGCCTGGCGCCCGCCTGGGCACCGGCACCGCGGTGCACGAGCTCCGTGCGGAGCGCGACACTATCTGGGTGGTCGGCGTCAGTGAGCGCACCGGCGAGCTTCGCGATACGCTCCTCGATCTCCTTGAGCGCTGTTGCGGCACCCTTGGTGAGCTCGGAGCTCTTGCGGATCCCCGCACAGGCGAGGATGAGCTCGAACCGGACCTCGGGCTTCTCGTAGAGCCCGATCGCCGCCCGCAGCTGCTCGGTGGAGCAGGGGGCCGTCGAGGTGTAGATCTGCCGAAGGTGCGGTTGGTACCGATCCTCCGTGAGCACGTCGGCCACGAAGTAGCCACGCAGGTCGGGGGTGAGCCCGTTGAGCGCGGCCTGGAACGTCGGTCCCGAGGGGGTCTTGCTGTCGCGCTTGAAGCGCGAGAGAAAGCCGAACTCGAGGAACTGGTTGACACCACGGGCCGTCATGCCCAACGACTGCTCTTCGTCGGGATCGTCGCTGTCGACCATGACGGCCGTGGTAAATCCCTCGATGAACTCGTCGGCGTTCTCGTTGAGGATCTCCCGGACACGATCGACGGGCAAGCCCGTCCTGTTCGCGAGGGGGAGCGCCAGCACGTCGGCCTGGACGAGCGTCTTGAGCAACCAATCGGTCGCCCGCTTCGCCATGTCCTTGCCCACGATGTGCTCGAGTCCCGACGGGATCTTCCTGAACCAGTCGATCGCCAGCTTGGTAGAGCCGGCACCGTTCCCAGCCCACTTGAAGAGCTCGTTGAGCGCGATGAAGAGCGAGCGCGTCGCGAGGGGCGCGCTCGTCACATCGGCCGGGAGGAGCTTCGAGAAGACGGTGGCCTTGTCGCCACCGCCCCCCTTCTTGTCCTTCCCCTTCTTACCCTTGTCCTTCTTGTCGTCTGCCATGATCGTAACCATACCTTTCCACCTCGCCCACAGGCGAGGATTTTGTATTGTTTGTCTTCTGTCTCGATTGTCGAGGTTCTTCCCGATGTGGCCACCATGGCACACATCGAGTAACTCACCAGGATACCAGAAAAAGGCCCTTTTGTCAAGGTAAAAAACCCATGAAATAGCGGTTTTTTGAATGAAAAGCCTCTTCTTGATAGAGCTCGCCCATCCACTAAAGCCCTCGGGGAGTTTGCCTTGACAAAAGGGGTAAAAAGTGGTACTATTTCCTATTCGAACCTGGATCAGATTTCGCTGATTTCCAAGGATTCGACGGACTTCGACAACCCAGACAACAACCAAAAACCCTAGGCTAGAACCCTAGGTGAAAGGCCCTCGCCATGAAGACGCTCATCCGCCTCCTGTCCACGCTCGCGCTCGCCCTCACCCTCTCCGTCTTCACCGCCCTCCAGGGCTGCGCCGTCCGGAACCTCCGGTCGACGACGCCCGCGGGCGCCCAGACCGCCTCTGGATTCAGTCTCCCCGGGTTCAGCTACGACAACGTAGTGAACGACTCGGAGGCGGCGTACCGCACGTGCCTCGAGGCCCAGAACGACACGGCGGCCGCCCCCGGCTTCAACAACGCCGAGGCGTACTGCTTCAACCGCACGAGCTTCGGGAGCGCCCTCATGGGTTCGCCCTACTACAACCAGTTCTTCGGCGCCTTCACCGGCGCCTGGAATCCGGGCTTCAACCCGATGGGCGCTCCGATCCCCTCTCCCGCGTTTGGCGGTGGACGGTGGGTCATGACGCCCTCCGGCCCCCGTTACATGCCGGGAGGCATGTCCACCACGCAGGGCACCGCGCTTGATCCGATGATGGCACCCGCCGTCGTCGGAATGGACGCGCAGCGTACCGGCGCCATGGACGCGACCACTATCGAGCAGGGCCTGGCTATCGCGGCCTACCCGGTGCAGGGCAGCCTTTCGGCGCCCAGCCGCCGGGCGGTCTCGCAACTGAGCCCGGACGCACTCGCAGACCTGCAGCGCCGGGTGGACACCATGCAACGCACGGTGCTCCGCCTCTCGCGCGGATCGCGCGCGCGGTAGATCGATCCGATACCAGATACCATATCTTGTCTTGACCGCGTTACCTATCGTCCTCCCAACCCCAACAACAAGTCCCCTCGCGCTGCGAGGGGCAGGAGTTCCCGCCATGAAGCTCATCAACACCGTTCTCGCCTTCTGCCTCATCGCCTCCGTGTTCGCCGGCTGCGCCACCACGGCGCCGGCGACCACCAGCTCGGCCGCGTCGACAACGACGTCGGCCGACGAGGTCGTGCGGATCCGCGAGGAGAACGCACGGCTCCGCCGCCTGCACGACCTCGAGGTCGCCGCGCGCGCCGAACAGGGGCGCACGGCACCGACGGCGGCGCGCCCCTCGGCGCCTCCGCCCCCGCCGATGGCCATCCCCGCGATGCCCCCGCTCTGCCCGGGCGTCGATCCGTCTTTCGGCATGATCCCCCCGGGGCTCATGGCGGTGACGGAGACGATGGGTGTCAGCCGCGGTGGCCGCATCCAGATGGACGCCAATACGCACGACGTGTGGGTCAACATGCCCCCCGCGTTCTACGTGTCGGCGGACATCAACGGGCGGGTGATGAGCCAGTTCGCGGGGGCAAGCGGAACCCCCACGATGCTCGTCGTCCAGCACCCCACGACGCAGGCTCTCTGCCGCATGCCCGCGGTCGGCGGCCCCACGACCACCGTACGCTTCGTCCCGGAGTCGTTCGACGACGGGCAGGAGCTGACGGTGCACGTGTGGTACGCACCGACCGACGCGACCGGCCCGCGCGTCGCCCGGCACACCTCCCAGTGCGCCAAGGATCCCCGCGCGTCGCACAGCGTCGTCGGGGTGAATAGTTCAGGCCGCTGCTCCTGAACGGTTCCGTCGGCTCCCGCCCGCCGACGATCCCGCCTTCTTAGCAGCCCTCGACCCACGAAGCTCTCGTGGGTCGAATTGTTTTTAAATCAAATCTAAACCAAAAGCCCCCGAAGGGGCTTTTGAAACACTCGCGCCGATTTACGTTGTTCCGTTCGAAATGTTGATAAGCGAGTTCAACACGAAGTTCGAAATGGAGAACGCGGCGATAATGATGAGAAGACCAATAACCGAGTTCTTGATCATCGTCATGGCTTCTTCCGCCTTCTCTGACTCACCGCCGGATGTCATCCAGAGGAAACCAGCGTAGAGCATGTAACCCAAGAGCAAGATACCAAGAAAGCCCAACACGACATTGATAATGCTTCCAAAGATTTCGGCTGGAGAGCGAACCGTCGTACCCAGCCCAGCAGCGCTCTGTACATTCGTAACCTGGTTCACGGAGCGGTTAAATGGGTTATCAGCCGCAAGCGTTGCGAGAGGAGCCATGAGCACCATGGCTCCAAGGCTCACGCGTGCGAGAAGGTGTTTTGTCATTTTCATACACGTCTGAACAGAGTAAAAAGAATAATGAAACGATCCGTTAACGACCTCCTGAACCCCCACCTGCGCTCGGGGCTGTGCCTGTCACAACAAAGCTTAACTGTCCCAAGACAAAGTTGGAGAGAGCGAACGAAATACCAACGATGACGAGCCCGGCAACGGCGTTTGCGATGAGCTTCTGGGCCTGCTCGACCTTGTCCTTTTCTCCTCCTGCCGTCATCCAAACGAAGCCGGCATAAAGAAAGAGTCCAACGAGGAGCATTCCCAAGAAACCAAGAGCGACGTTGATAACTCGACCAACAATCGTTGCTACACAATCCGTTCCCTGTGCAGAACAAGCTGTAGACAGTCCAGCGGCCGATCCAGCGGTCTGTAACCCAGTAGATTGCGCATCAAGTTGCGCGTGCACAAAACTTATCGGCATGATCATCGCACCGACAAATGAGAATGTGACGAGCGCTCGTGCGCCCAGTGAGCGGATAAAAGACATGGGAGATAGGGGGGGTCACGCCTCCTTCCACCCTCCTCGTTGAAGAAAAAGGGTGGAAAGAGAATGACGTTTATGGCGTATCTGCTGTAGCTGTGAGAAGTTTTCCGATAACGAAGCCAGTAATAGCCCAAGCGGACAAAATAATGGCGAGACCAATGATACCGGAGACGATAAGGTTCTTGGCTTCGGATGTCTTTTCTTCGTTTCCGCCGGAGACCATATACTTGAATCCACCGAGGAGCACGATGACGACAGCAATAATTCCAAGGAATCCAAGGGCTACGTTAATGATACGAGCTGCTGTCTGACGAACGTCGCCAGAACCGAGTTTAATTTCACTTTGAATAGCACCGACACCGAGGTCGTTGGCATTCAAACCGGATTGAGCGGAGGCGATCATCGGGAGCGCCATCGCGGCGGTAAGACCGGCGGATGCGGCAAACCCGACTAATTTCTTCATGCGCATGTTCATGATGATTCACCCCCTTTCAAGACACAGTCGTGTGGAAAATACATAGTAGATAATGAACGGAAGAAGTATACCATGACGAAGCCATTCATAACACTCACGTCCCCTGGACACTGCTCAAATACCCCATCGTAATACTCACAAGCAAGTAGGATGTCACAACGATCGTGAAACCAATAAGCGCATTTGAAAGGAGTTGTTGAGCCTTTTCCACATTTTTTTTGTCACCATTCGCCGTCATCCAAAGGAATCCCGCGTACACAAAGGTAAGAAGAAAAAGCGCGCCCACAACACCCGTCGCAAACTTCACGAGACGACCAATAAGCTCGGGGACTTCTAGGTTCCCAATGGGATCAATCAACCCATAGCGACTACGTGATCCTGTATTGGTTGTACGTGCAGCAGAAGCCGCAGGCGTAACAGGTGGAGTTGATTGTGCCAACGCGGGTAAAGCCGTTCCAAGGAACAGCGTAACGAGAGGAGCGATACGTTTAATCATACGGCGGGAGGAGTGGTGGGTGGAGCGGAAACAGCAGGCGGAGCGGCAAATAACGAAAGAAGAATCGAAGCCAGTGTGTACGCAAAGAAGATAATGATAAGCCCGATAAGCGCATGTTTGAGGGTGCTCTTCGCCTCGTTAAGCCCATCATCCGTATAGGCTGTCAACCAACGTACGCCTCCATACGTAAAGGCGAGAAGAGCGAGGGCTCCCATAATACCGGTAATGGACTTAATGATTCTCCCAATGACTTCCGGAATCGTCACGTCTGTACCCAGTGGATTGTAGAGGGTCTGCGATGTCGGGGTGGTATCGGCGGCAGGTGATGCTTGCGCCGTCCTTGCTCTCACATCTACACATTCGTTGTTTACCGCTGGACCAGAACGATCGATCCACGTCGTATCAAAATTCGTCGCTCGCCAACCGGCGCCTCTGCCAGAACAGTATGAATTGCACGCGCCCTGCACCGTAATGGGTGCGCCCGTACCATCTGTTGTATGATTTTCACAAACATTGGCGGCCGTCTTACACCAACACCAGGCGGCGAACGTAGGCGCGCTCGAACCCATGAATAAAAGAGGGCTCAAAAGAGCGACCCAGGCCAATCCGCGGATGCGAACCCTTATCACAGAAGCTCCTTTGGAAAAAAAATGTTTCATAGGGATTAACGAGCGGGTGTTGCTGCTGGCGTAGAAGGACTCGTATTTGGAGCCGTGTTCGGATCCTGAACGCGCGTTTGCGTGACCGGACAGCACATGAGTCCATCTGACGCCCCTGACGCGCATCCGCCCGCCTCACAACCCACTCCATTTCTGGATCGTTCTTGTTCGTTGGCTCCAGGAACAAACTGACACACGTAACCCGGGTGTTGCGTCGAACACGTGTCCGTCGATGGCGTCAACGAACGATAGACAAACCGAACAATGGTTCCAGCCAAAACAATAATCACGATACCAATAGAGGCATCCGTAATCATCTTCATGCCCTTTTTAGCGCGCTCGGCACTCCCAGCCGCCGTAAGGTAAAAAGCTCCTCCCACAACAAAGGCGAGAAGCAAGAGCGAGCCAGAAATTGTTAACAAGAAGTTCGCAAAAGCCGCGATCACCATCATGATCTGCTCCAAAGAGCAGGAGCCGTTCTCAATACAGTCGCGCAATTCACCACGCGGAACCCACCAGCGAACATCTTGAAGGGTTGATCGACGAGCCGGGGCTGTCCACGGAGTGGCCGTGCTTGTAGCCGCAGCACGCGCTGGACAGGACTGCGAAGCCGGGATCCCCGGAGATCCAGGAATACAACACATGACCGACGAATCCGTAGACGAGTCCGTTGGATCCGGCACGCATCCTCCTGTTGAAGGAGTCACCGCTCCGCAGATACGAAGACGAACGCCTACCTGACTACGTCCACGAAGATTGCTAAGCGCCGTATTCCCAGCCGTTGAACAGTCTTCTGCATGCGCCAAGGGAGCCGTGCCCCCAAAGAGAAACAAGCAGACACTGATCACTCCTAGTACATTGTGAATCCAACGCATGTTCATACACACCATGATACGCTAGTTGGTAACTGTCTGGGAAATCTTGTCCGAAGCATCTTTAACGGCGCGCGGAATAAGCACCGTGCTACTCACGGATGTTTCCAACATCTCTCCCAGCGCGTCTTCCATGGCCTTTGGATCATTTCCTCGATACCACGTAACCGCTGTCAGCACCTGAGAAGCAAAGACGCCCAAGCGCTCATCGTCCAATAATTCTGGAAGGAGTGCTTTTCGAGAAGGTGGTCGCTTCGCAACAACACTCAACTTTTTCATCGTGTCTGACTTAGCAAGAAAATTAAGCATATGCCATGCCTGGTCTTGCGATTTTGATTTTTTGGATACGGCCCACATCCAGTAATTAGCCACGTTCTTTACAGGATTATTCTCAATTTGTGGAAGCTTGCTCAATCCAAGGTTTAATTTCGGGGCACGAGCACGAATCAGGTCGTAGTAGTACGAATACCCAAAGAAGAAGGCCGTCTGGTTAGACAAAAAGGCATCCAATGAATTGGGCATGGAATCGTTCCATGTATAGGTCTCTTTGGTCGGATCCGCAAATGCCGTATAAAACTCAATCGCGCGATACGCAGGCGGCACATCCACCTGTCCAGAAAGCTCCTCGGGAATCATCCCGAATGTTGGATATCCGGAAGAGTTTGTCATCGGTGCTCCGCTTTGGATCATGAGAGCCGTGGCGATATCAATGCCACGATCCACGTTTTTGACCGTTCCGATACCCGCACCAGACTTCAAAATCTTACCATCAGATCCCACCTTCGTGAGCTTCACCACCTGGTCTTTAAAGTCCACCCAGTTTTCCGGAGGTGTCGCAATACTTGCCGCATTCAACAAGTCCTTATTGTAGTACATCGCCATCGTATCAACGAATAACGGCATGGCTAACAATCGTTCTTGATAATTTGGCTTATCGGCCGTCCCCGTGTTAATCGTGCGTAACGCGTCCTTCTGAACGACATCTGCAAACTGATCTTTAAACGACTTGAGTGACATGGTCGGCTCGGCGCGAAGCTCCCAGGACTGCTCTTTCTTAATCGTACCCGTCACAACCGAGTAGGCGATTTTTGTTTGTGTTGGCATCGGAACGATCTTCGGAAGGTACTTACCAACCCAATCGTTATGGATGAGAAACACATCCGGCCCACGATCCTCCGCAAGAGCATTCACTATCTGTGATTCGTATTCTTCTACCCGTAACCGCTTGTAGTTAATCTGAACATTCGGATGATTGGCGCGATACGCGGCAAAAGCGGCCTGGTAGACGTCTAAATCATCAACCACTCCCCACACATCAAGCGTCACACGCTTAGAAGCCTGGATCGTCGCCGCATCAGGACCCTTGGTGCACCCGGCTCCCGTAGTAACAACCAAAAGAAGCGAAGCGACGATGGTGCGAAATGTACGTGTCATACAAAAAGATGCATCCGTTATGGATGCATCGATTGTAACATGTTTTTTGTTTCCTCGGCTAAGTCAGGGCGCTGGAGTGCCATCGCAATGTTTGCGCGCAACCACCCGACCTTAGACCCCGTGTCAAAATACTCAGCCTTGATCTCTTGAGCATACACCGGCTTCCGCTTGATGAGCGATGAGATCGCATCGAGCGTGACCAGCTCTCCCCCCACCCCAGGCCGAAGCGTCGCTAATTCAGAAAAGATATCTGGTGTGAAGATGTATCCCCCGCAAGAAGCGAGAAGCGAAGGCGCCGTGGCCGGATCCGGCTTTTCAATTACACCGCGCACCTTGTGAACACCTGAAGCCACTTCTGTTTCTGGATCGATGATGCCATAACGTTTCGTGTCTTCCCGTTTAACATTCAACGCACCCAAGATCGTCTCTCCATAGGTGTCATACGCCTCGATCATCTGCTTCAAACGTGGACGTTCTCCCACGTACACATCGTCTCCCCAGACCACGGCAAATGGCTCATTACCGATAATATGTTGAGCGTTCATGACAGGGGTCGCATTCCCATACGGACCTTTCTGCCGAATGAAGATAAAATTCGCGAGCGACGAAATGCGACGAACTTCCGCAAGCAGGTCTTCCTTGTGCTGTTTTTCGAGCCACGCTTCCAATTCTTTATTCTCGTCAAAGTGGTCTTCGATTGGGCGTTTGGCGTGGCTCGTCACAAGAATGATATCTGTGATGCCTGACGCGACCGCCTCCTCGACCACATACTGAATGACCGGCTTATCAATAATTGGCAACATCTCCTTTGGCATGGCTTTTGTCGCCGGAAGAAAGCGTGTACCAAGCCCGGCAACTGGAATCACAATTTTTCGAATAGAGCTCATACACGCATGCTAAAGAACAATCGTCACAAGACGACCAGGAATATACAGGACGTTCTTTGGTTCAGCGCCCTGAAGCAGGGTGCGGATTTTTTCCGATGCAAGAGCGGTGCGTTTTGCCTCCTCCGCGGTAATGTCGCTTGCCACCGTTATACGATCACGGACTTTGCCGTTTACTTGAATAACCAGCTCAAATGTCGCGGACTGAATGCGTGCTGGATCAAAGGCTGGCCACCGACTTGCATGTACCGACAATACTTCTCCTAAGTTGGTCCACAACTCCTCGGCAAGATGCGGTGCGAATGGAGCAATCATCTGCACATAACCGCGTACCTGTTCCACCGGCACACCTCCAAGCGTCTGATACGCATTCGTCAAAATCATGAGCTGCGAAACACACGTATTGAAGGCTAATGACTCAATCCCTTCTGTGATTTTTTTCAACGTCTGATGGTAAAGCGTTGTCACCTCATCGGTAGTCGTCACATCACCCGCCTCACACACATTCCACACCTTATCCAAGAACCGACGCACGCCTTCAATACCGTTTGTATCCCATGGTACCGGTTGATCAAACGGCCCCATGAATAATTCATAGACACGAAGCACATCGGCTCCGTATATCTTCAAGACATCGTCTGGATTTACGACGTTGCCTTTGGACTTAGACATCTTCTCCCCTCCTTCAGCAAGAACGAGTCCATGCGACCGGCGAGCCGCGTATGGTTCACTTCCGCATACCGCGGGAATCGCCCCCGCATCCCACAAGAATTTGTACCAAAAACGGGAATATAGCAGGTGAAGCGTCGTATGCTCCATACCACCGTTATACAAGTTGACCGGCATCCATTGTGTGAGGGCTTCCGGCGAAGCGAATTGCTTGTCGTTTTGTGGATCACAATACCGCAAGAAGTACCAAGAAGATCCGGCCCAGTTTGGCATGGTATCTGTTTCGCGTGTAGCGACG
>CAZJEZ010000009.1:11277-20818 GCA_964545235.1 uncultured Gammaproteobacteria bacterium
CCTCCACATCGTGGACAGGTCGTGTGTACCCAATCCGTAATGGCGGCAAGCGGTGATTCGCCGTCATCTGATGGCGTATAGGCTTCCGTTGAGGGAAGAGTGAGCGGAAGGGATGATTCCGGCAACGGAACCCACTCCGTAATACGCGCGGAACAAATCGTCTCGTTCAGTTCAGTATTGGGCGCGTCACTCACAAAATGCTTCGCTCCGTGCATGAGATGGATATACCAATCGTCACCGTACACATCACGTGTCGGCCGTGGCACACGCATGTCATCCATCGACCAAATCACTTCTTTTCGATCTACATAGGCGCTCGCCTCGCGCAGCGGGAGCGGCTCACTCCAACACGCCTTAAATTCTTCAATAATACTGTCAGAAACATCTGCACGATCTGTCTTATATCGATCCCAGTCCGCCTCCGTACGTGGACCAATGGCCGGGGCGAGCAAAAACAAGGCTCGGATACGCACCTGCGCTTCGGCAAGGGCATGCACAATCATCTTGGCACCCAAGCTATGGGCAACAATAATGTCATCCGGCCCAAGCGCTTGTACGTGCGAAAGAAGCTCGCTTACCCATAACTTCGTATCCGGCTTCATAGCATCCGAGATCGCAGGGGCACTCACCTCAAACCCCGCTCGCTCGAGTGCACGCTGCATATTCACAATCGTCGGAAAATCAGGACTGCCTCCGAATCCATGCACGAGCAATGCCTTCTGTTTTGTCTTCGCACACGCCGCGCATTTTACAAGCGGAATAGGCTCTCCCCAATATCGCTGACGCGAAAACACCCAATCACGAAGTTTATAGGTGGTCGCACGTCGACCAAGCCCGCTCTTTTCCAACCAACCGGTCATTTCGCGTTTCGCCTCTTCCGTAGTCATACCATTTAAGAAGTCAGAGTTCGTTGCAACCCCTTCTTCTTCGATACACTCCTCATCACCAATGTCATCGTGGGTAACCACGCGCTTGATCTCAAGGCCGAACATCTTTGCAAATGCGTAATCACGAGCGTCATGTGCCGGAACGGCCATAATCGCACCCGTTCCATAACTTCCAAGAACATAATCTGCAACCCACACAGGAATTTCGTGCCCTGTCATAGGGTGAACTGCCATGACCCCTGTATTGACCCCTGTTTTTTCTTTCGCGTCCGCCGCACGCACGTCTTCCGCTTGTTTAAGCGCTTGATCCACATACGCGACGACCGCTTCCGGCGCATTCCATCCAATCTTCATCCAGCTCTTAGCAAGTTCCGGAGACACGACCAAAAACGTCACACCAAACAACGTGTCTGGACGCGTGGTGAACACTTCAACCGTGTGTTTTCCGGGCTCTTGCCCTGGAACGCGTAGCGCGAACCGCACGTGTGCACCTTCACTCTTTCCAATCCAGTTCACCTGTTGAGCTTTAATCTTTGGAAGAAAGTCAACGGTATCCAAATCCGAAATCAACCGCTCTGCATACCGGGTAATCCGCAACATCCATTGTTCCTTTTCGCGCTCTTCAACAGCCGTCCCGCAACGCTCACATACACCGCCTTGCGCTTCCTCGTTTGCGAGACCGATTTTGCACTTTGGGCACCAGTTAATTGTCGAGGTGGCCTTATAGGCAAGTCCGTATTTCAAAAATTGCAAAAACTGCCATTGTGTCCACTTATAGTAAGCCGGATCTGTCGTGTTAACTTCGCGCGACCAATCAAAACTCATCCCAAGCGCTTGCAGCTGACGACGAAAATTCGACGTATTCTGTTCCGAAACCACCTGTGGAGGCGTTTGCGTCTTGATGGAATAATTTTCCGTAGGCAAACCAAACGCATCCCAACCCATGGGATACAGGACATTGAATCCCTGCATGCGCTTCTTCCGAGCATATGCATCAAGTGCCGTGTATGAACGAATGTGTCCCACATGTAATCCTTCACCAGAAGGAAATGGAAACTCAACGAGTGCGTAGAACTTTTCCGCATCTGTACGCGTTGTTGCCTGATAGATAGACTCACGCGCCCAACGCTCCTGCGCACGCGCTTCAATGGCACGAACATCACGATTCGACATAGTGAAAGGAGGGTAACACCCTTCCATCCTCTTTTCCAGGTGTGTTATACTAGAGTCACGGTCACAAAACGCCGCGTATCCTGCAATACCCGGCGTTTTCGTTTTCCTGAAACCCAACCCCGTTTCCCTTGCCATTTTCAACATCCTTTGCTACCATCTCGGCGCTTACTCATACGCTTTGAAGGCCTGCTCTCGCACGCTCTCGAAGGCGCTTACAACGGCCTCCGCTCAATACGCGCGCCGATCCCCTATGTTGTCACCAGACAAAAAGAAGCGAGTTATTGAAAAGTTCAAAACCCACGCGACAGATACTGGTTCTCCTCAAGTCCAGATCGCCATCCTTACAGAAGAAATCAAAGAGCTCACGGAGCACTTGAAGACACACAAGAAGGACTTTTCCTCTCGTCGTGGTCTCATCAAGAAAGTCAGTGAGCGCCGTCGCTTGATGAAATACCTCAAGCGCGAAGACGCCAAGGCCTACGACGAGTTGATGACAAAAATCAAACTCTAAGATCAGCCCACACAACACCCTCTTGACCTCTGTCGGAGGGTGTTTGCGTTCGCCTTCCCCAGCTAGTACCGTTTCGACTGATTCGAACCTTCCATGGAGCGTGAACCCGATGCACGTACAAGAACTGATTGATGAATGGAACCCGCTCATCGAGACCTGGCGTAGCGGTCAGATCGGACTGCAAGCCGTCCCCCGCTGGTCCAAGTACAACAAGCCAGATGATCCACACGGCGGGGTACGCTCACAGAATTCCCTCCAGCACTCGTACTCGATCGTGCTCCTGGGGCGCGTCGTGATGCAGGCACTGCGGACCAAGAGAGTCGATATAGACGGAGAACTGCTGCTCACCGCGCTCCACCTGCATGATCACGGTGAAGGTGAGCTCGGGCAGGATACCCTCTACATCGACAAGACCAGTGATCAGGATGCACGGGAATACCTGGCATTCGTAAAGCGGTTCAAGATGCTGCCCCACGCAATCTTCGCCCCGCTCGAGATCGCCTTCCTTCTGCAGTTCGCGGTCAAGAACCCAGATGCGTTTCCGGACCACGCACGCACGGTCATGAGCGCCATCGTGGCAGCGCACCCCACCGAGACACTCCTGTTCGACTTCATCGAACGACTGGACTACGTTCTATACGCGATCGAGCAGTTCCGCGATCGAAACAACGCACGCATTCTGGTCCAAGTGCTCCGCCACCAGCTTCCCAAGCTGGCCGAGCTCACCGAACAATTCCCCGTGCTTCGAGAGACGCTTTGGACGAGCGACGTGCACCAGGCGCTCGCCGACTTCGTCGACGAACACGAAGGCGTTTGGACCGAGCATCACGGCGAACGCTGACCACTTCTTCCCCAGATCCGGGGAATTTTGATTTTTGATACCACCTCATCGCGTACCATAGCCCCTTGATACTTGCAAAAATACAAAGAATCTGTTAGATTCACACCTTATATATGATGCTTAACGCTCATCTGATGACTTGGTCGAGCTTCACAAACGAAGAGCCTTCTTTTTAGTAGAAAAGCATTTGTCTCTGCGCTCTCACGCTTCAAGCACAATCAACAAAACACGCACCAGAAGAAAAGTAAAATGGAATACCGAGCCACGGGTACTCGCTGCGCTGTCGACCTCACGGAACTCAATCTTCCCATCACAGATCTCGAAGCGATGATCATTCTCGAACGCAAGGGTTTCCGAACGGTAGAAGTAGACCTCTCCGTTACCGCGCAAAGCTGTGTAGGCGTCTCCGTCTATCGCCGTGGCGCAAAGTCAACAGAAGCTCCGGGAATCGTCGACTGCTCAAGTCTCGTGCGATGGATCTATCGCCAGCGAGGCATCTGGCTTCCTCGACGGTCGATCCAACAACGAGAATACGGAACTCCCGTACCACCGGATCAAGTCAGCGCCGGAGACCTGGTGTTTACATCAGGCTACATGAACTACTGGATCAACGATCCGACTGATGGCGTAGGACACGTTGGAATCGTAACAAACACCGGAAGCGTGATCCACGCAGCCAACAAACGAACCGGGGTCATCGAAAGCTCCTTCGATGACTTCATCGAGCAAGGATCCGCGTTTCGTGGAGCGCGACGCCTCATTCCTCAAGGACGCACCGTCCAGACACTTCAAGTTCCACCGACACGGGAAGTGGACACCTCGGATGACCTTCGCTGGATCATTCTCCAATCTCTCCCTCAGGTGAAATCTGCTCCCTAACGAACTCGTACGAGCCGAGCAAGGATTTGTTCGGCTCTTTTTGTTATCCATCTCGAAAAGAAGATCAAGTCGGATATGAAGGTAATCAGAAAGACACTGTTCCAGCTATACGAAGTATTAATAATGTGAGATAAAGCACTCATATGATCATATACGCAGCACACGCAAGTAGCTATAACTATAAGGATCTCTTATATACCCCGCTTCGAAGCACCCAGGAACCCGATGTTACATTTATCCTTCCGCACGAGGGCATTGTTTCCAATTCAAAAGATGCTCTGGCGACATGCGACTTTGTTCTTGCAGAAGTCTCCTATCCATCAACAGGGATGGGGATCGAACTTGGTTGGGCTAATAACTTCAAAAAGAAAATCATCTGTGTGTATCGTGCAGGCACAGAACCCTCTAAATCACTACGCTTTATCAGTGATACCTTCTTTGAATACTCATCAGAAGATGATCTGCGCAAATGCGTTCGTTCGATTATTTCATCGAAAAAGCTTTAAATTTCTATAATCCATATACAATCACCCAACCACGTTTGTGGTATACAGTTTTCATATGAGCTCTGAACGCTACCGAAGCCTTGTCGCCGTATACGCCATGGTTATCAATGAACAAAATGAACTGCTACTCTTACGAAGAGCGAATACCGGTTATCGAGACGGATACTACGATATGCCGGCGGGACATCTCGAAGATGGCGAATCCCTACGTCAAGCTGTTTTACGTGAATTAAAAGAAGAAACGGGCCTTGAGGCAAACGAAGCGGATGTGGAATTTATCGAACTCCTCCATCGTTTTTCAACTGATCGTGTCTATCTAGACGTCTTTTTTCGCATACGGGCCTGGACGGGTGACGCACGCATTCAAGAACCCGAGAAATGCGACCACCTGCAATGGTGTCCTGTAGACGCGCTCCCAGAAATGATTGTCCCCCACCAACAACAGGTCCTGGACGATCTTAAAACGGGCACAAACTACCGTGAATTGTTAGAGAAACCTCTCTAATCATTTTTCTGGACAAATGAGCCAATTTTTGGTAACATTTCTATGTTACTTTTTATCTTTTTTATATGTTTCCTCGCCCAGACCAACGTGTCGCCATTTTTATCGACACCCAAAACATGTATCACTCGGCAAAACACATGTTTTCCGCCAAAGTGAATTTTCCAGCCCTCGTTGAGGCCGCCGCCGACAATCGACGCATTATCCGTGCCATCGCCTATGTCGCCAAGTCAAAAACGGGCGAAGAACAAGCTTTTTTTGACGCCCTTCTCCAAAACGGGATTGAACTCAAAATCAAAGATGTCCAAGAATTCTCAAGTGGCGCTAAAAAAGCCGACTGGGACGTAGGCATGGCCGTTGACGCCGTCTCGATCGCTTCTCGTGTCGATACCATTATTCTCGTCACGGGTGATGGCGACTTTGTACCCCTCGTGCACTATCTCCAATCACTCGGGGTTCGAACGGAAGTTGTAGGTTTTGCCGAATCGACAAGCTCAAGCCTTCGAGAAGTAGCAGATGCCTTCATCGACGTCTCCTCAGATCCCGACATTTTCCTGATTCGAGCGCATGCGCCCCGACATCGAGCCTCTTCCGACATGACTCTCGACGCACCAGAGCCAACATCATCCGCTGAACCACGCCGTACAGAACGTCCTCCGAAAGAAAAACCGGAACCGCCTAAAGCAAAACGTAACATCAAGATTTCCTACTAATCATCCGTATGCCTATTCAGAATCCAAAAGAGTATTCCGTTCCATTCGCCGGTCGCATCCTGAGCATCAGTCTTGGCCAGCTTGCGCAACAAGCCAACGGCTCGTGCGTTGTACGCTTTGGCGATACCGTCGCCCTCTGTACAGCAACACTCGGCGAAGTACGCGAAGGAGCGGATTTCTTTCCGCTCAGCGTGGATTTTGAAGAACGCATGTATGCGGCGGGCCGCATCAAAGGATCGCGCTTTATCAAACGTGAAGGCCGTCCAACGGACGAAGCTATTTTGTCAGGGCGCTTGATCGACCGAGCCATCCGTCCCCTCTTTCCAGATGCGTTACGGAACGAAGTCGCTGTTGTTTCCACGGTGTTTTCACATGACCAAGAAAATGACGCCGATGTACCATCGTTGATCGGTGCTTCTTGCGCGCTCGCTATTTCCGATATTCCATGGAACGGACCGATTGCCGCCATCCGGGTTGGCCGAAAGGACGGCAAGCTTATCGCCATGCCAACCTACATAGAAACAGACATGGGTGATTTTGATATTGTTATCGCGGGAACGTCAGAAAAGACCATCATGGTAGAAGCTGGTGCTAAATGCATTCCGGAAGCAGACATGCTCGCGGCCATGAAATTTGGATTGGAGCACCTTGGGCCTGTTATTGACCTAATCAACAAGATTCGCGCAGAGGTCGGCAAAACAAAGATCGATCCAACCAAACCAAAAAACGAGGAAGACGCGACAAAGCAAGCAGAACTCGCCGCTCTTCGCGAACAAGTGTACGCGTTTCTCGCCACACGGGGAGAAACCTTATTTGCCGTACCGCTGAAAACAAAAGCGGATCGTAAAGGTGCTGTCGCCCGTCTCAAAAAAGAAGTGGACGCGCATCTTGAAGCAAAAAGTATCGGTAAAGAGACACGTAAAAAAGCAACGGAATTTGTGGACGCCTACGTGGACACCGCTATTACCAAGCTGATGCTGGATGAGGGAAAGCGAGCCGATGGTCGTGCAATGACCGAAATTCGCGATCTCGGCTCTCTTGTCAGTCTCGTTCCACGCACACACGGATCCGCACTTTTTCAACGTGGTTCGACACAGGTGCTCTCATGCGTCACGCTCGGCTCTCCAGGCATGGAACAAACGCTCGACACAATGGAATATCAAACCACAAAGCGCTACTTTCACCACTACAACTTCCCCTCCTATTCCGTTGGTGAAACCAAAGGCAACCGTGGCCCAGGCCGTCGTGAAATCGGACATGGCGCTCTCGCGGAACGTGCGCTCATGCCTGTTCTTCCAAATAAAGACGCCTTTCCCTATACCGTCCGCGTTGTCAGCGAAGTCCTTGGATCAAACGGCTCTTCATCAATGGGCGCGACCTGCGGATCAACCCTCGCTTTACTGGATGCAGGTGTACCAATCGCCTCCCCTGTCGCTGGTATCGCCATGGGTCTTGCAAGCGACGAATCAACGGGTCGGTATCAAGTCATCACTGACCTCCAAGATCTAGAGGATGGTGAAGGTGGTATGGACTTCAAGATCGCCGGAACACGCGATGGCATCACAGCGATCCAGATGGATACCAAGACATCGGGGCTTCCTTGGAACGTCGTCGAACAAACCTTTTCTCAAGCCAAAACCGCACGCCTCCAGATTCTTGATGTGATGGCAGCTACCATCGCAGAACCACGTCCAGAGCTCTCTCCGTACGCGCCTCGCATCGTCTCATTCCGAATCAACCCAGATCGTATCCGTGACGTCATCGGTCCTGGCGGCAAAATGATTAACGAGATTATCGCTACACACAAAGTCGAAATCGACATCGAAGACGACGGGTTAGTGATGGTGACCTCCGTCAACCAGGAGTCCATGCAAAAAGCCGTTGAATGGATCAAGCAGCTCACACGCGAAGTTGCTGTTGGCGAAACGTTCCGCGGTCCGGTTGTCCGCTTGATGGACTTTGGCGCCTTTGTTGAAATCCTTCCAAAGGTAGATGGCCTGGTTCACATTAGCGAGCTCGCCCCATACCGCGTTGGTAAAGTCTCTGACATCGTAAAAGTTGGCGACATGGTCAACGTGGTCGTTCACGAGATCGACTCGCAAGGACGCGTGAATCTCTCCATGAAACGCGCCGAAGGGAACACCTATCCGGAAGCCCCAAAGAACCCACCCGCTTCCGCTCCTCGCGGACCACGCCCGAATGCTTCCCGTTGACGAACTCCTTCCACCCATTTCATCGGAATCAACGATTCTGTCGGGGGCCACAGCGCCAATCCAAGGTCTGTGGAAAAAGATTGTTGGTGGTATAACGCTCATTCTTGCGAGCGTCTTTGCCATTCTCTGGTTCGTAACCATGTTCACACCCGTACCCATTCCTGAACACACGATCGCCTTGGTAAGTTCACATGGATTCCATGCCGGAAGTTTTTTCTTTCCAACAATCGTTGGAGCGGCGCGCGGGGAAGATGGTTCTTGGAATACATTCACACTCTCCCCTCGATGGGCTTCGCTTGCGAGCTTCGAAATCTACTACGCCAAACGCCAAACACATGGACTCATCCAGATAGAAAGCGATCAATCATGGACAACCTCAACGGAACGCGTCCGCCTCATCCAAGCATACCGATGGTCCGGATGGCGGTTTTGGTCACAAACACGAGGAGAACTCCGTGTAGCCGAGATCACGGGAACGGAAGAACGTCCTATTGTTTTCCGCGGATCTGTGACGAAGCGTTTGCTCGAATCATCCACCCCTATAGAAGACGTGGCGAAAACCGAACTTGTCTCCGCCGATATTTCAGCGCAGGGAGCCGCTTTTTCATTCATTCACCTGGTCCCCGTGTGTAATTCGCTACGCATTCCTATTGAAATCGCTGCCCTTAATCCAACAAGTACAACTCTCGCCATCAACCAGCCCTGTTCAGCCGATGAATCATGGACCCTACGAACGACCGACAAAGAGTTCGCCAGCGTCATACGCACTCAACTACTTCGTACACTTCTACCAAAACGGCAAACCATCCAACTGGAAGACACGTCCTTGGCCGTTGAAAAACTCCTTGGGGAACGCTTAGCCACATCTTCAACAATCGCTATAGGGAGCTCCCTCCTCCGTTTTTCAGAACATCAAGCCACGTGGGCACCGGCCTCGGCTAGTTCAACAAAAGCCACGCCTCCGGAGACCACCACGAGCTGCGGGCTCGAACACCCTATCCTAGCTTTATCAAAAACCGCTCTCCACAATCTTCTCCCAGCCGTTCCGGTTATCACTCCAGGAAACGAGCTCGTGGTTGGGTCACATAAAGGACACCTATCCATCTGCTGGACAGAATAGCGGGTTATCCACACCATGTGGATAACATCGTATGTATACTTTTTTTACTTCATTGAGCGGTTTTTTCATACCAGCAAGACACGCATGCGAAATACTGCTATGATGGATATAGGTTCACACGAACCGCCGATCGTACCTTCCGTAGCGATGCCCCCGCGTCGCCACACCCGCACCTTTTCGTTGGACTCTGGAATAC
>CAZJEZ010000009.1:20828-21358 GCA_964545235.1 uncultured Gammaproteobacteria bacterium
GAGCGTCGTGCTATATTGATAATGGTCTTCCATGGGGATGACAGGTTTCGACGGGGACGGCTGTCTCTGGATTGCAGGCCGAGTTTGGCTCAAACTCGCTAAACAGGGCCAAAACACAGATGCCGAGCCTCAGCTCGCACTCGCTGCCTAAGAGCTAGCGATGCCCCCGCGTCGCCACACCCGCACCTTTTCGTTGGACTCTGGAATACTTTGCCAGAGACAACCCCGTGGCTTTCTTTTTTAGCCACACCACAATCTACTGGCTCCCGACTCAATCTCGGGAAATCACCTCTCGCACCTTCTGCTACCGTAAAACTGGCGCCTAGTCCGGCCATAAAACTCGTTCTCACCGGTTCGCCGTTGGGATCAGGCTAACTGGACTGACGTCGGTTGATGTCCTGCACTCCGTCCTCGATGGCGTTCGCGCCGTCACAGACATGCAAAACAAAAACAAACAACATTCTAGAGCATACCCACTCATGTAACTCTTCGGAGTTGCGCCGGGTTCCTGCTAGGAATGGGGTCGGGAT